>JAKCEB010000102.1 GCA_021838305.1 Actinomycetes bacterium | reverse complement strand
CGGGTACACGCCCGCAGAGCCGTCGCGGCGTGCCCGACGCTCGCTCTTCGACTGGTCGACGCCCCGAACGTGTCCCCGTCACCGTCTCGGGGCGACGGCACAGAGTTGCGCCGCAGTTGAAATCCTCAAAGATCGGGCGAGTCGCGCTTCAGTTCAGGCGCCAAAGGGGTACAATTCATCCGTGGGAGTTTCTCCCGCGCCGTGTACGAATCAACTTTGACTATCTCGACCTCGGAAATGGGCAGTTATGAGTGCCAAGCACGCACGTAGTCATTCGACGGGCAGTGGTGGTATGTCCAAGACCGTCAAGCGAGTCCTCATATCTCTGGGTGGACTTGCGGTGGTAGGCGGGGTAGGAGTAGGCGTCGCCCTGTCTGTCGGACAGCCGAAAGTGTCCGTCGCTGCCGGTCGGAATCATCTATTCACCTTGAAGGTAGGTGGGGCCGGCGCCACTCTGAGCAGCGTCACAGCGTCCGCCGCCGGCCACTCTATCTCCCTCGTGCGGTCCGGCAGCGGATACATCCCGGCGTCGGCGGTGCCCCAAGGCGAGACCGTGACAGTGACGGCCACTGCTTCGGCTCCGTCGTGGCTCGGATGGCTCGTCGGATCGGGTGCTTCCCAGACGATCACGGTGCGCACTCCGGTTGCGAGCCCGTCGGGCTCGTTGGCTCTGGCCCCCCAGCCCGGTCACCTGCCGGTCAATTTCAGTGCGCCGGTAAGCGTCGTCAACTACAGCTTCGGGTCCGGGCCTATGAAGACGCTCCGGCTTGCCGCCCCGTCGACCCAAGCGGACCTTCCGTCTCCGGGGACCATGCTCGCCGGCAAAGTCACCGTCAGCGCCAGCCCGCTACCGTGGGAACAGCCGCAGAGCCAGCCTTCCACGCTGACCTGGTTCGTTCAAAGTCCGACAGGTCCCCCTATGGCTATCGTCAACCCGTCACCCGGAAGCTCGACCGCGACCTCCGACGCCCCGATTTCGGTCACCTTCGACCAGCCGGTCTCGAAAGTTCTGGGCTCGTCACGGCCGACTTTGAGTCCCTCGGTGGCCGGAAGTTGGTCCGAGCCAGGGCCGGACCAGCTTGTCTTCACCCCAAGCGGTTTCGGATACGGCGCCGGTAGCACCGAGACGGTATCGTTCGGCCGATCGGTCAACTCGATCGGCTCGTCGAGCGCGAGCGTCTCGACCGCGGCCGCCGTCGCATCGGAGTCTTTCAAGTTCCAGACGGCCCCCGCCTCGCTGCTACGCCTCGAGCAGATCCTCGCTCAGCTGCACTACATACCGTTGAAGTTCACCCCGGCCTCGGGTGTGAGCCTCCCCACAACGATGGCCGGCGAAGTGGCGTCGATGTCCCAGCCGCTCGCCGGGTCGTTCTCTTGGAGGTGGGCGACGACACCGGCGTCCCTGCAGTCGCAGTGGACCGTCGGCGCCGCGAACCAGATGGTCAAGGGCGCGCTGATGAACTTCAATGCGGTCCGTAACGCCTACGACGGCTACAACGAGGAGTTCGCGTCGGTGGCCCAGCTCGCGACCCCGTCGCTTTGGCAGGCGCTTCTGCAGGCGTCGCTCTCAAAGCAGATGGACCCGAATCCCTACTCCTACGTGTATGTCACCGAGCAGCTGCCCGAGACGCTCACCTTGTGGGAGAACGGTTCCGTGGTCCTTACGGCCGCAGCGAACACCGGCCTGCCCGGCTACGCGACCCAGCTCGGGACATATCCGATCTACATCCGATTCACCCAGAACTGGATGAACGGCACGAACCCTAACGGCACCACGTACCACGACATGGTCTACTGGATCAACTACTTCTACGGTGGGGATGCCGTCCACGCGTTCCCCCGGGCCACCTACGGATCGCCGCAAAGCCTCGGCTGCGTCGAGCTGCCCAAAGCGACCGCCCAGGTGGCGTTCAACGATCTGGCGATAGGAGACCTGGTCACAGTCGTCAGCTAGCCGATCAGCGGGTCGCGGGGCAGGCCGAGGATCCGCTCGCCGATCTGGTTACGCTTGATTTCGGAGGTCCCCCCCGCGATGGCGAGCGCCCGGGCGGAGAGGATCTGCAAGCCAACCTCCTCGCTCGCCCCGTCGAGATAGGATGCCTCTGGCCCAGCCAATGCGGCGAGGATCGACGCCGAATCCTGGCGTAACTCCGACAGGACCAGCTTGGTGATGTTTCCTTCCGGGCCTGGGGCGTCGCCTGAGATCGCGCGGTGCGCGCTTCGCAGATTGAGAAGTTCCGTCGCCTCCGAGCGCGCTATGTGGCGGCCGACCCTCGCGCGGCCGCCCGGGAGGCGTTGCTCGTGGTCGCGGAGCGGGCCGAAGAAGCTCCGGTACGAGGTGGCGATTCCCCCGGCGCCCCCGCCGATGCTCACGCTCTCGTTGCCCAGCGTCGCTCGCGCCACCGTCCACCCGCCGTCGACAGGACCTACCACGTCGTCGTCGGCGATGAAGACATCGGAGAAAAAGACCTCGTTGAACTCCGAGTGGCCAGTCGCCTGGCGAAGTGGCCGGACCGTGACGCCGTCGGCGTGCATGTCGATCACCATCATCGTGACGCCCTTGTGCTTGGGGGCATCTGGATCGGTGCGGACCGTCGCAAGCCCGAACGAGGCGTACTGAGCGCCGCTCGTCCAGACCTTCTGCCCGTTGATCACCCAGCCTCCCTCGACGCGCCTCGCCCTGGTCTTGATCCCAGCAGCGTCGGAGCCTGCGTCCGGTTCGCTGAAAAGCTGGCACCAGATCACCTCCTGGGCCAACGCCGGGCGTACCCAGCGGCTGATCTGGTCCTCGGTGGCGAACTGGGTAAGGGTCAGGATCACCCATCCGGTGATCCCGTACATCGGCCGGCGGATCCCGGCGGCTGCGAACTCCTGCTCGATGACAAGCTGCTCCACCGCCTGCGCGCCCCGACCCCACGGCTTGGGCCAGTGCGGCATCGCGTAACCAGAGTCGAGAAGGGCTTCGAGGCGAGCGCCGTCGGTCTTGCCTTCAAGGGAAGCGGCGAACGCTCGGACCTCGTCTCGAAGCGCCTCCGCCGACGCCGGCAGCTCCACGGCCCGGCTGCGGCGCGTCCCGGCTTCGGCGAGGTCGGCAACCTCGATCGCGGCCGCCTCGCTGCCGAGCACAGCGGCGATGCCGGCAGCCCGTCGGAGGAAGAGATGCGCGTCGTGTTCCCATGTGAAGCCGATCCCACCGTGTACCTGGATGTTGAGGTTGGCGGCCAGGTCGGCGGCCTCGACGGCGAGCGTCGCTGCTATAGCGGCGGCGAAGCGAAGCTGGTCGGGACTTGACGTCGCAGCGCGGGCCGCATCCCAGGCTGCGCTCGTGGCGAGCTCACTGGCGACAGCCATATTCGCGCAGTGGTGCTTGACTGCCTGGTAGGTGCCGATCGGCCTGCCGAACTGCACTCTGAGCTTCGCGTACTCGGCGGCCTCCTCCGTGCACTGGCGAGCGACTCCTGTCGCTTCAGCTGCCAGGATCAGCCGGGCGTTGTCGACTAGAACCTGGCGGCCGCCTCCGATCAGCTCAGCCGCCGCACCGTCAAAAACCACTCGTGACGCGCGCCGGGACGGGTCCAGGTTCGCACGTGCTTCGATTGAAACCCCGGGCGACTTGGAGTCGATAACGGCAAGGTCGTCCCCGACCGCCACGACGATTACGTCCGCCAGGGCAGCGGATAGAGCAGCCGGAGCAGAGCCGAACAGGCGGCCATCGCGGACTTCCACATCGGACTCCAACGCAAACGATCCGATCGTCTCGCCGTTAGCGAGGCCGGGCAGGAGTCGAAGGCGAAGATCCTCCGAGGCGCAAGCGCACAGCGCGGCGCTGGCGACCACCGTCGCGACGAGCGGACCCGGGCAGATCGCCCTGCCTGCTTCCTCGACGACGACCGCAAGCTCCGACAGCCCGAAACCCGAGCCCCCGAAGCTTTCTGGCAGGTGAAGACCCAACCAGCCTAGATCCGCGAGCTCCCCCCAAAACGAGGGAAGGACCTCGTCAGAAGCCTCCAGCAGCGAACGGTTCGCGTCACGCGCGCCGTGCTTCGACAGGAACTCGTTGACGGTAGCGCCGAGCGAACGGTGCTCATCGGAGATGGCGATGGACATGTGACAAAGGTAGTGGTTTTCGGCAAATGCCGCCTGGGCCCGGCTGTCTGCCGCCGGGGCGCGGCCGTCTACGCCGCGCCCGCGAACCTGCGAGCCAGGAACTCGACTACCGAGTCGTTGAACGCGTCGTTTCGGTCCCCTGCCACCATGTGACCGGCGCCGGCTACGTCGACCATCTCGCCTTCTCGGACCATTTCGAGCATCTCCCGTGCCCCATCCTCGGAGAGAAGGTCGCTCTGGCGGCCTCGGACGATCAGGACAGGGCAATCGACGGCTCGGGCGGCAGCTTCGAGAACGCCGGGCGGCGCGAGCGAAGAGCGAGTCTCGTCGGGACCCCCCCGAAGCCCGACCATGAACTGGGGATCCCAATGCCAGAACCATCGTCTGTCTCGATACCGGAGGTTTTTTCGGAGGCCCGACAGGTCCTTCGGCCGGGGACGGTGCGGGTTGTAGGCCGCAATGGCGTCGGCGACTTCGTCGAGGGAGCCAAAGCCGTCCGACACGTGCTCGAGCATGAAGCGGCCGACCCTTTGGCGGCCCGCCTCTTCGATCCGGGGCGCCACGTCGACGAGCACGAGGGCGCTGGCGAGTCCGCCGCCTGGATGTGAACCGGTTGCGAGCAGGGACGAGAGGCCACCGAGAGATGCGCCGACCAGCGCCGGGGGTTCGTCCAGCGCCCGCGCGACGGCGCTGACATCCGCGGCGAACGCATCCAACGAGTAGTCGCCGTCTTTCGCCCAGTCGCTGTCGCCGTGCCCGCGCAGGTCGACGCTGTAGACGCGCCATCCCCGAGCGCCTAGCGACGAGAGGGTCGTGGCCCACGAGTGACGGGTCTGCCCACCGCCGTGGAGCAATACGACGGGTCGTCCGTCGGTAGGGCCTGCGGCGCTCGCTGCGAGGCGGTTCCCGTCGCGTCCTTCGAAGGTCACGTCGGCGTCGGAAAGCGCAGCAGTCACTTCGCCCATGTTAGGGAACGATGTAGCCTCTGGCGTGTCCAAACTTCCGGAGCTGTCACCCGGAGAGTGGGCCGTTCTCGGCCTCGTGGGTGAACGCCCGACGCACGGCTTTGCCGTAGCGCAAATCCTTGCCCCGGGCGGTGAGCTCGGCTCGGTGTGGACTATGGCGAGGCCGGCCGTCTACAACGCCGTCAACAAGCTCGGCGACCTTGGACTTGTCCATCCGGTGTCGAGCGAGCCGGGGACCCGGGGACCAACCCGAACCGTGGTCTCTGTCACCGCGTCCGGCCGGCGGGCGCTCACGGAATGGCTCGACCGACCGGTTGACCACGTCAGGGACGTACGATCGCTGCTCCTCGTGAAGCTGGCGCTCCTGCAGCGGTCCGGGTCCGATCCGGGTCGGCTGATCGCCGCCCAAGAAGCCAAGCTCGTCGAGCAGGTGGAGTCCCTTTCAAGGGCACGCGACAAGTCGGAAGGATTCGACAGGGTGCTAGTCGAGTGGCGCCTATCTAGCTCGAAGGCCACCGTGGAGTTCCTGGCGTGCGTGAAGGCCGTTGCAAGCACCACTCTGACACCGGACGCCCTTCGGACCGGGACGCCATAGGCCGGTAGTCACAGTCTGACTATTGGGGGCTATAGTGGCGCCATGCCCGCCGAGCCGTCATCCATCCCCGCAACCCGTCGACTGAGGGCTTTCGGTGCTCTTGTCGGCGCGGCCGGGCTCTTGGCGTCGTGTGCTAGCGGTGTGACCAGCACGTCGGCTCCGACGAGTGTCGCAGCGTCACCTGCTTCCCAGTCGTCGGCTGCGACGTCCACGACCACGGCGCGCGGTAGCGGGCCCGTGGATGTGCTCTACGCGGGTTCGCTCGTCGACTTGATGGAGAAGGGGCTCGGCCCGGAGTTCGACGCAGCTACCGGCTACAGCTTCCAGGGCCGCTCCGGTAACGCCGGGGCGCTCGCCAATGAGATCAAGGGAAAAACGGTCGTCGGTGACGTGTTCATCGGTGCCGCTCCTGCGAACGACTTGGCGTTGGAAGGCTCGGCCAACGGGAACTGGGCGTCTTGGTACGCCACGTTCGCGCAGTCCCCGCTCGTGATCGGCTACAACCCGGCCAGCAAGTTCGCCCAGGATTTCAAGACCATGCCTTGGTACAAGGTCCTCGCTCTTCCCGGGATACTCGTAGGGAGAACTGATCCTGCCACCGACCCGAAAGGCGCGCTCACGGTGACAGCGCTCAAAGCCGGAGCCACAGCGCAGAACGAGCCTGCGCTCTCTCAGCTCGCTGCCAACAGCGGCAGCATCTATCCGGAGAACACCCTCGTCGGGCGCCTCCAGGCCGGCCAGCTTGACGCAGGCTTCTTCTACTCTGTCGAAGCGGCCGCAGGGAACTTTCCGACCGTCCCGCTCACCGGCGAGCCCTCCCCGCTCGCTGCGAAGTACACGATTACCGTCCTGGCCGGCGCGCCGCACCTGGCGGCCGCGGACGCGTTCGTGAAGTTCCTGCTCGGGCCGACCGGCTCAGCTGATCTGGCCAAGTACGGTCTCAGCGTGGCGAGCCCCGTTCCGGTGTCGGGTACCGTCCCTCCAGCACTGTCGGGAGTACTCTCCGGGTCTTGAGTTCGCGGACGCCGTCAAAGACACTGTCGTGGTTAGGCGCCTTACTAGCCGTCTACCTAGCGGTGCCTTTGGCGGCGTTCGCGGTTCGCCTGGCGAGCGCGTCGCATAGCGGTTTCAGCAATGCCGGCCTTTGGCCGGCTGTGCGAACCTCACTGGAGGCTGCGACTATTTCGACGGCGATCGTCGCCGCGGTCGGTATCCCGCTGGCGTTCGTGCTTGCGCGCAGCGCCGGGAGGATCGCAAAGGTCGTAGGAGCGATCGTGGTCCTGCCCCTCGCGCTGCCCCCGGTGATGGCCGGGATCCTCCTCGTGTACCTTTTCGGTCCGTACACGACCATCGGGAAGCTGTTCGGCGGCCGACTCGTAAGCTCTCTCGCCGGGATCGTCGCCGCCCAGGTGTTCGTGTCGGCCCCGTTCCTGATCGTCGCCGCGCGATCAGCGTTCGCATCGATCGACCCGTCGTTGGACGATCTCGCTGCGACACTCGGCCACGGGCGGCTCGCACGATTCTGGAAGGTCAGCCTGCCGGTGGCGGACAAGGCGATACGGGCGGGCCTGCTTCTCACCTGGCTGCGCGCAATCGGCGAATACGGGGCGAACGTGGTCGTCGCCTACCACCCTTTTACCATCCCGGTGTACACCTACGTGCAGTTCTCGGGTGCGGGGATCCCCGACACGCAGGCGCCGACCGTCCTTGTCCTGGCGGCCGCCGGGGTAGCTACCGCCGTGTTCGCTCTGCGCTGGCCGGCGTTTCTGAGGCGCCGACCGGCCGACCCTGATCCTGCTACGCCCGGCAGGTTCGTGGCGACGAGGGTCGACTTGGACATCGACGTTCGGGTCGGCTCGTTCGCTCTTCGCGTCGCCCATAATGCGACAAGTCACAGGCTGGCGATACTCGGTCCTTCCGGATCGGGAAAGTCGATGACCCTCAAGTCGATCGCCGGGTTGCTAGGCGCCGACGCCGGACGAGTCGGCTTCGAAGGCACGGACGTCACGTCGAAGCCGCCCGAGAAGCGCAACGTCGGTTACGTCCCCCAGGGCCACGGACTGATACCTACACTGACCGTACGCGAGCAGGCCCGGCTGGGCGTGGGGACACGCGAGGACGTCGCCGCCTGGTGGATCCAGCGCCTCGGGCTGGGCGGCCTCGAAGACCGTTACCCCGACCAGCTCTCGGGCGGTCAACGACAACGGGTCAGTTTCGCCGCAGCTCTGGCGGGGTGCCCCAGGGTTGTCCTGTTAGACGAGCCGTTCTCCGCCCTCGACACGCCGGTACGAGCAGAACTGCGCAGGGAGCTGCGCCGGCTTCAGCGAGACACGGGCCTCTCGACGATTCTGGTCACCCACGACCCCGAGGAGGCGTCGGTGCTCGCCGACGAAGTGATCGTGCTATCCGCCGGGCGGGTGCTCCAAGCGGGCGCGATAACCGAAGTGTTCCGCCGGCCGGCATCGCCTGAAGTCGCCCGGCTTGTCGGCTTCGAGAATGTCCTCGACGGCGTCGCACGCCCCCCAGACGCTTTAAAGGTGGGTAACGCGACGATCCCGGCGGACACCGCCGGGATCGCAAGCGACACAGCCGTGTCCTGGTCGGTTCGCCCCGATGATGTGAAGGTCTTCGCCGCCGGAGGTGACGAAACCGGACTCCCCGGAGTCGTTACCGACGTCGTGGAGTTCGCGACCTGCAGCCACGTGACGGTCCGTGTCGAAGGCGGCCCAGAGATCGTTTCACGAGCCTACGGCGCCTCGCCCCCGGTAAGTCAGGGGGCGAGGTGCGTTGTGGTCATAGCGCAAGGCGCTGTTCGTGTCTGGCCGGCTAAGCCGGGGGACCCGCGGTGAGCGCTACCGTCGCCGTCTGCACCTGACCTGCCGGAGTAGTCCAAGTGATCTTGATCGTCTGGCCTGGCTTCTCAGACGCGATGATCGTGCTGAGGGAACTGGCGGAGCTGACGGTCTCGCCGTTGATAGCAGTGATCACGTCGCCGGCGCTGAGGCCGGCGTTTGCGGCCGCGCCGCCGGTGATCACCCCTCCGACCGGCGCACCACTAGTCGACTGTTGGCTTGATCCCTGCGAGGATCCGAAGGCGAACGCGCCTGGGCTGCTCGAGGAGCTTGAAGAGCTGATAAGCACACCGAGGAACGCTGTCGGGCCCACGTGGATGACTGACGTCGAGTGGCCGGCCACGATCGACGAGGCGATCGACGACGCTTCGTTGATCGGGATGGCGAAGCCCTGACTCACTGCCGCCTGCAGCTGATTTCCAGTTGACGCGGCCGTGTCCATCCCGATTACTTGGCCTGCGGAGTTGACGAGGGGGCCACCGGAGTCGCCCGGTTGGATGCTTGCGTTCGTTTCGATCAGTCCGCTCAGGTGTTCGGCTACACCGTCGAGTGAGTCCGCTGCAGTAATCGACTGGTTGAGGGCGGTGACCGAACCTCCGGCGAAGCTGGGCGTGCCGCCCACGCCTCCGGCGTTTCCTATTGCCGCAACGCCCGTTCCGACCTGGGCTGTCGAGGAGTTGCCGAGGACCGCGGTTTTCAGGCCTGACGCGCCTGCGAGCTGCAGCACTGCCACGTCCTGTGACTTGTCGTAGCCGACGACGGTAGCCGGGTATGTCTGGCCGTTGCCGATGTCAGTGACAGTTATCGACGTTGCGCCGTTGATGACGTGGTTGTTGGTGAGGATCTCCCCGTTGGAGGTGAGCACGATGCCGGTCCCGGCGCCGCTGGCCTGCTGGTAGGCGAACGTGGAGTTGACGTCCACCAAGCCTGGGGCGACCTTCGCTGCAATCGACGAAACGTTGGCGGGGCTTCCCTGCCCTGAAACTGACGACGTCCCGGACCCGCTCGCCGCACCCGAGGCGCTGCCGCTAGATATACCGCTGCCGCTCGAAATCCCGCTGCCGCTAGATATGCCGCTGCCGCTAGATATGCCGCTGCCGCTAGATATGCCGCTGCCGCTAGATATGCCGCTGCCGCTAGATATGCCGCTGCCGCTAGATATGCCGCTCGAACCTGCGCTGCTCGAAGGGAGTGAAGCGGCCGCGGAGCGGGTCGCAGACGCAGGCCACAGCACGTGGCCGGCTACGGTCCCGGCGCCGATGGTAGCTACAACGAGGGCTGCCGCAACCCCCGGACGGGTGCGATGAGATTTGCGCGGGGTGTGTACGTCCGCCGGCGGATACGTGTACGTCGGGACCTCCGACTCGGTCCCTGACGGAATCTGCATGGGATCAGGCTGTCCTTGGAACTGTGTCATGTCATCGTCCTCTTCCGGTAGGTCCTGGCTTGGTGCCATGTTCACCAGAATGCGCCCTGCAGCTGTGAC
>JAKCEB010000101.1 GCA_021838305.1 Actinomycetes bacterium | reverse complement strand
GCGAAATGGCCGTGCCAGAACAGGGTGAGCTTCTCGCGAAGTGGCGTTGACGTCGCGATCATCTTGTCGATCCACCACGCCTGCAGGGCCGCCATTTCGAGCGATCCTTGGTGTAGGTAGGCCTTCAATGCCGGGATGTCACCTTTGGCTGGCCTAGGCGGCAGCGTGAGGTCCGGCAGGGGTATGGCCGCAGCGCCCGGGTCGGGGGCGTTGCCGAGGCCGGCTATCAGACCGTCGACAGCCGATTCGTACGTGCCCGAGGCGAGGGTGTCCAGCTCGGCGGGGCGTAAGCCGAACCCTGCTCGTCGGTAGAGCAGAGCGATGTCACTCCAGTTTTGGCTGACCATGACAGCATTATCGGCAGAACTTGTTAGGAAACTGTGATCTGATTGTCAGGGTTCGTTCATTTGCCGCCACAGGTTAGCGGCGTTGCGTTCAGCTTGAACGAAGCTTTTGAGCTGCGAAAAGACCCAACCCGACAACGGCGAGCAACATCAGTAGCTTTTTCACGTCTTAACCTTACCAGCCGCCACCATGCGCGCCACCAGCCGATCAGCGCCCACCAACCGCGACCGGCCGCCCACACCGCCGGGGCGGACCCACCGGCCTACACTTCGGCGGTGAGGACCTCGGCGTCGGAGTCGGTTACGACGAGGGTGTGCTCGAACTGGGCGGTGCGACGACCGTCGGTGGTGACGGCGGTCCATCCGTTGTCCCACATGCGCTCCCGCCAGGAGCCGGCCGTGATCATCGGCTCAATCGTAAAAGTCATCCCGGGCTTCATAACCGTGCTCGCGGAAGGGCTGAAGTAGTGCGGCACGTTCGGCGGGAGATGGAACTGTTCCCCGATGCCGTGCCCTACGAACGCGCGAACGACGCCGTAGCCGTTCGACTCTGCGTGTGACTGGATGGCGCGGCCGATGTCCGATATCGGTCTACCGGGCTTGACTGCCGCTATTCCGAGGTCCCGGCACTGGCGTGTCACGTCCACCAGCCTCCGCGACTCGTCGTCGACGTCACCTGCGAAGAAAGTCGCGTTGCAGTCGCCGTGGACGCCGCCGATGTAGGCGGTCACGTCGATGTTGACTATGTCGCCGTCAGCGAGCGGACGGTCGTCGGGGATGCCATGGCAGATGACCTCGTTGACCGATGTGCAGATCGACTTGGGGTAGCCGTGGTAGTTGAGAGTGGACGGAAACGAGCCACGGTCTATGTAGGCCTGGTGGGCGATCCGGTCGAGTTCGTCGGTCGTAACTCCGGGCGCAACGGCTGCGCCGGTCACTGCCAGGACCTCGGCGGCGATCCGGCAGGCGACGCGCATGGCCTCGATGATCTCGGGCGACTTGACCATCGGCTCGTCCCAGCGGCGGGGTTTCGCGCTGAGGTAGTAGTCGGTTGGCGGAATTGAATCCGGGACGGAGAGCATTTGGCTGACGTTTCCGGGCATCACCTTGCCCTCGTTTCCCTTGTGGCAGCGCTTGTACTTGCGCCCGCTCCCGCACCAGCACAGGTCGTTGGAGCGCGGGCCGGCGCCTGCGCTTAGGTTGACAATGCTCGATCTCACTCTTGCACCAATTCGATCAAAGTCCCGAAGGCGGTCTTCGGGTGCAGGAACGCCACCGTCGTCCCACGAGAGCCGGGCCGCGGCTCGGCGTCGATGGCCTTTGCGCCGGCCGCTACGGCTTGGCGAAGCGCTGCGGCGCAGTCGTCGACCCTGTAGCCGACGTGGTGTATACCCTCGCCCTTCGCGTCGAGGAACTTTGCGACCGTCGAGTCGGTCCGTATCGGGGTCAGAAGCTGGACGTAGGAGTCGGCGACCGACAGCAACGCCTCTTCGACACCGTCACGCTCGATCGTCTCGCGGTGCGAAACAGTCGCCGCAAAGGTGTCCGCATACCATTGGACGGCTGCGTCTAGATCCCTCACGGCTATCGCCACATGGTCGACTTCGGTTAGAAGCATCACCCAAGGCTACCTGGGTGACCGGAGTTTTTTCACAAACTGTCCAGAAAGGAGACCAGTGCAGAAGTGACCTCCGTCTCCTGCTCGGGGATGAGGGCGTGCCCCGCCCGCGGAACGATCACCATGCGACCCCTCTCACCGAGAGATTCCACGAGAGAGCGTGCGTTCGCCGGGGGCGAAATCCGGTCCTCGGCACCCACCACCGCCAGGACCCGGATCGGCGCTGGTGGCAGCCACCAGTCCTGCGTGCTCGTTGCCGCCACCGCCGCCGCTTGCGCGTGCGCCGCCTCCGCATACCACCCGTCGGCCCACACAGACGGGTCGTTACCTGGGGCGAAGAAGGCTTCCCTGACGTCGTCGAGATGGCTCTCTTCGCTCGCCGGAACCTCGAAGCATCGCGCAAGCGCTGCCCGAGCGGAGCTGTCACCGGGAATCAGACCGCCGCAACCCAACAGCACGAGGCCCCCGACAAGATCGGGTCTGTCGGCGGCGAAGCAGCGGGCGACCCGGTTTCCAAAGGCGTGACCGATGACAACCACCATCGGGGAACCCTCGGCTGCAGATTCGATGGCGACGGCGACACCGGCGGCCAGGTCGTGAAGGTCCGACCCAACTGCGGGCAGCGGACTCGGCGGAACGCCCGGCAGCTCGACGGAGATCGAGGACCAACCCGCTCGACGTGCCGCTGCGGCCAGCGGGTCGAGGTCGCTGACCGGACGCCCAAGCGACGCAAGGCACACAACGCAACGACCAGCGGCACTAACAGGACCGGAGCCCGAACCGGCGTTCGCTCCACCTCGATCGAAGCGGTAATGCAGTCCAGCGCCCGAGGGGACCATATCCGTGGCGGCGCGTTACTGGCGCGACATCTGGGCCCGGGCGCCAGCCGCCAGGGCCTCTCCATCAGCGGAGGCGGCAGCAGCGGCGGAGCGTTCGGGGATCTCGAATACGACGAGCTTCAACTTCCCGGCGAACGGGAACGGCGCCTTGTAGTCGTCGCACGAGGGCGAACCCGGGTCGGCGCCGATATCCATGCCGAGCGTCGAGAGCATGCGGAGCACCCCCGGGATCTCGACGGTGGCGCCGGACACGCCGTCAACGGAGACGCACGCCGTAGCCGCCGCAGACCCCGTCCTTTCGAAGGCCACCTCCACCGTCGAAGTTCCGCCGGCAAGCAGCTCCGACGACGTCGCTTTGTAGTGCACCCCGTACAGGTTGTAGTCGAAGACCACACGCCCTCCGGCCACATACAAACAAATCCCGCTCGTGACCGACCCGTACGAGACGAGCACCCCGTCCTCGTCGCCTTTCGGGCGGTCGACTTCCACTGTGATGGTAAATGAGCGGGCGCCGAGCGGCGGCGCGGCGTCCGAATTGACGTGCGACACGGGCGGGAGGAACACGAAGCGACGGCCGATCTCGGCGAGTCGCCGTTTGCCCGCCATCCCGAACAGCTCCCCGCTCCTCTCGTCGAGCGGCAGGACTCCGTAGCGGCCGGCCTCGACCCACCAACGTTCGATCATCTCGCGCAGCTTCTCCGGGCGCTCCGCCGCGAGGTCGTGGCATTCGGAGAAATCCCGATCGAGGTGGTAGAGCTCCCAGCGGTCCTCGTCGAAGGGCGTGGAGCGCTGATGGAACGCGACCGCCTTCCACCCGTCGTGGTAGATGCCGCGATGGCCGAGCATTTCGAAGTGCTGTACCGTCTTCGCCGTCGGCTTCGACCCGGCCCCGTCGCCGAAGGTGTAGGCGAGGCTCGTCCCGCTCGTCGGCTGCTGTGGAACGCCCCGGAATACGCTGGGCGCGGCCACTCCGGCCACCTCGAGGACTGTCGGGGCGATGTCGCTCACGTGGCAGAACTGTGTCCTCACCGACCCGCGCTCGGAAATGCCGGCCGGCCAGTGCACTATGAGCGGGTCACGAACACCCCCACCGTGGGTGTTCTGCTTGTAGCGTTTGAGGGGGGTATTGCCGGCCTGCGCCCAGCCCCACGGATAGTTGTTGTTCGCCCGTGGACCGCCGATCTCGTCGATGCGCTCGAGGCTCTCGTCGAGCGTCTCGATCGCACCGTTGAAGAAATGAATGGAGTCGACCATCCCGTTCGGGCCGCCCTCCTGGCTTGCCCCGTTGTCGGATATCAGCACGAACAGGGTGTTCTCGACGGCGCCGAGCGACTCGAGTCCGCCGACAAGCCGGCCGACTTGGGCGTCAGTGTGATCCAAGAACCCGGCGAACGACTCCTGCAGTCTGAGAGCGAGCCGCTTCTCGTCCCCCGAGAGCTCGTCCCACGGACGCACCCCCGCGTTGCGGGGCGGGAGGTCCGTCCCGGCGGGGACGACGCCCAGCTCCAGCTGTCGAGCGAACCACGCGTCTCGTACTTTGTCCCAGCCCTCGTCGAAGCGACCGCGGTACTTCTCCAGGTATTGCGGCGGTGCCTGATGGGGAGCGTGGGTGGCTCCGAAGCAGAAGTAGAGGAAAAAGGGTCGTGTCGGTGCGTTCGAGCGCTGATCCCTGAGCATCGCCAACGCGTTGTCGACGAGGTCCTCGGAGACGTGGTAGCCCTCATCGGGTCCGTAGGGCGTGGGGACCGGATGGTTGTCGCAGTACAGCTCTGGATAGAACTGGCTCGTCTCGCCCTGCATGAAACCGTAGAAGCGGTCGAAGCCGCGCCGTAGCGGCCAGTCGTCGAAAGGCCCCGCCGCGGAGGTCTCTTCCATGGGCGTGAGATGCCATTTGCCTACGGCGAACGTCGAATAGCCGGAGGCGCTGAGCAGTTCCGCGAGCGTCGCAGCGTCAGGCGGTATGCGCCCGGTGCAGTTCGGGAAACCGCTCGTCCAGTTGGAAAGGCCCCGCATTCCGACGGCGTGATGGTTGCGCCCCGTCAGAAGGGCCGCCCTGGTCGGCGAGCAGAGAGCGGTCGTGTGGAAGCTGTTGTAACGAAGCCCGCCGGCCGCCAAGGCGTCGATGTTCGGCGTCTCGATGCTCGACCCGTAACACCCGAGATGCGAGAAGCCCGTGTCGTCGAGGACGACTACCACGACGTTCGGGGCGTCGGGCCCAGGCTGGGGGCGCGCCGGCCAGTCCGGGGTGGACTCAGGTACCGTCCGTCCTATCACCCCCCTCCAGGGCGGAACAGAGGGCCAGCTCGCCGTTTGAGGTGTGCTCACTGGTTCCCTCCGTGCGTGCCTGCAAGTTCGATCGCCCTCCAGCGCAGCAGCCGGTTCTCGAGCGCCCTCACGAGCGCCGAAACCGCCAACGCAACTATCACCAGCAGGATCAGACCCCCGAAGAACCCGGTCGTGTCGAAACTTCCCATCTTGAGCGCCAGGTAACCGCCGAGGCCGTCGCTCCCCGTGAGCATCTCCCCGACGACCGCCCCGAGGAACGCGTAGGTCAAGGCGAGCTGAAGACCCGCGAAGATCGAAGGAGTGGCGGAAGGCAGGACGAACTTGAAGAAGCGCTCCCTACGGCTTGCGCCGAGAACCCTGGAGAGCAGCAGATGGTCACGGTTGACGCTCTGCAATCCGGCGAACGTGTTGAACGCGACGATAAAGAAGCTGAGGCTCACGATAAGGACTATCCGGCTCAGAGATCCGAGGCCGAACCATAAGACGAAAAGAGGTGCTAGCGCTATCCGCGGGATCGAGTTGAAGCCGGTCATGAATGGCCGGACTATCACGTCAACCGACTTGAACTCCGCAAGTAGGTAGCCGGCGCCAAGGCCGAGCAGAGCGGACAAAGCGAACCCGACGAAGGTTTCGTAGAGCGTGGTTCCGATCAGGCCGAGAAGGCCGCCGCCGTCCACGCCGTGCCAGAACGACGGGAAGTACTGCGACGGTTCGCTGACGAAAGCCGGGTTCAGAACCTTGGTCGCTGCGAGAAGCTGCCACGAGCCGAAAAGAGCGACGAGCAGCACCAGCTGGATCGCCCTCACCTTGACCGATTTCGCGGCAGGCCGCCGTCTGCGCTGTCCCGACCCGCCCCCGGCAAGCCCGCCGGCGAAGTCGTTGCGGACGGCGGCATCTGCCTCCAGGCTGGCTTCGAGCGCTGTCATTGCCTGACGACCTCCTCGCTCAGATCACTCCAAAGTTGCTGGTAAATACGGTGGTATCCCTCGTCGGATTGCAGGGTGACGACCGAACGCGGCCGGGGAAGGTCCACCTCGAGAACCCTTTTGATCCGACCGGGTCGGGCAGTCATCAGGACGACCCGGTCGGCGAGGCTGATCGCCTCCGACAGGTCGTGGGTGATCAGGACCACTGTCGCCCCCAGATCCGCCCACAGCCGGCTGAAAGTGTCCTGGAGAAGGAGCTTCGTCTGCGCGTCGAGAGCCGAGAAAGGCTCGTCCAGCATGAGCAGGTCCGGCCGGGTGGCGAGAGTCCGCGCGATCGCTACCCGCTGGCGCATCCCCTGCGACAACTGGGCCGGGTACGCTCCTGCGCTGTCGGAAAGCCCGACGGCGCCGAGCAGCTCCTCCGCCCGCCGGCGTCGCTCGGCCTTCGCGACTCCCACCATCTCCAACGCGAGCTCAGCGTTTCCGAGGACGGTGCGCCACGGAAGCAGGGCGTCACGGGCGAAGAGGTACCCGACGTTCGAGTCACCGAGCTTCGGCGAGCCCCCGTGGACTTCCACCCTCCCCGCCTCCGCGCTGACCAGTCCCGCGACGAGGTTGAGCAGCGTCGTCTTACCGCAACCCGAGGGGCCGACGATCGCCACGAACTCCCCGCGGCGGATGTCAAGGTCGATGCCGTCTAGAACGGTGCGTCGCGATCCGTCAGGCGCAGCGAACGAGTGCCGCACGCCCGATATGCGCACGACGCTCGTTACGCCGGCATCCCCAAGGCTCGACGCCGTCGAACCGCCGTCGACGTCCTGTCGCAGCGACGCTCCGGGCATCACGACACCCCGGCGGCGGATGCGGCCGCAGTCACCTGGGCTTCAGTGGCGGGCGTGGTGGACGAGTACCACTGGGCAACCGGGATCGTGTGGGTTAGCAGTCCGGTCTTGACCCAGAACTTCATCACGTTCGCCGTTCCGGACTCCCCGCCGGGCTCGCTGGCGAGGATCAAAGGAAGTGCGTACGCAAAGAACTTAGGTGCGCCTGCTCCCTGCTCGAATGCGGCCAGATCCTTTTCTGCCTGCAGTGTCGAGATCAGCTTCGTCAGGTTGGCCGGGTTGTGCACCCACACGTCGGCCTCGTCCATGGCCAGCTGGAATTTCGCTGCCACACCCGGGTTGGCGCTGAGCCAGCCGTTTCGCGCCCACATGCCAGCGCCTGCATCCCCGGCGATCGAGCCGAGAAGGCCTCCCGCCCCAGTAAGCGCCTGGGTCGAGCTGAAGTTGAACAGCAGCTTGTCACCTGCGATGTTCGTCAGGTAGTAGCCGAGGTCGGGGGAGACCATCGCGGCGGCCACCCTGTTCGCGCTGAGCGCGCTGATGAAGTTTGCGGGGAGGCCGCCGACCGCGGCATACGACACGCCGCTCGCCCCAAGGCCTGCCGCCACCGCTAGCTGCTGCAAGAAGTAGTAGGACGACGATCCGAGCGAGACGACCCCGACCGGCTTGCCTTTGAGGTATGTGACGTTGCTCGGGTACGTCGTCGGCGCGGTCGAACCTTTCGGGGCGACCAGCTGCCAGCCGGCCTTCACGGCGCCCGATATAAGGGTCAGGCCTACCCCCTTGTCGAGGAGCGGGCCGGCAAGCGACAGGTCGCCCATCGCGACGTCGGCGCTTCCATTTGCGAGGGCCGCAAACGCGACAGGGCCGCCGCTTGTGATGCCGATGACGTGCGCTTTGATACCGTTCTTAGCGAAGAATCCCTCCGCCGAGGCGATGTAGGGCAGCCACGTGTAGAACGAGCCGAGGTAGATCTCCAGGTTCATCGACACCGCCGCCCCGGAACTCGCCGGCGCCGAGGTGGAAGCGTTCGCTGTCGTGGTCGCTGCTCCACCAGACGCCGTCGTCGCGCTCGAACTCGCGGAGTGACTAGAGCTCCCGCACGCGGAAAGGATTCCCGCCAGAAGCGCCAGGCCCCCGAGGCCTGCTGTCAGACGACCGCAGGTTCTGCGCGGCGCGCGCAAGGTGCCGCCCGAAGCGCGTTGCCTATCGACAGAAGCCCTGCCATTGATAGCTCGCGAGGCGGCGGGATCCGCGCCCTCGGCTTCACCTGCAGCACTGACGGAGTTGCGGTCGGTCATCTGGAGCTCCCTTCGGGGTTTCTTGTTGGCTGTTCGGATCGGGCGCCTCCCCTGCCGGCGAGGGCGTCCACTGCAATCAATCCCCCCGACACCGTGACCAGCACCGGGTTGACGTCGACCTCGAGCACCCACGCGTCGGTGTCGAGTAGCGACTCTAGAGCGAGAAGCGGCCCGACGAGCGCCTGAGGGGTGACTTCCCGTCCGGCGACGCCTGAGGCGTGATCGCAAAGCGCCGCAAGGCTGCGATCTGTCAGGGGCAGGCAAGCAGCCGCCCTACGGGCATCCCGGGCCTCCACCTGGTCGCCGCCTGGTCCCACGAGCAGCATCGGGCCGTACTGGCTGTGGCGCAACGCCCCGAGCGAGAACATCCCGACGTGGCTAACCATGGGTTCTACAACTAGACGGGCTCCGTGAAAGCCGAGCTTCTCGGAGATGCCATGGAGGCGTTCGAGTTCACCGCTAAGCACCCGAGGGTCTCGCACACCGGCGCTCACGAGCCCGAGGCGGGCCCGGTGCGGTGCGCCTGGATGGTCGACTTTGACGATCCATGGCGGCACAATCCCGAGCCGCTCTACGGCGTCCACGACCTCACCGGGGCTGTCTCCGACTGCCATGTCCACGTAGGGCAGTCCGCGGGCGCTGAGCCAGGGCGCCAGTCCAGCCTCCGTGAGGACCGACCCTTTGGGGAGACTGCCGCCGCCGTGCGTCTTCCTGTGGGCCTGGACAGTCCCGAATTCGACCCGGCACTCGCGCGGCTGCGCTGCCAGCGCCCGGGCGAGGGCAGGGATACTCCCCACGACCCGCGCAGATCCGACCTGAGCCTCGACTTCCCCGTCGGGCGCGCCGGCCCAGACCAACCACGTCGGGATCGGACGATCGGCCAGCGTGGCCGCCAGGTTCCTGTAGTGCTCCACCAGCTGATCACCGAAGGTGAAGTAAAGCACGGTCCCGTCGATCGAGTCATCTCCACTGACAGTGGAGATGACTTCGTCCAACCGGTCGACGTGAGCGAAGAACATTCCTGTCAGATCCACCGGGTTTCCGTCCCCGGCTAGGGCGATCCCAAGGGAGCGCAGCGAGGTCCTGGTCCGCTCCGCCAGGGCGGGGACTCGGGCCTGCGGCCCGAGCTGGTCGGCGATCATCGCTCCTCCCCCGCCCGACATCGTGATGACGGCGAGACCGGGGCGCGCCGGAAGCCTCACCGGCCTCGTGAGCGCCGTGACCGCCTCGGCGAAAGACTCCTCGTCGCCGACCAGCGTCACCCCGTCGTCTCGTGCGGCAGCGTCGAACATCTCCGCATCTCCCGCAGCAGACGCGGTGTGCGAGAGCGCCGCCCGCTCCGCGGCCTCCGACCTTCCCACCTTGAGGACCACGACCTCGCATCCAGCCTCGCGAGCCTGTCGGGTCGCCTCGCGCCACGACGCCACATCGCGGACCCCTTCCAGGTAGCAGCCGACGACCTTGACCTCCGGTCGCGCGGATATGTACCGGAGCAGATCCGAAGCACCGAGTGCGGCCTCGTTGCCGGTACTCGCGTAGAATGAGAATCCGACTCCCCGACGGCGAAGGTGCTCCGCCAGGATGAAGCCCATCGCGCCCGACTGGCTCACAAGCCCTACCGGTCCGCTACGCCGGGGGCGTTGGAGGAACGCCGACACCGACACCACCACGTTCGCAGGGTCGCTCACGAGCCCAAGGCAGTTCGGTCCGAGCATTGGCATCCCTGCCGCAGCCTCCACCAGACTTGCCTGCAGGGCTATCCCGTCGCCGCCCTCCTCTGCGAACCCCGACGAGAAGACCACAGCCGCCCCGACCCCGGCGTTGGATGCCTCGCGGATCACTTCGACTGCACCCACCG
>JAKCEB010000100.1 GCA_021838305.1 Actinomycetes bacterium | reverse complement strand
CGAGTTCACGTCCGGGCATTTCCGTGAGATCCTCGACGACCCACGCTTCGCCGCAAGGTCGACAGGCGCGGCGGAGACGGGACTTGATCGTTCGCAGGTGCGCAGGGTCGTGCTCGCCAGCGGGAAAGTGTCACTCGACCTGCTTGGATCAGTCGAGGCCGCCGGACGCCGGGATGTGGCGGTCGTGAGGGTCGAGCAACTTCACCCGTGGCCGGGCGATCAACTGTCAGCGTTGGTGGCGTCATACGAAGGCGCCCGGGAGGTCGTCTGGCTTCAGGAGGAGCCGGCGAACATGGGCGCGGCCAACTACGTCCGCGACCGCCTCCAGGACGCTTTTGGCGGAGCCTATGCCATATCGAGGATAAGTCGGGTGGCTTCAGGATCCCCGGCGACGGGCAGCCACGCCATGCACGACCTCGAACAGGAGGACCTCCTGGAGCGTGCCGCCGGCGAGCGTGTCTGAACGCCGGCGTTCGTGCTAGCGCAACCCGAAGCCGACGAGAACTTCGAGCTCGGCTATCGCAGCGTCGGGGTCGGTAACTTTGATCGTGGACATCCCCATCGCCCGCGCTGGCTTCAGGTTGACCCCCAGGTCGTCGAGGAAGACGGCTTCGCTCGCCTCTACCCCGATTTGCTCGCAGGCCATCTGGTAAAAGGCGACCTCCGGCTTGCGTACGCCCACCTTCGAGGACTCGATTATCACGTCGAAATGCTCCTTGACCGAGCTTGTGGTCGTGGAGTCGAAGCCGCCGAAATTGTTGGTGAGAAGACCGGTGCGCAGCCTTTCGTGGCATCGGCGCACCGCCTCGACCATCGCCGGGCGGATCTGGCCGTTCAGAGCGTCGAGGACCTCCCGGGCGTCCAGCCGGCCGCCGGCTGCTTCGGCTTCATTCTCGAAGATGAGGCCGAACTCTTCGAGGGAGACCTCACCGCGTTCGAGCCGGGCCCAGGCGTTGGAATCGGGATTCGTGGCGTTCAGCTTGCGGATGAACCCGGTTTCGAGGCCGCTCCGGCGCTCGTATGCGGCGAAAGCCTCGAACGGGCTGGCCGTGATCACGCCACCAAAATCCCACAGTACGGCCTTCACGCGATCACCGCCTGGATGGTAGCGCACAGGTTCGGGGCACGGGATCCCCGACGAAGCGCCCGTCGGATGCTTGACTCTTGGGTGAGATGTCACGAAGGCAAGTAATAGTCGACGGTTCCAACCTCGCCACCGAGGGTCGTTCCCTGCCGAGCCTCGAGCAGCTGGACCAGGCGGTGCGCGAATTCATCGCCGAGAACCCCGACGACCAGGTCACGGTCGTGGTCGACGCCTCGTTCGGTCATCGCATAGACCCCCTAGAGCTGCCGATCTTCGAAGAAGCCGAAGCGGCGGGCGAGGTAGTGTCGCCGCCGGCTGGGGCGATCGGGCGAGGGGACGCCTTTCTACTGCGGATAGCCCAAAAGACCGGGGCTACTGTCCTGTCAAATGACTCCTTCCAGGAGTTCCATGCAGAGCACGCCTGGCTTTTCGACAAGGGGCGCTTGGTCGGAGGCAAGCCGGTGCCCGGCGTCGGATGGATCTTCATGGACCGAACTCCGGTCCGCGGCCCGAAGAGCCGGGAGGTCGTCAAAGAAGCGAGGCGTCGCAAGGAGGCGCCGTCCGGTGATACGCGCATCGACGAGCAGGGCGCGCTTGGCGAAGGTGGCGGCCAGGCCCCCGCTCGGTCTGTCGACCAGCGCGCGAAGGCGTCCTCGGCGGTGAAAGGCCGCCTCCGAAGCGTCGACCGGGCGATCGAGACCGCCAAGGCGGAGGTTGTCGAGCCGTCGTCGCGCCCGTCGCTGCGGCGCCGTGCCCTCCCACCGTCAGATCCCGTCAACGAACCGCTGGCTTTCATCACCTTCATCGCCTCTCATCCTCTCGGCAGTGTCGTGGAGGGACTCGTCTTCGAATACTCGTCGCACGGCGCGTTCGTCGAGGCAGACGGCGCACGCTGCTACGTACCTTTGTCCGCGATGGGCGATCCCGCTCCTCGTCGGGCGCGCGAGGTAATGGCGAAAGGCGAGACATTGCCTTTCGTGGTGCAGGCACTCGACCCGCAGCGGCGCGGAATCGAGTTGGCATTGCCGGGCAACGAGCGTGTCGCCGGCTCTCCGACCGCTGAGACGGTAGAAGCGGAGATAGGAAACGAGCCGGAGCCCGACGACGGTGACGGCGTGGACTCGCCGGAGGCCAGCGTGCCCGCGGACGCCGTGCCCGCGGACGCCGTGCCTCGTGCACGCAAAACTTCGGGGGTGCGCAAGACTCCGGGGGTGCGTAAGGCGACTCGGGCCCGGAAAGACGCCACCCCGGCTGCAGCGGGGACTCCCGTGCCTTCGCCCGAAGCCGAACTTCCGACACCCGAGTCGGCGCAAGGCGAGCCGCCGATCGGCCAGGATTCCCCGGGTGAGCCCCCAGCAGCGAATACTCCCACTCGCCGCCGGGCGCCTGCACGCAAAGCAGCTCTTGGCGAACCGGTTGCTGTGGAGGAACGGCCCGCTGTGGCCAAGCGCGGCGAAGCGGTGAAGGCCGCCAAATCAGCGAAGGCCGCCGACCCAGCGAAGCCTGCCGGCCCAGCGAAGCCTGCCGACCTTGCGAAGGCCGCCGACCTTGCGAAGGCCGCCGACCTTGCGGAGCTTGCCGACCCAGCGAAGCCTTCGAAGGCTGCTGCGCCCAGACGTGTCGTTCGGCGGGTTCCAGGGACCACGGAGCTCTCAGCGCCGGTGGACAAGGGACCATCAGCACCGCCAGCTAAAGCTGCCCGGGCGCGCAAAGCTGTGCCTGCCATCGCGGATCCCGTCGCAACGGAGTCGGTGACGGCTAAGGGTCCTCCAGCCCGGAAGGCGGCTGCGGCGAAGGCGGCAGCCGCCGTGAAAGCCTCCCGAGTAGCTAAGACGACGGCGGCGGCTAAGAAGACTGCCGGAGTAGCGAAAGCTCGTGCCACGACCAAGTCGTCCGAGGCTCGCTCGGTCCGTTAGCCACAGCTGCTCTCGGAGGCGACCCGTTCGAATGACCAGGTCGCTGCATGCAATATAGCTATCACCGGTGCTAGCATTGGAGCATGTCGAATGTCTTGATCCGAGACGTTCCTCCAGATGATTTGGAGCCGATCCGGGCGGCAGCTGCGGCGCAGGGCACCTCGTTGCAGAGTTACCTAAAGGCGGCGCTCCACGCTCAGGCAAGCTATCTGCGTCGCCAACAGGCGCTGTTGAGAGTTGCCGAACGGCTGTGTGCTCAGCCGGAGGTACCGGAGGCGGAGCGACTAGCGGTGCTGGATGCCATTGACGCCGCGCACACTGAGTGGGCTGAAGACTTGGCCGAACGTTCGACAAGGTGATCGTCGACGCCTCGTTGGTCATAGACGCCGTCAGCGATCCTGGACCTCGAGGCCACGTGGCGCGAGCGGCGCTGGCCGCACAGCCAGCTGCAGAAACCCTCGTTGCACCGGGGCATTTCGCCTTCGAGGTCATGTCCGGACTACGTGCTGCAGCCAACCGGCCGGGTCATCCACTCGCCGAAGGAGATCTGCAAGCAGCGTTGGCGGATGCGGAGGCCCTCGACATCCACATCGAGGAGACACCGTGGCGGGACGTTCACCGCGGGTGGGAGTTGGCACGGTCCTCGTTGCGATATGCCGATGCCGTGTACGTCGCAGCTGCTGAGCGCCACCACACGGCCCTTCTTACTAGCGACAGCCGTATAGAACGGTCAGGGGCCCTGATGGCCTGCACGATCATCACCATCGTTGCGGAGTAGGCGTTGCGTCGGGAGTTGAGTTCGTTTCGGGCGTCTTCCATCAACTTCTAGGATCGGTGGTTGATGAGGATCGCTACGTGGAACGTCAACTCGCTGAAAGCCCGGATGGCCAGGGTCGAGGAGTGGTTGGGCTACGCGCAACCTGACGTCTTGTGCCTGCAGGAGACGAAGATGCCGGACGCGACTTTCCCTCACTTAGCGTTCGCTGGGCTCGGCTATGAAAGCGTCCATCACGGATCGGGTCAGTGGAACGGCGTAGCGATCCTGTCGAGGGTCGGTATCGAGGATACGGTGCTCGGCTTCGCAGAGCCGATCGTGTCAGATCGCGACACGCGGGTTATCAGCGCCCGATGTGGGGGTGTTTACGTGACGAGCGTGTACGTGCCGAACGGCCGGGAGGTGGATTCGGAGCACTACGAGTACAAGCTGGAGTGGATGGGCAAACTCGGGGCGCATCTCGACGCTCTTGGAGGACCCGGTGTGGAGATGGCGGTGTGCGGCGACTACAACATTGCGCCGGCGGACATGGATGTGTGGGATCCGGCTGCTTTCGCCGGGGCGACTCATGTGACTCCCCGGGAACGAGACGCGATTCGGTCTATGGAGCAGTGGGGGATGGTGGACGGGTTCCGCAGTGTCTATCCCGAGGAGAGGCTTTACAGCTATTGGGATTACCGGGCGGGGAACTTTCATGAGCATCGGGGGATGCGTATCGACTTGATCATGGTTACCGCGTCCCTAGCTGGGAGGTTGTGCTGGGCGCTGGTCGACCGGAACGCCCGGAAGGGCAAGCAGCCTTCGGATCACGCGCCTGTGTTCGTGGACGTTTGCGATTAGGCCGATCGGGGAGAGCTCGCAGGCTCAGTCGAGCCCGCTTGCCTTGTTGAAGTCGACAGCCGCGGCGGAACGAACTGGTGGTCGTTTCGCGCTGCGTCTGCGACATATGAGTCGATCGCTCGATGCAACCTTATAGATTGGTACTTTATACAGTCATACGCTGTAAAAAGTACCAACCTATCAGCGCTACCTCCCGGGATAGCTGCTCAAGAGATTCCGGCGACCGAGGAGTCGCCAAGCCGCCCGGCGACGAAAGGTCCGGGAGGCAGCTACGCATCTTGCGGCGTCGGGCGAGGCGATTCTGGTCTGATTTGAGCGCCTTGCTGACGACTCGAAGGAAGCTAGACGAGGGCGGCGACGGGCGGTGTGAGGAGCGACGTAACCCCTGTGAACAAGTCTTCGTAGCTCTCCCAGGGAAGCGGGAGTGACGCTGCACCTGACCCGGACATGGGGCGGGGGCGTCTCGGCAAGCCGGCGCCGGAGCTTCCGCCACGGCCGCGATAGACAATGATGCCCGTCAGGGGATCGGGCACGGCCTCCAATGCTGCCTGTACGACCATGAGTGACTGGTAGCGCTCCCACGCCTCGTCGTCTTCGAAGCAGAGCTCGAACACCACGCCCCAGGTGTGGCTGTGCCAAGACCAGTCGATAGCCCCGTTGCTCAGGGCAGTGCCGCTCAAGACGTCCCCATATGCGTCCGCCCAAGCAGAAGCCGGGGTCACGCCGTCGAACACCTCGATGGAGAACCAAGAACTCACATGCCTTAGTGTACAACTTTGCGGCCACGCTGCCTAGAGGGTCTCTGGTCGATCCGCTGGCGAGGTGCCGCGGGCGGCTAGGTGCCGGTTGCCGGTTACTGGTTGGCAGCCTCGGGGTAGGCGTGAAGCAACGGGAGTATCTGTGGGCCGTAGCGGTTCGCCTTGACGGGACCGACGCCTCGCACCGCCGCTAGCTCGTCGATCGACGAAGGTCTGGTCTCGGCGATCGCGTCGATCGTCGCGTCGTGGATGAGCAGGTTGGCTACGACTCCGCTGAAGCGGGCGGTGTCACGGCGCCAGGCGATGATCGCTTCTCTAAGGGAGGCATTTGGGTCGCCGAGGTCACTTCGGCGCCTGCGCGACGCGGTCAGGTCTGGTCTCGGGCGGGTTCCGAGGGGCGAGACGTCGGCGGGCGCCGGGCTCCGATCGAGCTCGTCGAGCCATCTGCAGGGTTGGCGCTCGACGGGACGCGCATTGAAATAGCGCACCTTCGCCCACGACAGATGAAGCTCCTCGACGGCCCTGGTCATCGCCACGTATAGGAGGCGTCGCTCTTCGTCGGTCTGTTCAAGGGTGGCTGCCCGTCCGAAAGGCACGAGGCCTTCCTCGAGGCCGGTGAGCATGACGAAGTCCCATTCGAGGCCTTTGGCTCTATGAAAGCTGCTCAGCGTGACTGTGCCGGCGGGAGAACTCTGGCTTGCCTGCTCATCGGCTATCTCGAAAGCAGCCGGACCGTCGAGAGCCGACCTCGAACCTTCGTCGCCGGCGATCCTGTAGGGAACCTCGAGCAGGTCGAGGCTTTGAGCTATCTCGACCAGCTGGACGTTCGTACGGGCCAGCACCGCCATCGAGTGCCAAGGGCGCCCGGAGCGCTTCGCTCCAAGGAGACTCGACGCAACACCGCGCGCCTCGGCTCGACCAGACCGGTATGTGAGGTACTTGACGGACGGGCCGTCCCGGCCCGTCGAGGTGATCCCCGCACCCGCCGAGCCCAACGCTGCCGTCGCAGCCGTGACGATCTGGCGGCTGCTGCGGTGGTTGGCGTCCAGGCGAAGCACCTCGGCGCTGGGCCAGTGATCACAGAAACGGTCTAGGAGGGTCCTGTCGGAGCCATTCCACGCATAGATCGCCTGGTTAGGGTCACCGACGACGCACAGATCGCTGTTCGGCCCGAGCCATGTGCGAAGGAGCTTGAACTGCAGCGGGTTGAGGTCCTGGTACTCGTCGACGTACAAGTGACTCCAGCGCCAACGCTGCGCTGCGGCGAACTCGGGGTCGCGCTCCATCGCGTCGACGCACGACCACAGGAGGTCGTCGAAGTCCATCAGGCCGCGCTTGCGCTTCTCGTGCTCGTAGCGGGAGTAGACCGACGCGACCAGCTCTACGTCGAGACCCGCCAGTGCGCCGCCGCGGGCGCCAGCGGTGTATTCGACCAGAGCGTCCGGGGTGACGGCGCGCGCTTTCGCCCATTCGATGGCCCGGGCTACGTCGACGGCTGGGGCGGCCCGGAGATTCGTGCGTTCCGCTAGGAGCGGAGCGATCAATCCAAGCTTGGATTCGAGCAGGACGCGCGGAGGGCTCCGGCGGTCCCGCCACCACCCTCGCAGCTGCGCCAACGCGACCGAATGGAAGGTGCCAGCGGTCACCTTCGCCGCGCCGGAGGAGTCGTAGCGAAGGTCGCTGATCCGCTGCTGCAGCTCCGAGGCGGCCTTCTTAGTGAAGGTCAGCGCGAGAGTGTGGTCTGCCCGCGCGGATCCGATCGCGCAGCGGTATGCGATGCGCCGGGTGATGACCCGTGTCTTGCCCGCCCCGGCGGACGCCACGACGCAGAGCGGCGTGGCTGTCGAAGTGACGGCTCGAGCTTGAGCGTCGGTCAGGCCGTCCAAAAGGCGGTCGGTCGATGCTGTGGCTTCCACCTGCCTTAGGATACGACCCCCCTGTGACCGACTGGGGGATGCTCGCCGGCGGTCGGCGGGGATTCGCCAGGTCGAAACATGCAGTACACACTCCTCGGCTAGCCTGAACTGGTGATTTATGCGCTTCGCGTCTGGCTCACCGACCGCCCGGGGGCCCTCGGCGCTGTAGCGGGGAGCATCGGCTCCGTCGGGGGAGACTTGGTGGGCATCGACATACTCGAGCGCGGGGGTGGCCGCGCAATCGACGAGCTCATCGTGTCCTTGCAAAACGAGAGCGATCTCGACCCGCTCATCGCCGGGCTCTCCAGCCTGGAAGGCGTCGACGTCGAAGACGCGAGAGTCGCCGGCGACGGGGTAGCCGACCCTCGCCTCGACGCCCTAGAAACGGCGGCGGCTCTCGTCACCAAGAACGCCGTTGGACCGTTGCTGTCGAGCCTGGCGACCAGCAGCAGGCGAGACTTCCAGGGCGACTGGGCGACCGTCGTCGACCCCGACGCTGCGGAGCTTCGGTCGACGGTCGGGACGGTACCTCCCGGGGCCTGGCTCAAAGCCTTCTTGGCGGGAAGCCGAGCGTCAGTGGCGCCGCGATCAGGCGACGGCGGCCCAGACGACGTCGCCTGGGCGGACCTCGACGTCGCCGGCCTTGTCCTCGTCGTGGGACGCCAGGGCCGTCCCTTCCGTCTAAGGGAACGCCGCCAGCTGAGCGCACTCGCCCGCATCGCAGACGCGCGTTGGGCCGAGCTGACAGCGCGTGCCCCCCGAAGGTCGTGGCAGTTGTCGGGACCGAACTAGCAATTTTTCCTAGGTATCACTCCAGGCGCGCGAACGTTCGAGCGCCCTCCCCCAAGTCTCGTAGCGCTTCGCGATCTCGCCGAGCGCCGCGGGTTCCGTCGAGGGCGACGACGTGCGAGTGCACGACCAAACCTTGGAGATCTCCGTGGTCGACGACCAAACGCCCTCCGCGAGGCCGGCGAGGAACGCGGCGCCTAGAGCGGTCGTCTCGGCGATCGCTGCCCGGCGGACGTCGATACCGAGAAGGTCCGCCTGGAAGTCGAGCAGCAGGTCCATCACCGATGCGCCACCGTCCACGCGAAGCTCGCGAGGGGCGCGCCCCGACGCGGACGCCATCGCCTTGACCACGTCTGCCGTTTGATACGCCATAGCTTCCACCGCCGCACGAGCCAGATGCGCACGGCTAACGCCACGAGTGAGCCCGACGATTGTGCCGCGGGCGTGCGGATCCCACCAGGGGCTGCCGAGACCGGTAAACGCCGGGACAAAATAGACACCGCTACTGTCGGGAACCGACGCAGCTAAAGGACCCACTTCGTTGGCAGTCGAGATGACACCAAGTCCGTCGCGCAGCCATTGGATCGCTGCCCCCGTCACGAAGATCGATCCTTCGAGTGCGTAGCGAACCGACGACGCGTCCAGGGAGCCGACAGCCCAGGCAACCGTCGTGAGGAGGCCGTCGACAGGTTTAGGCCGTGTCTCGCCGACGTTCATCAACACGAAACTCCCCGTGCCGTAGGTGTTCTTCGTCATGCCCACCTCGAAGCACGCCTGGCCGAACAACGCCGCCTGCTGGTCACCGCCTATCCCGCTGATCGGTATCCCTGCGGGCAGGCCGGGGATGACGTCCGGGGCGCTCAGCCCCGCCCTGGCGCTGCTTGGAAGTACTTCGGGCAGTACCGATGCGGGGACGTCGAAGAGATCGCACAGGCCGCTGTCCCAGTCGAGTCGGTCGATGTCGAACAGTAGTGTCCGCGAGGCGTTGGTGACGTCCGTGGCGTGGCACTTCCCGCCGCTTAGATGCCACAGCAGCCACGAGTCGACCGTGCCGAACGCAGTCGTGGGGGAAACTTCCACTCCGCCAGGCCCGAAGATCCACGCAAGCTTGGTCGCGCTGAAGTACGGGTCGAGGGTAAGTCCCGTCCTTGCCCGCACTGAGTCGAGGTGCCCGGCTTCGATGAGGGCCTCGCAAGTCTCGGCGCTGCGGCGGTCTTGCCAGACGATGGCACGGTGAAGCGGCCTGCCGTCGGATCTGTCCCATACGACGACGGTCTCTCGTTGATTGGTGATCCCGATCGCAGCGACAGGCTCGGAGATTGCTGTCAGCGTCTCAGAGACCGTCTCGACGACGGCGTTCCAGATGTCGGAGGCGTCGTGTTCGACCCATCCTGGCCGGGGAAAATGCTGCGGGAACTCTCTATAGCTCCCCGCGACGATCACGCCTGCCTCTGAGAACGCCAAGGAGCGCACCCCCGTGGTGCCTGCATCGATCGCAAGGACGACAGCCATGCCCTCACGATAGTGGCCGACATCTCTCGGCGCCTTCGTCTGAGGCGGCCTTGGCGTCGGAGTGGTTGTGGTCCCGATCCCGTGAGCACCCTGGATGGGTCCCTGGCGCGACCCCCCGTCGAAGGGGCGGGGACAGAGGGGTCGGCACCAGGGGTAAAGCCGCCGAGGGGGCAGCTTCGGCGGCTCCAATACGACCATACCCAAGTCCGGGAGGTGGGAAGCGCCACTTTTGACATTTTTCTAAAATTCTGGCCTCGAGGACTCTGGGTTTCCGAAATCCACTGGGTCATCCACAACTTTTGGGCTCTAGTGCTCCACAGGCGAACAGTCTTAGGGTGGAGGCGTTGGAACCCGGAGTTGCAATCTTTCTTGCAAAAGGTATTGACAAGAACGTAACTACCGTGTTGTAATTCGAAGCCCCATCTTGTGGTGGCGGGGGGCTGTCGGCCAAGAACACCACTACAGATTGTGTTTTCGTAAAAATGGTACCTTCAGGAGGAAAGCGGCATGTCTCTAGCACCCGAG
>JAKCEB010000099.1 GCA_021838305.1 Actinomycetes bacterium | reverse complement strand
CGGCCGAAGCGAGGCCGGCCGCCTCGTCTCCCGTCGCCGACCTCGCTGCTTTGATCAGGTCGAATCCGAGGGCGATCGCTTTTGGCGTGTCGAGATCGTCGTCCATGAAGGCCCGGAACTTGGCCAGTGCAGCGTCGTTAGCCCCGGCACCCCTCGCTCGGGCGAACTCCCGCGAGAAGATGTCGAGGCGCTCTACTCCCGCCGAAGCGGCTTCGAGGGTTCCGGCGCCCACTGCCATCGGCGAGCGGTAGTGCGCCTGGAGAACTTGGAGCCGGAAGGCTCTCGGGTCGTACGCGTCGAGGAGGCCGAGAAGCGAGAGGGTGTTGCCGAGAGATTTGCTCATTTTTTCCCCTCCTTCGTCGACGATCATCCCGTTGTGTGCCCAGTGACGGGCGAAGACCTTCCCGTCCGCGGTCGCCTGGGCTCGCTCGTTCTCGTGATGGGGGAAGGACAGGTCGAGCCCCCCTGTGTGCAGGTCGAAGCCCTCCCCCAGCAGTCCGAGTGACATCACGACGCATTCGGTGTGCCATCCCGGGCGACCTTCACCCCACGGCGACCGCCAGGCTGGCTCGCCTGGCTTGGCGAACTTCCAAAGTACGAAGTCCATCGCCGAGCGTTTCGCCGCAGCGTCATTGGCTTCGATCCGGGCCCCCGCTCGAAGGGATTCGAGCGGCTGGCGGGCCAGGAGCCCGTAATCGCCGACGCTCTCCGCTGAGAAGTACACGCCGTCGCCACCCACGTACGCGTGCCCGGTCTCGACGAGGCGTCCGATCAGGTCGACCATCTCCGACACCCACGCCGTGGCGTGAGGAGTTTCGTCGGGGCGGGCCACACCGAGCCTGTCCATGGTGTCCCACCAAATAGTTTCGTATCTAGCTGAAACCTGCTCAGGCGTTTCGCGGGAGTTGCGGGCTTTGGCGATGATCTTGTCCTCGATGTCGGTGACGTTGGAAGCGAACCGGACTTCCATTCCGGTCCATCCGAGGTACCGTCGAAGAACGTCCCACACGACGGTGAAGCGGCCGTGGCCCAGGTGGGGCTCACCTGAGACAGTCGGCCCGCAGACGTACATTGAGAACTTCCCGGGCTGGGAGCCCTCGACGGGGGTCACGTAACCCAACGCGGTATCGAAGAGGCGTAGCACGCAAGTACCGTAGCGGGATCATGTCTACACCTGCTGCGGACAAACCGACCCTGGATGGCCTGGAGGACCGCTGGTCCGCCCGATGGGAGCTGGAAGGCACCTACCGCTTCGACCGGACCGCGACTGACCGGCAAGCCGTGTACTCCATCGACACCCCTCCCCCGACAGTATCGGGATCGCTACACGTCGGCCACGTCTTCTCCTACACCCACACCGACACAATCGCCCGATACAAGCGGATGCGCGGCTACCAGGTCTTTTACCCGATGGGGTGGGATGACAACGGGTTGCCGACCGAGCGGCGGGTCCAGAACTATTTCGGCGTCCGCTGCGACGTGTCGCTGCCCTATGACCCCGACTTCAAGCCACCGACCGAAGGTGGTCTCGAAAAGGGCGTCGAACCCGTCTCATGCTCCAGGCCGAACTTCGTTGAGCTGTGCGGCGTCCTGGCCGCTGAGGACGAGAAGGCGTTCGAGGCGCTGTTTCGTAAGCTTGGGCTTTCGGTCGACTGGACGCAGCACTACACGACCATCGGCGACTCGGCCAGGAGGGCTTCGCAGCGCGCTTTCCTGCGGCTGCTAGCCGCTGGCGAGGCCTACAGCGCCGAGGCTCCGACCTTGTGGGACGTCGACTTCCGCACTGCGGTTGCGCAAGCCGAACTCGAAGATAGAGAGCGCGACGGCGCGTATCATCGGCTTAGTTTTCGCCGTTCCGACGGATCGGGCCTGCTTGTCGACACGACGCGCCCGGAGCTGCTGGCGGCGTGCGTTGCCGTTGTGGCCCACCCCGATGACGCCCGCTTCGCCGGCGTCGTCGGCTCCACGGTCACGACGCCCGTGTTCGGGGCGGAGGTGCCGGTCCTCGCCCACAGCTTGGCACAGCCCGACAAGGGGACCGGGGCCGCGATGGTGTGCACGTTCGGCGACGTCGCGGACGTCACGTGGTGGCGGGAGCTGTCACTGCCTGTGCGTTCCGTAATGGGCCGAGACGGCCGCTTTGTCGCTTCCCCGCCGGGCGGCCTCACCGTCGAAGGCCAGACGTTCTACCAGGAGTCGATCGCCGGCCGTAACGTCAACCAGGCGCAACGAGCCGTCGTAGAACAGCTCCGCGCCCGAGGCGAGCTGGTAGGCGACCCGAAGCCGATACGTCACGCGGTCAAGTTCTACGAGCGCGGCGACCGGCCGCTCGAAATCGTCACGAGCCGCCAGTGGTTCTTCCGTACAGTCTCACACAGGGACGCGCTCGCCTCGCTGGGCCGCGAACTCGGTTGGCACCCGACCTACATGGCGGCCCGTTTCGCCCACTGGGTCGACGGGCTTCAAGGTGACTGGCTTGTGAGCCGCCAGCGGTTCTTCGGGGTGCCGTTCCCCGTGTGGTACCGCGTCGGCGCCGACGGATCACCCGACTATTCGGAACCGCTCCTTCCCGACGAGTCTCAACTCCCGATCGACCCGAGCACACAAGCCCCTGCGGGCTTTAGCGAATCGGACCGTGGCCGGCCCGGGGGTTTCGTGGCGGATCCCGACGTCATGGACACTTGGGCGACATCATCGCTGACACCACAAATCGCGGGCGGCTGGGTGGACGACCCGGAACTGTTCGACCTAGTGTTCCCGATGGACTTGCGACCCCAGGGCCACGACATCATCCGGACGTGGCTGTTCTCCACGGTCGTGCGCTCCTACCTCGAGCACGGCACGCTTCCGTGGAGCAACGCAGCGATATCAGGCTGGATCTTGGACCCTGACCGCAAGAAGATGTCCAAATCGAAAGGCAACGTCGTCACGCCAACTGCGCTCCTCGAACGCTACGGGTCAGACGCGGTTCGATACTGGGCGGCAAGCGCGCGCCCGGGGACCGACGCGACTTTCGACGAGGCCCAGATGAAGATCGGCCGCCGCCTGGCGATCAAGCTTCTCAACGTGTCTCGCTTTGTGCTGGGCGCTTCGGGCGAGGCGCAGTCGGGCGAGGCGCAGTCGGGCGAGGCGCAGTCGGGCGAGGCGCAGTCGGGCGAGGCGCAGTCGGGCGTTGCCCCGGAGAGCGAGCCAGCCGACGGGTCCTTCGCACCCGTCACCCTAGAACCGGTGGACTCGGCGTTCCTCGAATCGTGCGACGCCCTTGTGGCAGACGTGACAGCTGCGTTCGAAAGCTACGACTACGCCCGGGCACTCGAGCGCAGCGAAGCATTCTTCTGGGCGTTCTGCGACGACCACGTCGAGTTGGTAAAGAACCGCGCTTACGCCGCCCTCGGCGAAGAGCGGGCAGCATCGGCCCGCTATGCGCTGCGCAGCGGTCTGTCGACGCTTCTACGTCTCTTCGCTCCGGTCCTGCCGTTCGTCACAGAAGAAGTGTGGTCGTGGTGGCGGGCCGGATCGATCCACCAGGCGCAGTGGCCGTCGGCTCGTGAGAGGCATCTGGCTCCCCTACCAGCGACGGCGTCGGATCCGGCCGGCGACGAGCTGCTCCTTCAATCCGCGAGGAAGCTCCTAGCCGATGTGCGAAGGGCCAAGACCGAGGCAGGGGTGTCCCTGCGGGCGCCGGTGGAAAAGGTCCTAGTAACGACAAGCGGTGCGGTCATATCTGCTCTGAGGTCAGCAGCAGACGACCTTCGCCAGGCCGGGGTCATCGCGGAACTGGCCTTTGAGCTTCGCGAGGAAGGCTCCGGCGGTGGGGTTGGTGCTAGCGAACTGTCAGTCCACGTAGTTCTGGCGAAGGTTGTCGAGCCTCCGAAGCCTTGAAGAAGGTCGAATATCGGCAGACTTCAGTGGTTCTCACTAACCCTCAGTTGTCAGGTAGCGGGTCAGCCAGCCCAAGGTCGACAAACACCTGTTCAGCCACAAGAATCTCCGCTTCCGACGCGCGCAACGCCAACGCGAGCGCATCAGAGGGACGCGCAGGTAGTTCGACTAGCTCGCCGTCCCGGTCGATCACGGCATAAGCGAAGAAATGTCTCCCCTCCTCCACCGACGCAACCACCACTCGGACGATTCGAGCCCCGAGAAGATCCAAGGCAGCAATGAAAAGGTCCCATGTCGACGGCCTCGGGGCCACTACACGGCTCCAGGCTGCATTGATGGCCCTGGCCTCGGGCTGCGCTATCACTATCGACAGCGACCGGTACGGATGCGACTCCTCTTGGAGGGTGACCCGGCCGGCTTCGACACCCGGGGTGGCGGGAACGGCAGTTCGGACATCGCTCACCAACACTTTTACCAGGCCGCCGCTCACCGCCCGAACGTTAGCGTGACACCGGGAGGACTTGCCGTCCAGGCCCGACGAGCCAGGACGAGGCCGGCAACTTCCGCCGCTCCGGCGCCGAGGAGCGTGAGGGCGACCTCTCGCAACGTGCTGCCATCGGTGAAAACGTCGTCCACCACTAGTATCCGACTCCCGCCTACTTGACCAGTGTCGGCGACGGCCAGGGCCTTGCGGAGTGGCCCCTGCGCTACAGCCTGGCGCTCGCTCCAAGTCAATCCCGTCATAGCGGGCGTTTCGCAGGACTTGGACACGAGGTCGGGCACGACGTCCCACCTTCCACCGAGTCTGGCCGCCATCACAGTCGTGATCGTCCCGACCGGGTCCCACCTACGGCGCGCGCCGACCCCCCGATACGAAGGAACGGAGGTGAGAACGTCGAACTCTTCGAACCACGCTGCACGCTCATCGACGTAACTGGCCAGCGACCCCGCCAGAAAACGGGCAAGGCGGTCATCGCCGAGGTACTTGTAGTGCGTTATCGCTTGGCGAAGCCCGTCGCGGTGCACACCCACCGAGAACACGACCGAGAAGCCCCGGTCGGAGCGACGGCACCACCTGTTGGGACACGCCGCTCGCCGACCGGGGGTTGGCACACGCAGGCCATCGATCCCCTGGCCGCACACCGGGCAGTATCGAGTCCCTCCTCCCCGCGGACGCAGCCGGCTCGAGGAAGCGTCACGTCTAGCTTCGTCGAATCCGGACATGGCATCCAGGGTGTCACCCGCCTGTGACCACAACGACCAGCCCACAAAACGACCAGCCCACAAAGTACGCCGACACCGCTTTTTCATGCGCACCGCAGCCGGGAACGTGTTAGGAAAGAACGCTATGCAGATCGAAGTGGTGATCGAGATACCGAAAGGGACCAGAAACAAATACGAGGCCGACTCGTCGGGTGCCATCTGGCTTGACCGACTTCTGTTCACCTCAACCCGGTATCCGGAGGACTACGGCTACATCCCGCGTACCGTGGCCGAAGACGGCGACCCCATGGACGTCATGGTGCTCCTCGACGAACCCACGTTCCCGGGATGCCACATTCACGCCCGCCCGGTGGGCATGTTCAAGATGAGCGACGAGAAGGGCGTCGACACCAAAGTTCTGTGCGTGCCGGACAGCGACCAGCGCTGGTCAGGGGTGCGGACGTTGGAGGACATTCCCCGCCACCAGCGTCTCGAGATAGCCCACTTCTTCCAGATCTACAAGGACCTCGAGCCCGACAAGGCCACAGAACCCGGCGGATGGGGCGACCGAGAGGAAACCGAACACGAAATCGAGATAGCCCGGCGCCGCTTCGAGGACAACGCTTGACCGGGCGGCGTCACCGGCCCGAACACGCGAAACTCCTGCGCCCCTACGCTTGGCCTGAAACCCCCGCAAGCTCCGCGACTATGTCGAATGCCTGCCCGACGGTCTGGAGGTTCTCAGGGTCGACGTCGGGGATCTTGATAGCGAAGGCGTCGTTGAGGGCGAGAGTTATCTCAACCACGGCGAGGCTGTCCGCATCCAAGTCCTCTCTCCAACGGGCATCGACCTGGACATCACCGGGCTCGATGTCCAAGACCTCTGCCACGCAACCCCTAAACGTGCTGAAAGCCTCTACGCGGTCCATCCCTCCAACTTAGCGCCCCCTCCAGGCGCCTATGGTGTGCATCCATGCCCGGACTTCTCGAAGGTAAGCGGATACTTGTCACAGGAGTCCTAACTGATGACTCCCTGGCGTACGGCGTGGCCGAGATGGCGCAACGAGAAGGTGCCCAGGTCGTCCTCACGGGAGCTGGCCGCGGCATGTCGCTGACCAGGCGAGTGGCGCGCCATCTGCCTGACCCTCCCGACGTCCTCGAGCTCGACGTGACAGTCGACGGCCACGTCGAAGCTGTCGCTTCAGAACTACGGTCGCGCTGGGGGGCCCTCGACGGCGTCCTGCACTCCATTGGCTTCGCTCCGCCTGCGTGCCTCGGAGGCGGCTTCCTTGATGCCGGCTGGCAGGACGTCAAAGTAGCGCTCGAGATCTCGGCGTATTCTCTTAAGCTGCTCGCCGCCGGCTTTCGCGACTTGATGCGAGAAGCGGGCGGGGGTTCGGTGGTCGGCCTCGACTTCGACGCGACGATCGCCTGGCCGGGATACGACTGGATGGGAGTAGCGAAGGCGGCTCTCGAGTCGACTGCTCGCTACTTGGCGCGCGACCTCGGGGCCGACAGGACAAGGGTGAACCTCGTAGCCGCCGGGCCGATCCGCTCGATGGCCGCCAAGTCCATTCCCGGCTTCTCGGCATTCGAGGAGGCGTGGGCGGGGCGCGCTCCCCTCGGCTGGAGCGTGTCGGACTCAGCGCCAGTAGCTAAGGCTTGCGTAGCGCTCCTCTCAGACTGGTTCCCCGCTACCACCGGCGAGATCATCCACGTGGACGGCGGATTCCACGCCATGGGAGTTTGATGCGATGACTCGAACTGTGCTCGTCACGGGAGGCAACAGGGGTATCGGCCTCGAAACAGCCCTCGCCTTCTCGAAGCGTGGATGTAAAGTTGCGGTCACCTACCGCAACGAGCCGCCCGACCTTCGAGGCACGCCTCGTGAAGGCCGGAAGACAGGCAAGGCCCTCGAACTGTTCCCGGTGCGATGCGACGTCACATCCCCCGACGACGTCGAGGCCGCCTTCGCGGCGGTCGAAGACGAGCTCGGCGCCGTCGAGATTCTCGTGTCCAACGCCGGAGTTACAGCGGACCAGCTTCTCCTCTCGATGCGAGACGAGGCGTGGGCAACTGTCATCGACACGAACCTGACGGCCGCCTACCGGGTTGCACGGCGAGCTACGTCGAAGATGATCAGAGCCAGGTGGGGTCGCATGATCTTCGTCTCCTCGGTCGTCGGCCTCCTCGGCTCGCCCGGCCAGACGAACTACGCTGCGTCCAAGGCTGGCCTGGTCGGCTTCGCACGCTCGCTGGCTCGTGAGATCGGCGGCCGGGGCGTGACAGTAAACGTCGTCGCCCCAGGCTTCGTCGCAACTGATATGACCGTAGACCTGTCCGAATCTCGGAGAGCTGAGCTGATCGGTGCGATACCGCTGGGCCGTATGGCTACACCGGCCGAGGTCGCTGCCGCAATCACTTTCTTGGCCTCGGAGGAGGCCGGTTACGTGACAGGGGCAGTGATTCCAGTGGACGGCGGCCTCGGCATGGGTCACTGAGAAGGAATTGAATATGGAAAAAAAGTTGCCGTTGCCCGCTGAAGTCCTTCCTCACCGACCGCCGTTCCTGTTCGTCGACGAGGTCACCGAGATTGTCGAGTCGAAATCGGCCAAGGGGTTTTGGCGCCTGACCGGCGACGAACCTTTCTTCGCCGGCCATTTCCCGGGCCGGCCGACCCTGCCGGGGGTCTTGATGGTGGAGGCGTTGGCACAGTTGGGGGCGTACGCCATTTTGAGCGACCCTCGTTTCGCCGGGCGCCTCCCGCTGTTCGGCGGGATCGACAAAGCCCGTTTCCGCCGTCAGGTGCTTCCAGGCGACACGCTCGAGATGGAGGTCACAATGGACCAGGTCGGCAGCAGCGCCGGTCGTGGACGCGGAACGGCGACCGTCGCCGGGAAGGTCGCCTGCCAGACGTCGCTGCTGTTCGTGATCGTCAACAGCTAAATCAACGAGGGCGGTCGCGCCGACAGGTCCTGGATCTTGCGATCATGACCGGGAAGCGTCGAGCCCGAATACCAGGCAGGCATTGTGGCCACCGAACCCGAAGCTGTTTGTGAGCGCTGCGCTAACGCGAGCCGATCGGGCCTCGTTCGCTACGTAGTCGAGGTCGCAGTCCGGGTCGGGCGTCTCCTGGTTGATCGTGGGAGGCAACATCTGCTCGCGCAGCGCCAGAACGCACACCGCTGCCTCGAACGCGCCGGCTGCGCCGAGGGTGTGACCCGTCATCGACTTGGTCGACGAAACCGGCGGGACGGCCTCACCGAACACGCGTCGCAATGCGAGTGTCTCGATCCGGTCGTTCGGGAGTGTCGACGTGCCGTGAGCGTTCACGTAGCCGACTCCGCCGGGCTGGAGGCCGGCGTCGTGTATCGCCTCGCGCATCGCCCTCACGGCACCGTCGGCCTCGGGATGAGGCTGCGTCATGTGGTAAGCGTCGGACGTGGCTCCGAAGCCCATCAGCTCGGCGAGTATCGGGGCACCGCGGGCGATAGCCCGGTCGCGCTCCTCCAGCACCAAAGCCGCTGCGGCTTCTCCCATGACGAAACCGTCCCTGCCGGCGTCGAAAGGCCTCGAGGCGCCCTCAGGATCGTCATTCCGAGTGGAGAGGGCTTTCATCGCAGCGAACCCGGCAATCCCTACCCGTGTGACCCCGGACTCAGCTCCGCCGCACACGACGGCGTCTACTCGTCCGGCCCGGATCAAGTCCAGGCTCTCCCCGAGCGCGTGCGCCGATGCAGCACAAGCGGTGACAGTGCATCCGCTGTAACCGCGAATGCCCCACTCCATCGCGATGTTTCCGGCCACCATATTGGGGATCATCATCGCGAGCGTGTAAGGGCTCACCCATTCAGCGCCCCGCTCGTTCAGGACGTCGAGCCCGTCCTCCAGCGATCGGATCCCACCGATGCCCGTCCCCCAGACAGCGCCGACCCGATCCGACGCGGCCGATATGTCGATCTTGGATCCTTCTATCGCCTCAGCCGCGGCCACCAACGCCAGCTGCGACACCCTGTCGAGATGGCGCGCTCGGCGTCGTCCGAACACCGCTGCGCCGTCGAATCCGTGCACTTCGCCTGCTATCTGCACCGAGTGCCCCGACGCGTCGAACTGGGTGATACGCCCCACGCCGGACCGGCCGGCGACGAGGCCGCTCCAGGTGGAGTCCACGTCGAGCCCGAGAGGGCTCACGAGTCCTAACCCGGTGACCACGACACGGCGAACTGACACGATCAGTCATCCTAGGGTCGCCGTGGTCCATCGGTAGGGGAATGCATCTCCATAGCTGGTAGAACTATGGCCGATGGCTGCTCCTGCCGCGCCCTATGAGGCGATACCCGAAAGTCTTTCCTACAGGCTCAAACGCAAGCTCCTCGGGCCTCCGCTCGTGACGGAGGCCCTCGAGACAGAGCGGCTCAGCAAGCCGGTCGCGATGGGTGTCCTCACCTGCGACATGATCTCGTCGTCCGCGTACGGCACCGAGGAGATGCTGACCGTGCTCGTCCCCGCCGCCGGGGCGGCCGCCTTCTCGTTGCTGCTGCCGGTTACTGCCGCGATCCTGGTCATTCTCACTGTCGTGACGTTGTCATACCGCGAAGTGGTGATGGTTTACACAAAAGCCGGCGGTTCTTATGTGGTGGCGAGGGAGAACTTCGGTATCTACGTCGCCCAGTTCGCCGCCGTCGCTCTGCTGATCGACTACACACTCACCGTCGCAGTCCAGTCAGCCGCCGGCACCACCGCCCTGACGTCGGCCATACCATCCTTGGCGACCAAGCCGATCGAGACAGCAATATCTGTGGGGATAGTCCTTCTGCTCCTCTTCGGTAACCTCCGTGGGATCCGCGAGGCCGGCAAGAGTTTCGCGTTCCCGACCTACTTCTTCATTTTCGCGATGATCCTCGTCATTGCGTTCGGTCTCGCCAAAGAGGCCACGGGGCATCTCGGCATCGTCACCTACCACGCCGGCCATTACTCGATCGGCCACAAAGGGCCCGGGATACTCGAAGGGGTTTCGGTCTTCATCCTGCTCAGGGCGTTCGCGAACGGCGGCTCCTCTTTGACCGGCCTCGAAGCGATCTCTAACAGCGTCTC
>JAKCEB010000098.1 GCA_021838305.1 Actinomycetes bacterium | reverse complement strand
GCGGGCTCGTTCCCTATCCGCGCCGGCGTCTAGGCAGACACTCCCGTCAGCAAGGGCGCCGACCAAGGCTACGAGCGTGTCCCGGCGTTTCCTCGGCAGGCTTAGGTGTTCAGGGTCGAGTTCCCCGAGGGCGACGGCTGTCGGGAAGAGTCGGGTGAGTCCTCCGGCCGGGTCGGCGACGGGCGTACCGTATCGTTCGGCGAGGCGGCCGGCGTGCGTTCGCGCCGCTGCGGTGGACACCTGCTGGCCGAGGACGACTCGTATCGCCATCTCCTCGCCGTCGACGGTGCGAGGGATGCGTCTGCCCGGCGCCTGCGAGACCACCGCGGCAAGATGCTGGTCCTCTCGAAGCACTTCGCCCACCGCCTCAGGGTCAGCATCCAGGTCGAGGAGCCGCCGGCATCTCGTGATCGCAGCGGGAATGTCACGCACGTCATCGAGGGTCAAGCGGCACGCCACGTGATCAACCGCCGGGGCGAGAGAGACGATGCCTGCGCCGTGGGGTAGGCGCAGCGTTCGTCGGTAGGCACCGTTCCTGACTTCTTCGCAGCCGGGAACACCTGTCGCGGCGAGGTGCCCGAACACGCTGGATGCCTCGAAGGGTTGGCGCACTGGGAGTCTAAAGTCGAGCCAGCCGGGGGCGTGGCCGACGGTAATCGCGCTCGGCTGGCCAGGAGGGCTCATGGAGCCGGCGCTGGAGCCGGCTCGTGACCCGGCGCGCAGGTCGCTTGGGGAGCAGGCGAACACCGAGAGAAGGGTGTCGTTGAACTGGCGGACGCTCGCGAAGCCAGCCGCGAACGCAACATCGGTGAAGGGCATCTGCGTTGTCTCAATCAGCAGCCGTGCCGTCTGCGCCCGATTGGCCCGGGCGAGGGCAAGCGGTCCGGTGCCGAGCTCTGCGACAAGGTGACGTTCCACCTGCCTGGCGCTGTATCCGAGACGTGAGGCGAGGCCTCGCACGCCGTCTCGGTCCACGACGCCGTCAGCGATGAGCCGCATTGCCCGGGCCACCACGTCTTGACGCGCGTCCCACTCGGGGGATCCCGGAGACGCGTCGGGACGGCAGCGTTTGCACGCCCGGTAGCCGGCCCGCTGGGCAGCGGCAGCCGTGGGATAGAACTCGGCGTTCCTAGCGAGCGGCAGCCGCGCCGGGCAGCTAGGTCTGCAATAGATTCCTGTCGTCGTCACCGCAGTCACGAACCACCCGTCGAAGCGGGCGTCCTTCGAGCGCACGGCCCGGTAGCAACGCTCGAAGTCCTCGTGCATGCCGAAAGCGTGCCACCCGAAGGCGACTCGCGCTAGCGGGAATGCGACATCACAAACCCTTCGCAATGACTGTGCGTGGAATTGCACGAAAACTGTGCAATTCCACGCACAGTTTTTCAAAACACGGTACTGGAGGCGCTTTACGCGGTCTTATTGGGTAAATTATACGAATTGCGCACCCCAAGACCGACGATGTGGACGCTCCGACATGCCGAGCCGGACACTCGGCGCCGGCCTAGCCCGGGCCTAGCCCACCCCACCCTCCTTCGGCCGATACTGATAGCTCCGATGTGTCCGCCCCCCGGCTACGAGATGGTGTTCACCGGTTATCCACGATGACGCCGGGGAGCAAAGGAACAGCACCATAGCGGCGACGTCATCCGGGGTCCCTGCTCGCCCGAGGGGGATCGTGGCGATCAGCTCTTCCAGCTTGTCCTCGATGCCTAGGATCTCTCGGTAAGCCTCGGTGATCACAGGCCCTGGCGAGACAGCGTTGGCTCGGATGCCCCGATCGGCGAGCTCCAATGCCAAGGTTTGCGTCATGTTGATCAGAGCCGCCTTCGCCGCAGCGTAGGGACCAGTGAAGGGAGAGCCCCGGGTCCCTGCGCCCGAGGTGATGTTGACTATCGCTCCCCCTTCAGCCATCCGCTTCGCGGCGGCCTTACAGCCCTGAAACGCGGAGGTGAGGTTCAGTTCCAGCTGCGAGCGGAAGATCTCGTCGGGCGTGTCGTCCAGGCGGTGCACGTTCTTGTCGTCTGAACCGCCGACGTTGTTGACCCAGATATCGATCCGACCGAACTCAGCGAGCGTCCGCTCGGCGAGCTGCTCGGAGAAGTCGCGGATGTCGCCCTCCATGATGAGTGCACGCCTCGATCGATCCTGCACTCCCGCCGCGGTTACTTCCAGATCGGTTAGTCTTCGGGCGTTCAGGACCACGTCCGCGCCGGCGTCGGCGAGGGCCCACGCGATCGCGCGGCCGATACCCTGCCCTGAGCCCGTGACTACTGCCACCCGATCATCGAGTCGGAACAGGTCCAAGATGGTCACTGAGCAGCCTCGTGGGAGTGTTCGATATCGGACGCTCCCCCCAAACGGGCGGACGCACCGGACAGCTGCGTCGCAACCTCGGCGGTACCCGACACGATCGGGTCGTCACCTCGAACCAAGCGAACGGTGCAGCGCGCTCTTACCTCTCCGTCGACCTCGACAACCTCGTAAACCTCGCCTGACGCAGTCACACTGTCACCGGCGAGCACATGGGCATGGAAGGACGCTTCGAGGCGGCGAATTGAGCCATCCCCCGCCCACGTCATCAACATGTTGGCTATGTAGCCGAGGTTCAGGGGGCCCTGGTTGACGGTGCGGCCACCATGGGCGGCGTCGCTCACCGAGTCGGGGTCCCAGTGGATCGGGTAGGGATCGCGCAGAAGCGCCGCCATCGTCTTCATCCGCTGCGGGTCGACACAGGCAACATGAAGCGAGGGTATGGGCGGTATCGCAGGCATGGGTTGTATGGGCGTCGAAGGCGGCAGACTGCTCAGCGCAGGAACCTCCATCTCGTGGTAACCCGTGCGACAGTTACGTCTTTCGGGTCGGTCAGCTCGATCACGAACGATATGTCGTCATGTACGACTCTGCCGTCGCCCGCTCGGTGGCGATTGACGGCGGTTACCCCACCGTCGCCCCGGTAGACGACGTCCTCGGACATCGCCGCCAAGTACTCCCAGTCGTAGCCGAGAAGAGTGACAGATCCAGCCGGCCCACCCCCGCAAAGGGAGAAGATCTCGCCGATCGAGGTTGACGCCGCCTGTATCGGGACATGGAAGAGAACGATCGGGTGGAGTTGCTTGGTGCTCATAGGCTGACGCTGCGTGCAGTCGGTGAGCAGCCAGTTCTCCCAGTGCTCGACTTTTCGTACGCCACCCGGAAACCGGTAGCCAACCAGTCCCGCGATCTCGTCGTCGCTCGGAATGACGTCTCCCGGCGAGGTCGGCCGGCGGCTGTCGCTGTCGCCGTCGCTGTCGCTGTCGCCGCCAGGTCCGTTCGGATCCTCATCGACGGACACGGGCACACCTCGAAGGTATCTCACCGGCCGGTGCGGTCGCAGAACCTACTCACCCCGACTGCACAGTTTGACGGAGAGCCGAGCCTGGAGTTTTCGCCTTCGAGCCGGTAGAGCCGGTAGAGTCCGCGTGGTTTTTGAATGGTCCGGGAGGGAAAATGAGCGACGAAACAGGCTGGTTTTGCGATTCCACGGTGAGCGATCGTTTCCCGGCGTGGACCAGGGGGAACGCCGCTGATGTGTTCCCGGACCCTTTCAGCCCCCTCGGTCTCAGCCTGGTCGTGCGCCAAGGGATGTGCACCGGCCTGCGTGACGCTTACATAGCGATCGGCGCCCTCGACTGGGAGGAGTACGACGAGCCGCGAAGACCGGAGCTTTGGAAATGCTTCGGCGGCTACCTGTACAACCCGCTGTCGATGACCAGGGTGCTCGGGGCTCGCATGCCCGGCGCGTCGCCGGAGCTGATCGACCGAGCTTTCTTCGACGATCGCGACGAGGTCCCCGTCTATGAGCACCAGGACTGGCACGACTCGCCCCGCCACGAGGCGAAGCTCGGCGAGTCGATGCAGTGGGCGATGTCGGCGACGTCGCTTCCCCACCTCCACGCGGACAAAGAGCTGGCGAGTCAGCTGCGGGCGTCGCGCCCGGACCTCTCAACCCTCACCGACTCCGCTCTGCACGCTCGCGCACGGGCGATGATCCCCTTTGTCACGCAAACCTTCGAGAATGCCATGATCGTCTCGGCACTATCGTCGCTCGGCACCGGGGCCTTGGGAGCAATATCCGAGGAGTTGGAGGACCCTACTCTGGCTATCCGCCTGCTCGCCGGTATCGAGGTTGACTCGGCTGCGCCTGCGCATGCGATGTGGGCTCTCGGCCGGCTCGCAAGGCAATCCGCGGTGGTCACCGCAGCATTCGACGCCGGGGCAGGCACTGCAGTCGAAATGCTGACCGGCTCACACGACCCCGGCGCAGCAGACTTCCTGGCACAGTTCTCGGCGTTTCTCTACGACCACGGGTCGCGGGGGCCTAACGAGTACGACCCGATGGCACCGTCGTGGGAGGCGCAGCCGCAGGCGGCGCTGACAGCCATAGATCTGATGCGCCGCTCGGACGAAGCGCAGGCACCTTCGGCGCGAGCGAGCGCAGCGCTCGCAGAACGCGACCGGCTGATAGCCGAGATCCGCTCCCGTCTCGGCGCTTCGCCTGAGTCCGCTGCGCTCTTCGAGGCGGCGCTTCGGTCAGCGCAGCTTTTCCTCGCCGGCCGTGAACGAGCGAAGACCAACGTTGTGAGGGTGATAAACGAGGCGCGCATAGCCCTATACGAGTACGGCCGGCGTCTCGTCGATCAGGGTGTCATCGATCAAGTGGAGCAGGTCTTCATGGTCACCGACGAGGAGCTCGATCCGCTCCGAGCCGACCCGACGTCGTTCGCTACGACGATCTCGAAGCGGTGGACCCAGTACCGTCGACTTTTCGACTTCGAGCCTGTCTTCGTCGTAAATAGGCGGGTCCCGACGGTTGACGACATGGCGAGACGCGACACCAACCACGTCGCGGCCGTCGACCCTGGCACCGTCCTACGCGGCGCCGCCGGATCGGGCGGGTGGGCAACCGGGCGTGCTCGCATCGTCGTTGACCCGGCAGATCCTGCGGGCTTTGAACCGGGCGACGTGCTCGTGGCCCCACAAACGGACCCGGCTTGGGTCCCGCTCATGGTCCCCGCCGCGGCGGTGGTGGTCAACACCGGCGCGCAAGGCAGTCACGCCATGATCGTCTCGCGCGAGCTCGGCATACCGTGCGTCGTGTCGGTGGCTGGCGCCACTGACGCGATCCCTGACGGCGCTACTGTCACTGTCGACGGAACAACGGGCACTGTCACAGTCCATTGAGTCGCCCGCGATGTCAAGACGTCGCAGCGGCAACCAGTGCTCGCACCCGGCCGTCAGCCAGCTGCGCCGCTACCGCCGGTGCCATAGCCGCGAGATCCGGGGAGATAACCTCGGCGCCCACCCAGGTCAGGGCGCCGATTCGCTGCAGGACCCTGACAACTCTGTCGAGGTCGAACACGCCGTCTCCGGGAAGGCGGCGGTTCATCGTGTCCTCCCTGATGTCAGGCAGCGCTTCGGGGCCGGCGTCGGATACCTGCACGGAGAAGATCCGCTCACCCGGTATCGCTTCGAGAAGCTCGAAGTCCGGATCGCTACGAAAGAAATGCCAAGTGTCGAAGCACAGCCCTCCATTCGGATGGCCGGCCGTGCGTACGATCTCCCAACCGGCTGCAAGGCTGGCGATAGCTGTGATCGGCATGAACTCGAGGTGCGCCTGAGCGCCGAGCGCTCCGGCCTTGTCGCAGATCGCAGCAAACGACGTCGCCAATTGGTCGACAGAAGCGTCGTGGCTGGGCTGGCCGATCAGGTTCACTGAAGCGACACCTAGATCGGCGCACATCCGCAACACTTCGTCGGGGCTGTAGCGCCCGAATCGGGATCCCGGGTGCGGAGTTCCGCCGTACCAGTTGACGAGGGGGTCCATCACAATGTCGTATCCCCGGTCGCGGATACGCCGGCCGAGCTCGACTGCGGTCAAGCCGTTAGCCGCTGCCGATTCGACGTCGGGGGGTGTCACGGAGAAACGTTGAATGTCGACTGCGGCCGCCGCTTCGAGGCGTTCGAGCACCGGGGTCGAGAATCCGACCGTTCCGGCCCATAGAACCCACCCTCCGCTCGGTGCCCCCATCTCAAGTGCTCCTTTCCTCGTGAAGTGGACCTTGCGGTCAGTGCGAGCCTACGTTTCGACGCGGAGTGTCCGCCATACCGGCGAGCCGACCTCGTCGGACGCGGCCAGGTCCACCTCCGCGACGATCGACGCGTCGTGCCAGCCTTCGGGATCGTCCAAGACCTGGCGAACCTCGAATCGCCCCGGCATCTCGCCGAGGGCAAACCAAGCAGCCGACCGGGCGTCCGCGCCCGTCAGGATGCCCTCGTGCAATGCGAAATATGCCGCGAGGGCCTCAGTCCATCCAGCCGCGTCGAGGCCTCCGGGCGCCTCCGATTCGACGAGGGCAGCGACGTCGCGTCGCGCAGCAAGCTCGACGCGACGAAACGCTGCGTTCCTGACCATCACCCGGAATGCCCGGTTGTTGGCGGTTACCGGCGGCGGCTTGGCCGGCCCCTCCCCGATCTCCGCGGCGATCGCCGCAAAGGCATCGTCACCGGAGCTGCCGTCACGACGCGCCTCCTCACCCACCGACGCGTCGCTTCCAGCCATGCGCTCCGCGGCAGCTGCGAGGCTGCGCCACTCGTCGATGAGGCTCGAGTCGACTTGTCGAACCAGTTCGCCGAGCCATTCTGTTACGTCGAGCAGGTCATCGGTTTTCAAGTCCTCTGGCACGCTTCGCACGAGCCCCTTGTAGACGTCGCTCAGATAGCGAAGCACCAAGCCTTCCGAACGGGTGAGGCCATAGTGCGCGACGTACTCGGAGAAGGTCATGGCACGCTCGTAGATCTCGCGTGCGACGGATTTAGGTGCGATGTTGAAGTCCGCCGTCCAGGGGTGTCTGGCGCGGTAGACGTCGAAGAGTTCGTAGATCCAGTCGCGCAGCGGCTTCGGGTATTCGAGCTTCTCGAGCGCCGCAATCCGGTCCTCGTATTCGACTCCGGCTGCTTTCATCTCCGTCATCGCCTCCGCCTTGACCCGGTCGAGTTGGGCGGCGAGGATCGGCCCGGGGTTGGGCATGGTCGACTCGACGACGCTGACCACGTCCAGGGGCCAAGTGGGAGCTGTGGCGTCGAGGCGCGGCACGGCCTCCAATACGAGTGGGCTGAGGGGAGCGTCCAGGGCGAAGTCCTCCTGGAGGTCCTTCGTTACCCGCACGAGGCGACCTTTCTCGTCGGGTTCGTCGAGCCGTTCGAGGGCGCCGGCGGCGAGCAGCGAACGGTATATCGATATCGCCTGGCGAGCCAGCTGTCTCCTAGCGCGTGGCGGCTCGAAGTTGTGTCTTACAAGGCGCGTCAGGGCTACGCAACCGTCGCCGGGTCTGTCGAGCACGTTGAGCACTGCGGCATGCCCGACCTTGAGCTGGGCGACCAGCGTCTCGGGCGGGGACGCAAGGAGCCGGTCGAAGCTCGTCTCGTCCCAGGCGACGTAGCCTCGCGGGGGTTTCGCTTTGACCAGCTTTCGCGCCTTCTTCGGGTCACCTGCAACCTTCTTGGCGGCCTGCTCGTTGTCGATCACGTGCTCGGGCGCTTGGAGGACAACCAGGCCCGAGCTGTCATAGCCGGCACGGCCTGCCCGGCCGGCGATCTGGTGGAACTCCCTGGCGGTCAGCAGCCGCGACACCGACCCGTCGTATTTCGCCAACCCCGACAAGACGACGGTGCGCAAAGGGAGGTTGACGCCGACGCCCAAAGTGTCGGTTCCGACCACCACGCGGAGCAGGCCAGCCTTCGTGAGACGCTCGACAAGACGCCGGTACTTCGGCAGCATGCCCCCGTGGTGCACGCCGATACCGTGAGCCAGGATCCTCGAAAGCGTTCTGCCGAAGCCTGGAGCGAACGGGTAGCCGGCTAGCTGCTCTGCGATCGCCTCGCGCTGCGGTCGCGTGCTCACCTTCGCGGACGTGAGCGCCTGCGCCTGCGCGAGGACCTGGGCCTGGGTGAAGAACACGACGTAGAGGGGCGCCTGGTCGGCGGAGAGAAGCGACTCAACCGTCTCGTGAAGGTACGTTCGACGGTATTCGAAGCTGAGTGGTACCGGGCGCGTCGAAGAGCGCACGACGGAGACAGGTCGACCGGTGCGTTCGGTGAGTCCCCGTTGTATCGCTGTCGTGTCACCGAGAGTAGCGGACATAAGGATAAACTGCGTTTCTGTCAGTTCGAGCAGCGGTACCTGCCACGCCCATCCGCGGTCAGGGTCGCCGTAGAAGTGGAACTCGTCCATTACGACCTGGCCGATGTCGGCGGCCGCACCGCTTCGAAGCGCCATGTTGGCGACTATCTCGGCTGTGGCGCACACCACGGGAGCATTAGGGTTGATCGTGGCGTCTCCAGTGAGCATACCGACGTTTGAGGCGCCGAGTTCCGCGCAAAGGGCGAAAAACTTTTCAGACACCAGCGCCTTGACGGGTGCAGTGTAGAACGTCCGCCGGTCGCCGGCCATCGCTGCAACGTGCGCCCCAAGTGCGATGAGGCTCTTGCCAGAGCCGGTGGGGGTATTGACAATCACATGGGCGCCTCCGAAGACCTCCAGAAGCGCCTCCTCTTGCGCCGGGTAGAGGCTGAGACCTTGCGAGGCTACCCGGTCGAGGAAGCCCTCGAGCACCTCTTCGATTGATCTAGCTTCACTCAACTGGCGCCACCAAACGGTATCCCACGGCCGGATCGCTTTGAAGCACTACTCCGTCGTTGTCGCCGAGCTTGCGGCGTATGCGGTATGCATAGACTTTCAGGTAGTGGAGCTCCTTCGTGTACTGCACACCCCAGACGTTCTCGAGGATCATACGGCGAGTGCACACCTTGCCGACGTGACGTGCAAGAAAAGCCACGAAGTCGAACTCCTTGGGGGCGAAGTCGATTGCACGCCCGTCGACGGTCGCCTCACGATGCACGAGGTCGAGGCGTAACGCACCCACTACAAGCTCGCTCGGCCCATCGCCTTCCTCGCTCGCACTGTGGCGAAGCGCGACTTGGAGGCGGGCGTTGAGCTCCCTCATGCCGAACGGTTTCGTCATGTAGTCGTCTGCGCCCTGTTCGAGGGCTTCCACCTTGCGGTCTTCGGAGCTGTCCGCCGAGAGGACTATGACCGGCACCTGGCTCCAAGTTCGAAGTCGAACGCACACGTCGAGGCCGTCGACGTCTGGAAGACCGAGATCTAGCACTATCACGTCCGGTGGCCGGGTGGCAGCCTCGGCAAGTCCCGACATGCCGGTCTCGGCGCTGCGAACGGTGTTTCCGAGCGCTTCCAAGCCGACCCGGCAAACGCGAAGCAGGTCTGCGTCGTCGTCAATGATGAGAATCTGCGCCAAGCTTCATCTCTTCAGCAATCGGGGCGACTGTCGCCAAGGTAAAGCAGAACATGGCCCCGCCTCCGGGGGCTTCCGTCACCCAGATGTGTTGACCATGGGCCTCGACGAAGGTCTTCGCGATCGTGAGGCCGAGGCCGGCGCCAGTGTCGTCCTGGCGGCGAGCGAAGAGTTCGAAGACCTCGTTCCTCCGTTCAGCTATTACGCCAGGCCCCTGGTCGGCGACTGACACCACCACCTTGTCTTCGCCGTCTAGCGTCGCTCGGACAGATATCGGAGCATCCTTCGGGCTGTAGCGTAGGGCATTTTGGAGCAGGTTCGTCAATACCCGAGAGATGAGCACTTCGTCGACATCGACGGGCGGCAGGTCTTCGCGCCACTCGACCGAGAGGACGTGGTCGTGTGGATCGACGGCGTCCAGCGCGTCCCTGAGCAGGTCGTCAATCGACGTGACCGTGTAGCGGGGCGTAAGGACACCCGCCTGGATACGGCTCATGTCGAGCAGGTTCTGCACGAGGTGCGCGAGCCTGTCGGCCTGGACGTCGATCAACCTTGCGAGCGTGCTGGTAGCTTCTGCGTCGAGCGACAGTTCGGAATCGGCGAGAGTCGACGAAGCCCCTTTGATCGTCGTGAGCGGTGCGCGCAGATCATGAGACACGGCGCCCACCATCGTCTTCGCGAGGCGCGCCACCTCCTCGGCGAGCCTGCTCTGCAGGGCCTTGTCGCGAAGCTGAACCCGCTCGACCGCAAGCGCTATGTGATTCGCGAACAGCATCAACGGCGCCCGCCTGTCGACCGTGGCAGCATCAGAGCTGACCACCAGTAGACCAACAGGGCGCCCAGCAGCGGCTAGAGCTATCACGACGAGACCGTCGTGCTCGAAAGGGCCGGCCTGAAGAGTGCTCAGCTCGCCGGCTTTCGGCAATACACGGCGCATCTGA
>JAKCEB010000097.1 GCA_021838305.1 Actinomycetes bacterium | reverse complement strand
CGCGCAGGTTCAGGCTGTAGAGGCTGCGTACCTCGTCGACGTATCGCAGTGTCTCTGGGAAGTGCGCTCCCGTGTCCAAGAAGACGATCTCTATGTTCGGGTCCGCCTTGACGGCGAGGTCGACCAGGACGGGGTCCTGGAACGAGCATGCGACCGACACCGCTCCCTCGAAGCGCTTGATCGCCCAGGCGATTATTTCGGACGGCTGCGCCGACTCGAACTCGACGGATCGCCAGTCCAGCTCATCTTGGAGCTGCGACGGTGTCGTCGAGGTTGTGGGAGAGGTGGCCGATTCCATGAGATGTCCTTGTTGTGGTGGGGTGACCGCAGGTGCGATGGGAGGAGTTTCGTAAGACAATCATAATAGATGACTAATGTGATCGGGATATTGATATATTCGTTGAGTAGGCGGAGGTGGATGTCACCTCTGAGAGCGCTCAGTCGGTTGCACCGTCGGCCGGCCCTGAAGTTCGGATAGGAAGCCATGACGATCACGTTCCCCCAAGTCCACGCACACGCCCGTGTCGAACGTCCTGTCGAGCGACATTCGACAGGGCAGGCGGCGACAGGGCAGGCGACGCAGCGGGGGCGAACCCTGGATCATCTCGACGCCCTCGAAGCCCACGCCGTATTCGTTCTGCGAGAGATCGTGGCCGAGTGTGAGCGGCCGGTGCTGTTGTTCAGTGCCGGTAAGGATTCCGCTGTCCTGTTGCACCTGGCGGACAAGGCGTTCCGGCCTGGGCGTATCCCGTTTCCTCTCCTGCACGTCGACACCGGAGACAATTTTGACGAGGTCATCGCCTTCAGGGACAGCCGGGTCGCCGAGCTGGGCGTGGAGCTCGTCGTGGCTTCGGTGCAGGAGTCGATCAACGCACGCCGGGTAGCCGACCCCGGACCGGGTCGCTCTCGGAACCGTATCCAAAGCGTAACGCTGTTGGAGGCGATAAGCGATCACGGCTTCGACGCGTGCTTCGGCGGCGCGCGACGCGACGAGGACAAGGCGCGTGCCAAGGAGCGGGTTCTGTCTTTTCGAAACGCTTTCGGTCAGTGGGAACCGAGGACGCAACGCCCGGAGCTTTGGCAGCTTTACTACGGGCGGGTGAACCCCGGGGAGCATCTTCGGGCCTTTCCGCTGTCGGATTGGACAGAGCTCGACGTCTGGCGCTACATCGAGCGTGAACAGATCGAGCTCCCGTCGATCTACTTCGCACATAGCAGGCCGGTCGTTGAGCGAGACGGGATGCTGTTGGCCGTATCGCAGTCGGTAGTGCCCCGCCCAGGCGAAGTCGTCGAAGAAGCCACGGTGCGCTTCCGGACGGTGGGCGACGCGACATGCACGGGGGCGGTCCGCTCGACGGCGCGCACCCTAGCCGAAGTGATCGACGAGGTAGCAACGTCACGGGTGAGTGAACGCGGCGCGACGAGAGCCGACGACAAAGTCTCGGAAACGTCGATGGAGGACCGCAAGCGCGAGGGCTACTTCTAGGTGGCCTCGCCGCATTTTCGGGGCGGGTCGACGTCGCAGCTCCTGCGGTTCGCAACCGTCGGGTCCGTCGACGACGGCAAGTCGACGCTGATCGGCCGGTTGCTTCACGACACGAAGCAACTCGCCGACGACCACATCGAGGCGCTGTCGACTGCCAGCCGGCGTCGTGGCCTCTCCGAGGTCGATCTGTCGTTTGTAACCGACGGCCTGCGAGCGGAGCGCGAGCAGGGGATAACCATCGACGTCGCCTACCGATACGCCTCCACCCCGCATCGTAAGCTCATCATCGCCGACTGCCCCGGCCATCTCCAGTACACCCGGAACATGGCGACCGGCGCGTCAACCGCGGACCTTGTGGTGGTGGTGGTGGACGTGTCTGCCGGCGTGCGTGAGCAGACCCGTCGGCATCTGTGCATAGCGGCGCTGCTCGGTGTTCGCCATCTCGTTGTAGCCGTCAACAAGATGGACCTCGTTGGCTGGGACCGCAACGCCTTCGAGCCGGTCGTGGCCGAGTTGGAGCTCCTGGCCCGTCGGCTCGGCGTGGAATCGGTCGTCGCGGTGCCGGTGTCAGCGCTTCGCGGTGACAACGTCGTGGACAAGACCGGGGAGGCACCGTGGTACGAAGGCCCGACCGTCCTCGACGCGCTCCACCAGGCCGAAGCGGGCCTGTGGGCCGGTGGCAGCAGTGGCAGCAGTGGCAGCAGTGGCAGCAGTGGCAGCGGTGGCAGCGGTGGTCAAGGTTCGGCACGCCTTGCTGTGCAGATAGTCTCGCGACGTCCGGGCGGCGGCCGGGCCTACGCCGGGATGCTGAGCGGCAGTTCGCTGCATCCGGGTGACGAAGTCGTCGTCCTGCCGGGCGGCCGTCGCAGCGTCGTGGTGGAACTTTCGACGCTTGACGGCCCGGTGGCGGAGGCGCTTCCCTCCGAATCGGTTTCAGTTGTCCTCGCGGATGAAATCGACGTTTCGCGCGGCGACGTGATCTCGGCAGTGGAAGGTGCTCCAGCGCCGACGAATGAGATCGAGGCTGTCGTGTGCTGGTTCGGCGCCGAGCCGCTGCGGGCGCGCCAGCGCTATCACATCAAGCACACAACGCGCGTCGTCATGGCTGAAGTGCGGGCGGTTGAGTCGCGCCTCGACGTGGAGACGCTCGCTTTGGACGGCGCCGAGTCGCTTTCCGACAACGAAATCGGGGTCGTTCGCTTCGTCGTGGCAACCGAGCTGGTCGCCGACGCCTACCGAGACAACCGTGTCACCGGAAGCTTCATCATCATCGACTCGAACTCGAACGTGACCTTGGGCGCCGCCATGGTCGGGCCCCCGGTCATCAACGCAACCGTCGACGCAGCGTCTGACGTTTCAGGGGCGCTTGCCCCCCTGGGCGTCTGATATGCGGCGCGACACGGACCTTCCAAAGCGCGCCTGGACCTGAGCGGCCAAACCCGGGGCGAGAGAACCCAGGGTCGCTCCGACCTTCAATGACAAGGGCGCGACGTCGATCTCAGCGCGATTCGAGCGGATCGCCCTCACCACGGCTGCTGCCACCTGCTCGGGGCTGACCGTGCCGACTCCCGGAGGAAGCGACGCTCCCGTGTCGGCGAACATGCCGGCGTCACGGACGAAGCCCGGGAAGACCGCGGAGCAGCCGACCCCGGTGCCGTGCAGGTCGGCGCGCAGCCCGGCGGCGAAGCCGCGAAGAGCGAACTTTGTGGCCGAGTACAGAGAACCCCCCGGTGAGGCGACCTTGCCTGCAAGGGAGGATATAAATACAAAGTGGCCGCTGCGGCGCTCCAAGAATCCGGGTAGCAGAGCGCGGGTCATGGCGATCGGGCCGGCCAGATTGATCTCGAGGACGGTGTCAATCTGGTCCTGGTCCCAGGTGCGGAGTTCGCCCGATGCGGGGACGGCGGCGTTGAGTACGACGACGTCTATCGGGCCGGCTTCTTCCAGCAGCCGTTCGAGCTCGCTCCGCTTCGAAAGGTCAGCGGCGATGGTCCTCCCGCCGGTCGTCGAGGCCAGCGACTCGAGGAGAGACTCGTTCCGGCCTGTGAGAACCAGGCGGGAACCCTCGTCGGCCAGGGCGGTGGCCGTCGCTCTGCCGAGTCCTCCGGTAGCGCCGGTGAGAAGGACCGTGGAGCCGCGGAGTTGTGTCATGGATAGAAGCTAGCCGCCCGCTGCTAGCGTGAGGTCGGTGCGAGGCCTACAGTTGCTGCGCGTCGTGTCCCGCGCCAGGAGCGCTGCCCGATGAACGGCGCCGAAGCCCTGCTGCGCACCTTCGTAGCCTCCGGCGTCGACACCTGCTTCATGAATCCGGGCACCTCGGAGATGCACTTCGTGGCTGCGCTCGACCGCGTGCCTGAGGTGCGCGGCGTCCTGACGCTGTTCGAGGGGGTCGCGTCAGGGGCGGCGGACGGCTTCGCCCGGATGGCCGAGCGACCCGCCTCGGTCCTCCTGCACCTCGGGCCTGGACTCGGGAATGCTGTAGCGAACCTGCACAACGCGAGGCGCGCGGCCAGTCCCGTAGTCGCAGTCGTCGGTGACCACGCCACCTATCACGAGCGCTTCGACGCGCCGCTGCAATCAGACATCCACGCGCTCGCGTCCAACGTGTCGAGTTGGGTGAGCCGTCCCGGCAGCGTCGAGGAACTTCCCGGTGCCGCGGCGGCGGCCGTCGCAGCCGCCTACGGCCCTCCCGGGCAGGTGGCGACGCTCGTCCTACCGGCGGACGTCTCGTGGTCCGAAGGCGCGGAGCCGGCCCTCCCGGCGTTGCGTGGAGCTTGTGGCGGCGTCGACGCGGAAACGTTGCGCTGCGCGGCGCAAGTGCTGCGCAGCGGCGAGCCGGCGGCGTTCCTGGTCGGCGGCCCCGGTTGTCGCTCCGAAGTGCTCGATACGCTCGGCTCCATCGCGTCTGCGACCGGGGCGAGGGTCATTTGCGAGACGCTTCCCGCCCGGATCGAGCGCGGTGGGGGACGGTTCGAACCTGAGCGCCTCGCCTACCTCGCCGAGATGGCGCTCGCTCAACTCGACGGCCTTGCACACCTGATCCTGGTCGGCGCCGCGGCGCCGGTGTCGTTCTTCGCGTACCCTTCGAAGCCGAGCTGGCTGACCCCGCCTGACTGCAACGTGCTGCGACTTGCGGGTGCCGGCGACGACTGCTCCTTCGTCGTGTCGTCGCTGGCAGAGACACTCGACAAAACGATCGGTCGAGCGGCCCCGCAGTCGCGTGCTGCTCTGCGCCCGCGCCAGGCGCCCGAAAGCGGCCCGCTCACCTCGGAGGCTGTCGGCCTGGCGGTCGGAGCGCTGCTCCCCGAGGGGGCGATCGTCTCCGACGAGTCCATAACTTCGGGGGCTCACGCTTGGGCCGCGAGCGCGGCGGCTCCCCCTCACGACTGGCTGGCGCTCAGCGGTGGCGCCATCGGGCAGGGCCTGCCTCTCGCGCTTGGCGCAGCGGTCGCCTGCCCGGATCGCCGGGTGCTCGCCCTGGAAGCCGACGGCTCGGCGATGTACACCATACAAGCGCTGTGGAGCATGGCCAGGGAGGGTGCCGACGTCACGGTGGTGATCCTCTCCAACCGTAGCTACGCGATACTTAACATGGAACTGAAGCGCGTCGAGGCGGACGGTGACGGGGCGCGCGCCCGGGAGATGCTCGACCTTAGACGCCCGGATCTCGATTTCGTGTCGCTGGCTGTTGGGATGGGAGTCCCGGCACGGCGCGTCACTGACGCCGCCGGGTTCGCTCAGGCGCTCGGGGAGTCGTTCGCGACGTCTGGACCTTCGCTGATAGAAGCAGTGATCGTTCGCTAGGACGTAGGGTTTCCGCGACAGCGTCGCGCGCCCCCTGCGTGGCGCCTCGCAGTAGAAAAACTCTGGTGTGACCGTCAGAATGGTCAGGATTTTCGAGTCGGAAAAGTTTTGTACCAAGAAGTGCGTTTTCCAAGCGAGGGCTGGTACAGGATTTTTTGGGAACGAAGATCGTGTACCAAAAAGTGCGAAAAAACGCTTCAAATGGTCAGGCTGTGTCCGGCCCACGAAGATCCTGACCAAATTTGAGCATTTCTTGCTGCCCCGGTGGTTACAGGTGGTCGCGGAAGGAGTCGAGCAGGTAACGGGTGGTTCATTTAGACGCTGAGCATTTAGGCTAGAACACTTCCGTGGGCGATACTCCAGTCCAGCTGACGCTGAGGACCACCGCGATGGCCTCCGACGGCCGCGCGATCGCCCGTGACGCCGACGGGAAGGTGGTCTTCGTCGAGGGAGCCCTGCCCGACGAGACCGTGGTTGCGCGCGTCATCGAGGACAAGTCGTCTTTTCGCTCGGCAGTCATCGACATTCCATTGGAGGCGTCCCCGGACCGGGTCAAACCAGTTTGCCGGTATGTGGCCCAAGGCTGCGGGGGTTGTCGCTGGCAGCACGTCGCGGTCGACGCGCAACGACGGCTCAAGGAAAATATGATCCGCGAGTCCCTGCGTCGAATCGGACGGACTGTTAGCGTCCCAAACGAGGGTGTATCGCCGACAGTGGAGCTCGCTTCGTGGCAGTTTCGCACGACTGTCCGGGCAGGGGTGGCTGCCGGCCAGCCCGGTTTGCGCCGGCTGCGCTCGAACGAAATCGTTCCTGTCGACGACTGCCCTGTCGCGACTCCTGCAGTGTCAGGCATGCTCGGCTCGCTCAGGTTCCCGGGTGCAGACGAGGTGCTGTTCCGGGCGGGGGAGCGCACCGGCGAGCTCATGGCGCGTCCCAGTCCGCTGCCGTCCGAGCCAGGGTTGCCGCACGGTGTGTCGGTGAGCCAGATCCACGAGCGCGCGGCGGGAAGGACTTGGAGGGTGTCGGCGGCCTCTTTTTTCCAGACCCGACCGGATGGCGTCGACGTGCTGGCGTCGATGGTCAGAGACAGCGTGGCGGGCTTGGATGGCGCAAGTCGGCCGGACCGGAGGGGTCGGGCGGTGGACCTATGCAGCGGGGTCGGGGTCTTCGCCGGGGTGCTAGGGGAAGCGGGCTGGACGGTGACGGCGGTGGAAGTTTCGAAGTCGGCGGTCGGCGACGCCGAGAAGAACCTGGCCGGACTCCCAGTCGAGATCGTACGAAGCAGGGTTCAGGAGTGGAAGCCGACACTGGCAGATCTTGTGGTGGCGGACCCGAGCCGTGACGGGCTCGGTCGGCCCGGAGTCGCCGTGGCGGCCGGGACGGGGGCGCGCCGTGTGGTGCTCATAAGCTGCGACGTCGCCAGCTTCGCCCGCGACAGCGCACTGTTGGCGGACGCCCGATACCGACTTTCGTCTCTCACCCCGATAGACATGTTCCCCCACACGCCGCACGTCGAGATTTTCTCAGTCTTCGATCGGGTTGCGAAGTAATCAACCGGTTTGCGGCTCTGCGGCGTGCGGCGCTCAGATTCGTTCTAGGGTCCCCCCGTCGAAGAGCGGGCTGGCGTCGAGTTGGTCAACGTCGGCCTGCATCTCTGCTTCGCTCGGCGTCGGGCCGGCGTCGAGGGCTGCCTCGAGCGTCGGGCGGAGAAGGTCCATGTCGCTCGAGGAGTTGAGGAACACCTGGGCGTTCGACAGGACGAAGCGGACCGCTCGGCCGAGCTCGTCGCCCGGAGGCAGCGGCTGGTACCAGCTGTGGCGACTCCCTTGGTGGTCCGCCGGCCAGCGCCTGCGCGCCAGCGACTTGATCGTCTGAACGGCGACGTCGCGCTGTTCGCAAACCTCGAGGAGCGCTTCCAGCTCGCTTCGATAGGCGGTGTTTGCGAGCATTGTGAAGTTGTAGGGGAGCAGGACCGAATCGAAGTCGTATCGCTCCAGGCTCTTCCGGTGCATCTCGGGGATGCGCAGGCCGTGACCTGTCACGCCGACGAAGCGGGTGAGGCCCTCCTCTTTGGCGTCGAGTAGAGCTTCGAGCGCTCCGCCAGGCCCCGTCGCCTGACTCCATTCTTCTTCCTCGACGAGGTTGTGCAGCTGGATGAGGTCGACTGAGTCGACGCCGAGGCGTTCGAGGGAGCGCTCAAGGCTGCGCCGGGCCCCTGACGCGTCGCGCTGGCCGGTCTTGGTGGCCAGAAACACTTCTTGGCGGTGAGCGCCCAGCCAGGGAGCCAGGCGAAGTTCGGACTCGCCGTAGTCGGCGGCTGTGTCGATGTGGTTGACCCCGTAAGAGGCGGCGACCTGCAGATAGTGGTCGGCTGTGGCCTGACTCGCCCGCCCCAGGCCAGCCGCCCCGAAGATGACTCTCGAGCTGCGATGACCGCTGCGACCGAAGCGCGACCTCGGAACGTGTGCCGAGATTCCCCCGTTAGCCTCAGTCATGTCACTGTCGTTTCTTTCGCTGTCAGCCATCAGGCCACCATAGAGCGAAGATCGCCCTCGATGCTGGCCAACGTGCGTTCGATTCGTTCCTCGCTCACAGGTACAGCTGTACCCATGGACTGCGCCCACAGCGACACGCGCAGCTCCTCGATCAACCAGCGGACTTCGGCCAACGACGCCGAAGATCTACGAAATCGACTGTCGACCAGCCTGTTGTAGCGAACCGACAGCTTGTCGATGACAGCCTGGCGGGACTGATCACGTTGAAGGTCTCGCGGCAGTTGCTCCAGGCGCCGGCTGACGGCGTCCAGATAGCGCGGTAGCTGCTCGATTCGAGCGGTGCCGGTGACGGTAACGAATCCGGGGTATACGAGAGCGTCGAGCTGGGCGCGGATGTCCTGGACGCTTCGCGAGAGGCGCCCGCTTGGATCCGCCGACTCCATTCGGGCGACCGCCGAGCGCTGCTTTGCGTAAGCCTCGTAGATCCTTCCGGCCACAACTACGAGCGCTTCGAGGCGGTCTGAGAGCTCGGCCTTGACGAGAGCCGTCAGTTGGTCGAATCCGGTTCGGGTGAAAGAGGGGCCGCTGTTGTCTATCAGGACGTCGTCGATCAGCGCCATCGCGCAGTCGTCGACTACGGCGCGCATCGATACGCCCGTGCTTCGAAGTGCAGCCTCGGTCTGCTTGGTCACGCGGCGGCGGTGATGTTCCGAGGAATATGGCGCGCCGAGGCTTAGCAAGCGGCGGCTTCCCTGCCACATGTTCGAGGCCTGCGCATTAGGTGATTCGAAGACCCGCAGCGCGACGCTTACGTCCTCGTCGACGAGGGCGGGATAGACGCGAAGGTCGCCTTCTTCGAGGATCTCGGGTATGTCGTTCAAGTCCCAAGAGGTGATCCCGCTGCGCTCGAACCCTGGAAGAGCAGCCCGGGCGGCATCGAGGAAGGCGTCGCTCAGCAACGACTGCAGGGCGGAAAGGTTTTTCCCCCGGGCTATCGTCGTGTTGTCGGCGCCGATCACCTCGAAACCTACCCGTAGATGCCCCGGGAGTCGGTCGAGGTCCCACGCCGCCGCCGTCATTGGTTCGCCGCTGATTCGAGCCAGCGCGATGGCCACGCAATCAAGGAAGCCACCCGGCCGTGTGCCGGGGGTTTGAGAGGTGCCTGTTTCGTTTGCGATCTCGGCCGCGACCTCCTCGGTGCTCGCAATGAAGCGCCGCACCTCCTTCGGGGCGATCCTGATCAAAGCAGCGATGAGATCGATGCGTCGTCCGGGTATGTGGCCTTCGAATGCCGTAGCATTCACGCGGTTGATGGCAAGAAGGGGCAGTTGGACTGTCACACCGTCGTCTGGTTCACCGGGCGTGTAGCGGTAACGAAGGCGCAAACGAAGGCCGGCATGATCCCACCAGTCGGGGTAGTCGGAGAGGCGGAGAGGTTGAGCGTCAGGATCTACAAGCACAGATAGTGGCACGTGGAGGGGATCGTCGCCTCCGCTCGACGCGTGACGCCACCAGCGCTCGAGGCGACGGGTACCGGTAGCCTCGCTCGGAACGACCATGTCATAGAACCGCTCCAGAGCGTCCTCTCCCGCGAACAGATCGTGGCGGCGCATCCTGTCCTCGAGAAGGCCGAGTGCGTCGATTCGCTCTCGTGTCGCCGCGAGCGTGGCTATCCGGAGGGGGGATTCGCCCTTGACTAGGGCGTGGTGGATCACCATCCGTCTGGACTCCTGCGGGTCGACGCGCGCGAGGGCGACCCGTCGGTTGTCGACGACGCGAAGGCCCAGAACTGTCACATTCTCGATGGTTACCGCTTCGCCCCGTTCGGGGTCCCAAAACGCTTCGCCGTAGGAATGCTGCGCAAGGTGCGCGCCTGCCTGTTCGATCCACTTCGGTTGCACGGCAGCGGCGCTGTGCGCCCAGATACCCTCCGTCTCGATGAGCGTTCCTGCCATCACCCATTCCGGGGAGCGCCGGGAAGTCGCCGAAGCTCGGGCGATCCTCCACCTCGTTTGGCGAGTGCCCTGGTAGTCCCTGCGGATCCGGTCGCGCCGGCCGACATTCGACAGGAGACCGGTCAACATTGCCTGATGGACGGCATCGGGCAGGGCTTCCGCGCTGTTTGCGTGCCAGCCCTCCGAGCGGTACGCCTGGCGTATCTGGCCGGCTATGTCCTGCCATTCACGCAACCTCATGACGTTCAGGAATTCCGCCCTGCAGCGCCGCCGGAAAGCATTTCCTGACAAGTCCTGTGCCAACTCTGAAACGTAGTCCCACAAGCGCAGCAGCCCCATGAAGTCCGAGTCGTCGACGTCGAAGCGGAGGTGCAGCGCATCCGCCTCCGGGGTGTCGCGCGGTCTCTCCCTCGGATCCTGTATCGACAGAGCGGCGGCGATGAGCGTCACCTCGCGAAGGCACCCACGCTCGTGTCCTTCGACGACGATACGCGCGAGCCGAGGGTCGAGTGGAAGGCGGGCCATGCGCCGGCCGAGGGAGGTGCTTTTCCATCGAT
>JAKCEB010000096.1 GCA_021838305.1 Actinomycetes bacterium | reverse complement strand
CTGATTCGGAACGCCGGGCGGCATCCTGGTAAGACTCCAGGATCCCCCGCTCCGCTTCTACGTGGGATCTAAGGTGATCATAGATCTCCTGCTCCCAGACGCTAGCTCCTACCAAGGTGTCGGTCATGTAGGCAATCGTGGCAGCGGCGCGCCCGATCCGGTAGGGCCGAAAGTCACATCGGAGTGTCTCGTCGTGCGTATCGGGCCGGCGGCCGCCACCGGGTGCGGAGATGACGGCGGCTTTACCTGCCGAGCCCGCCGATGCCGCACCGTAGAGCGCTAAAAGGAGAGCGCCACTTGCTGCGCATCGGAACGCTCCAGCTCTCGCCGTGTCGTTGCTTCAAACGAGCACTGGACGGCTTTCGTGCCTGCAGCCGCGCGATGGCCTTTCGAAATCCATCTATACTCTCATCGTCACGTACCCGACCTTCCCGCTACGACCGACGAGGAGCGCGAGTCCCTCAGCCAGATCTACCTCGAACTGCTCCAGCGTCTGGACGGGGTCTACGGCGTTGCGATGCCCTACATAGCAGCCTGGCACCAGGCCCCTTCGAAAGCGGACCGGGAACTTGCCTATCTGCACCTCGAATTGTTCTCGATCCTGAGAGCTCCAGGTAAGGTCAAAGCGCTCGCAGGCTCGGAGTCCGGCATGGGTATGTTCATCAACGACATCGCTCCCGAGTGCGCCGCCGACATGCTCCGAAACTCGAGGCTGTGAGCGCACCCGAGAGCGGCCTGACCGCTGCAGCAAAGGGCAACATCGAGCTCGTCGAAACCTTCAGGGCTGAGTTCGACCGCTCCCCTTCGGTGCTTTGGTCGGCCCCTGGCCGGGTGAATCTGATAGGAGAGCACGTCGACTACAACGGTGGTCGGGTTCTTCCATTTGCCATCCAGCATCGATGCTACGTAGCGGCGGCCGGCACCTCTGACGGAACCGTCACGATCAGGTCCAGACAGTTCCCCGACGAGACCGTCCGGGCGGCGATCGCCGACCTGAAGCCTGGCGGATCGGCAGATCCCCTCGGGACAAGGCAGCCACAAGGCTTCGGTGGTTGGGCGTCGTATGTCTTCGGGGTAATCTGGGCCCTCGGACAGGTTGGGGTGAACGTTCCTCCGCTCGACGTGATCGTAGACGGTCGCGTGCCTGTCGGCGCCGGCCTTTCATCCTCGGCCGCTTTGGAATGCGCCGCCGTCGGGGCCATCTGCGAGATGGCGGAAGCCGACATCGACGGGCCGCAACGAGCGGCTATCGCCCAGTGGGCGGAGAACGACTTCGTAGGAGTGCCGTGCGGTTTGATGGACCAGATGGCCTCTACGTGTGCGCACGCGGACCACGCCTTGCTCTTCGATACTTATGACCAGCACAGCGAGCAAATCCCCCTTGCTGCTTCAGTTGCCGGCTACGAGTTCCTTGTCATCGACACCGGCGCCGCACACGGATTGGTCGATGGCGAATACGCTCGACGACGTACAGCCTGTGAAGATGCCGCCCGACTACTCGGCGTTCGCTTCCTCCGCGAGATTGCCGATCGCGGACCCGACGAATCGGACGCCTTGCTCTCCGGCATCGGGGACACAGTCCTTCGCCGGCGTGCAAGCCACGTGGTGTCGGAGATCATTCGGGTCGACTCAGCTGTAGATGCCCTGAAGAGCGGTGATTGGGGACGCCTGGGAGCGTTGATGTACGCGTCGCATCGCTCTCTTCGAGACGACTTCGAGGTCTCGAGCGTACAACTCGACACGGCGGTTGAAGCCCTCTTGTCGGCCGGTGCCCTCGGGGCGAGGCTCACCGGCGCCGGCTTCGGGGGAAGCGTGGTAGCGCTGCTGGAAGCCTCCCGGGTCGAATCCGCAGCGGGTGCGGTGACAGCCTCGTTTGCTGCTGCAGGGTTCGTGGCTCCCGCAGCGTGCGTGGCTGTAGCATCGCAAGGCGCCCGGAGGGAGATCCTCGACGGGTGACTTATATGCGGCCGGGACTGACAAGACCTGACTCGTAGGCGACGACGACAAGCTGAGCCCTGTCTCGTGCGTCGAGCTTCGTCATTGCCCGACTGACGTGCGTCTTCGCCGTCAGCGGGCTCATATACAGCGCTTCGGCGATCTCATCGTTGGACCTTCCAGCCGCGACAAGTACGAGAACCTCACGTTCACGTTCTGTAAGCGCGGCGAGCGTCTGGGGGTCAGCCAGACGCCGCCCGCTTCCCCCAGCGATACTTGCGATGAGCCGTCGCGTCACACCAGGAGACAGAAGCGCGTCGCCTCGGGCAACGATCCTGACAGCATCGAGGAGGTCCTCCGGCTCGGTGTCTTTGACGAGGAACCCGCTCGCCCCCGCGCGAAGCGCCTCGAAGACGTACTCGTCAGACTCGAACGTGGTCACGATTATCACTTTGAGCTCGGACAGGTCATTTGACGAGCCGATCCGCCTGGTGGCTTCGATCCCGTCCACCACCGGCATCCTGATGTCCATAAGCACGACGTCGGCGGCGTTGGCCCTAGCCAGGTCGATCGCCGTCTGGCCGTCGCCGGCTTCACCGACGACCTCAATATCGTCGGCGGCGTTCAAGAGCACGCGAAAGCCTGCCCGTACGAGCGCCTGGTCGTCCGCAAGGACCACTCGGATCACAACCCGATCCGTTCCTCATAGGCGTCTCTGCCGGCGTTGTTTACCACAAGATCGGGCATCGAGTCCTCCGTAGCCGTTGTCGACGATACCGGAAGCTCGGCATGGACACGGAATCCTCCACCTTGAATCGGACCCGCCGTCACTGTTCCTCCTATGGCCCGGGCCCGCTCACGCATCCCGTTCAATCCACTCGCCGTCCCGTCCACAAACGGCTCCGCACCTCCACGGCCGTCATTGACGACGTCAACGACGATGAGCGTATCGCAGCGCACCACGCTGACCGAGGCAACAGAACCTGCTGCGTGGCGGATAATATTTGTCAGCGACTCCTGCACTATCCGGTATGTCGCCAGGACGGAACCAGCGGCTACGCCCGTGAGCTCAGCATCCCAGGTCAGGGTGCACTGCATCCCAGCCGACTTGCCGGCGTCCACGAGTGCCTTGAACGCCTGCACGTCCGGAAGTGCAACAGCAGGCTGGTCTTCGTCGACTTGGCGGAGAACCTCGAGTATAGAGCGAAGTTCGCGCAACCCGTCCTTGCTCGCGCGCCGTATCGCCTGGAGGGACTCAGTCACGCTGAGTGGGTCTGCGTTTACCAGTGTGACTGCCGCACTTGCCTGCACGTTGATCATCGCCATCGAGTGGGCAACCACGTCGTGGAGTTCCCGAGCGATCCGCAAGCGCTCGGAGGTGACTAGGCGGCGAGTCTCTTGGATGCGGGAGGCTTCGACTTGCTCAGCGCGTAAGATTTCGCTCGCCTTCCAGTGCCTGCGCGCAGAGACGAATGTGCCCGCCGCTCCAGCGGCGGCCATCTCCGCCCACATGTCGAGCTGTGGCCCTCCCCACCAACCCCACGGCCCAGCGAGTCCCCCTGCGACCCAAATGCTTATCGCACCGGAGGCGCCCACCGCTATCAGCCCCGCCCGGCCGAGTCGGGCAGCGGAGAGCGTGTACATCGCTACCAATACCATCACCAGGGCCGCACCGTATACCTGACCGAGCAGCGCCCACGCGACGACCCCGGCGACAGTCGCTATGTATACGCCGAGCGGATACGACAGCCGCCAGCGGAGGCCGACTGCCGGAACGGCCAGCACAGCGAACGCCCAAACGGAGGGGTGAGACCGCAGATCCAGTCCCGCGTAGCGGTGGGACGGATATGCCTCCGCGACCGAGCCGACAATCACCATCGCGAGCACGACACCGACGCCGAGCGGCTCCGACCAACGCCATTTTGCGAGTCGACCCAACGCTGTCAGCATCGGGGCCAGCCTACGGCGCCCCGACGGCCAACTCCATACTCCTCCAGCAGGCGGAACTGCTACATCACCAGCAGTAGGCGCACAGCCTCGCTCTACCCCAAGAGGAGTACCTGCTAAGCCTCCTGACAGACGACGCTTGACGACGCCCCCGTACCCGATGCTTGTAAGAGCCGCATCCGAGCGGCCCAACACATTCAAGGAGTTCTCATGTCACCAGTTCGCCGCAATCGTCACATCGCAGTCGCCGCAACAGTCGCAACCGCAGCAGCCTCGTGGGCGGTCGCCACTCAGGCGGCCGGAGTCACCCTTGGCGTCAAGTTCCCGCACGCCGCGGCATCCACCGTCGCTCTCGGGCCGACAATCGGAGCTGCAGCGTCGGCCACAGTCGCCGGGTGGGTTGCCATGTCCGTGTTGGAGACCCGCGTGGCAAACCCGCTAAGAACATGGGTGACGATCGCGACTGCTGTGCTTGTCGCTTCTCTCGCCCTTCCGATCTCTTTCGCTACGTCCGCCTCCGCGGCGGTCAGCCTGATCGCGATCCACCTTGCGGTCGGCGCTGTAGCGATAACAGGTCTCGCCCGTACCACGGCGTCGCATCGTATCCGCGACGACGCCTCCTACACCTCTCCGGCGTCCATCGGGGCACGAACCGCAGCGTAAAACGTGAATTCAGCCCGGGGCAGTCAGAGTCGAAGCGGTCGTACCGGGGCGAGCACCGCCCCGGGGTCGCTCCAGACGTCACGGTCGACCACGTCGACGTAGAGCTCCACCTCGTTGCCATCGGGGTCTGCGATGTAGAGCGAATGCGTGACGGTGTGGTCGCTGGCTCCCAAAACCTCCACTCCGGCGTCTCGGAGGGCGCCGAGTGCTTCACGAAGTTCGTCGTCGCTTTCGCCGACCTTCAGCCCGAAGTGGTACATCCCGACCCGGCGCCCGGACGGTATCGAAGCGGCAGTCTCGCCCACCTCTATGAGGAGTAGCTCGTGGTGGGTGCGTCCGGAGGTGAAGGCCGAAGCGGGGATTCCGGCTGGGGTACCTCCGGGGATCTCGTCCCACCCGAGGACGTCTTTGTAGAAGCGCCGGGAGCGCTCCAGGTTACGTACATAGAGCACTATGTGGCCTAGCTCATGAATTTTCATAAGACGACAACGCTCCGCAACACTTCTCCTCGTGACATCTTCTCGAAAGCTTCCTCTACCTCGTCAAGCCCAATTCGCTCGGACACGAAGTCGTCGAGGGGAAGCCTACCCTGGAGGTATAGCTCGACCAGAGCAGGGAAGTCACGGCTCGGCACGCAGTCCCCGTACCATGACGGTTTGAGGGCGCCTCCTCGGCCGAAGAAATCGATCATCGCTAGATCCGGCATGCGCATTGCGGGAGTCGGCACGCCCACCTGGACCACCGTTCCCGCGAAGTCCCTTGCGAAGAAGGCCTGCTCGAGCGTCGCCGGGTTTCCGACAGCTTCGATACAGACGTCCGCCCCGAAACCGCCGGTCGCCTGTCGTACAGCGTCCACGGGATCGACCCGGGAGGCGTTGACGGCGTGCGTCGCCCCGAAGCTTCTCGCCCAGTCAAGTTTGCGGTCGTCGACGTCCACGGCGACGATCGTCGCGGCGCCTGCGAGCTTCGCCCCGACTATCGCAGCGTCGCCGACGCCTCCGCAGCCGAACACTGCGACCGAATCACCCCGCGAGACATTCCCCGTGAGCATCGAGGCGCCCAACCCGGCCATCACGCCACAGCCGAGGAGCCCCACGGCTGCAGGGTCCGCCGCCGCAGATACGGGGGTGCACTGGCCCTCTGCCACCAGGGATTTTTCGACAAAGGCTCCGATCCCTAGCGCTGGGGACAGAGCCGTGCCATCCGTCAGGGTCATCTTCTGCGAAGCGTTGCGCGTGGCGAAACAGTACTGCGGTTTCGCCTTACGGCACGCCCTGCAGCTACCGCACACGGCTCGCCAGTTGAGAACCACGAAATCCCCCGGGGCGACGCTTGTCACCCCGTCGCCGACCACTGAAACCAACCCGGCGGCCTCATGGCCGAGCAGGAACGGGAAGTCGTCGCTGATCCCGCCCTCCCGGTAGTGGAGGTCGGTGTGGCAGACCCCGCACGCCTGCACGTCGACGATGACCTCCCCGGGACCGGGGTCGGGAACCGAGATCGTCTCCAGGCGCACCCGCTCGCCTTTTCCCATTGACACAACGCCTCGAACCTCGTATGGCATGCCCCAATCGTAGTCAGCCTGCGACAATCCGCCGGTTTGCAACTCCGGCCGCTGACAGGCAACGATGGCAGCGTGGACGATGTCGCAACTTCGACGACCCAAGATTGGCGACTACTCGGAGAGGCCTTGGCGAGCACTTTGCACCTGTCAGTGCCGCCAGTCGCAATCACATTCTCCAGCGAAGCGCCAGCTGGCGTGGATGCCTTCGCAAAGCCGATGTCAGAGGCGGCCAGTGACGGCCGCAAAGGTCGGGTTCCAGCGGGTTGTGTTTTTTGGATAGAGGCCGCAAAGTCGACTTTCAGCACAGTCCCCGAGGACCACGGGAACTGTTCGGTCGGTAGGTACACGCACGGCCTCGCGTCCTTTGCTGACATTGCAGGTAATGACGACGTCAGTACGCTCCTCGAATCAGGATGGGTGGACGAGGCGGCGGTGTCTGCAATCCCTGCCATATCTGAGCGATTCGAGTCGATCACATACGGACCTCTGCCCACGACATCGGTCGCACCGGACGTGGTCCTGTTGCGGGTCAACGGCCGCCAGATGATGGTGCTCAGCGACGCGGTCCCGGCGCTTCGCATCGAGGGCAAGCCGCAGTGCCACGTGGTGGCCATCGCCAAGGACAAAGACGACGTTGCGGCGAGTGTCGGCTGTGCGCTCAGTCGCGCGCGCACGGGTATGAGTCCTGACGAGATGACCGTTGCGATACCGGCAGGTCGGCTGAGTGAAGTGGTCGACGCTGTCAGGCGGGCCGCAGCCATCGACACTGCGGTCGCCAAGTATGCCGCCGACGACGCCAGGCGATTTGCCTGAGCGCGATCGCCGATTCCGGAACGCCTAGTCGCCGAGCGTGAAAGCGCCGAAACGGCTCCGGTAGAAGATCAGCGGTTCGCCTCCTTCGACTCGTTGGTCGACTACAGCGCCGACAACGAGCTCGTGATCGCCGGCGGCATGCACCAACTCCACCCTGCAGTCCACCCAGGCAACCGATCCGGCGAGAAGGGGCGACGAGGTGACAGGCGACCTTTCCCAGTCCACTCCGGCGAACTTGTCGGCTCCCGTGACGGCAAAGGTGCGGCACAGGGCTTCCTGGTCCTGTGAGAGGATATTGACACAGAAGGTGCCCGATTTGGCTATCAGCGGCCAGGTGGTCGACGTCTTCGCCGGGGCGATCGCGACGTAGGGCGGGTCCAGGGACAACGAGAAGAAGCTCTGGCATGTGAACCCGACAGGCGCGCCTTCCCAGAGTGACGTGACGATCGTGACACCGCTCGCAAAATGAGAAAGGGTGCCTCTGAGTTCTGCCGTCATCCCGGAGCGCCGATCATTGGGCGTTCGGCACTATGACGGCTCTCCCCTCGATCTCTCCGGCAGCCAGACGCTGATAGGCAATCGGAGCATCCGCCAAAGAAAAGGTGGTGGTGGTGGCTTTGATGATCCCTCGCGCCCCGAGGTCGAGTACTTCTTTGAGCTCGGGAAGCGAACCCCAGAAAGTGGTCTGCAGCGAAACCTCGTACGGCACGCTGAAAAAGGTCCAATTGAAGGAAGCTCCCGCTATACCCACGACGGTGACGTCGCCGCGCATGCGGGCTACGGCGATCCCCAAGGCGAGCGTGGCGTCTGACCCTACGAAGTCGACGACAACATCCGCGCCTCTGCCGCCGGTGAAGGTTCGGATCTCGGAGGCGAGTTCGACCGAAGGCGCCAGGGCAAGGTCGGCACCACCGGCGACGGCAAGCGCAAGGGCTTCTGGCCGGCTGTCGACCGCCACTATTTTCGCCGGCGTCGTAGCTTTCAGGATTTGAACCCCCAGATGACCGAGACCACCCACACCTATGAGGACCGCCGTGGATCCTTCGGTCAGCTTGTGGCGTGACCTTCGGATGGCGTGGTAGGGGGTCAGGCCGGCGTCTGTGAGCGGTGCGGCTGCGACGGGATCTAGGCCGTCGGGGAGGGCGACAAGGTGGCGTTCCGACGGAACGAGCATTAGTTCCGCCATTCCCCCGTCGAGCCCGAGCCCGGCACCGCCGCCCGGCGCCTGGGTTGCGGTCGGGTTCTCGCAGTACGGCTCGTTGCCCGACCGGCAGGGGTCGCAGCCTCCGCAGCCCCACCCCCCGTGTACTGCTACCGGCTGTCCGATATCGAACGCCTCGACGCCCTCGCCGACAGCGTGGACCCAGCCGGCATTCTCGTGGCCGAGCGTGAATGGGGGTGCCCACGGTGCCATACCGGGCTCGAAATCATGCATCAGATGCAGATCCGAATGGCACGCGCCGGCTGCTCCCACCCGCACCACGACTTCGCCGGGACCTGGCGTCGGTTCGTCCACCTCGACGATGACCGGGTCCGACTTCCAGTCAAGAAGCCTCAGCGCTCGCATCCCGACATCCCTCCCTTCGGCTCTGCCGACTCGACTATAGGTCAGGGAAGTCTCTCGGCGCGCCATCGCCAGCTGCAGTGCCGGGGAGTAACGTTGAGGCGTGGCGGCGTTTCTGAGGCTATCGAAGGTCAAACTTGGAGCCGTGGGAATCGTCGCAACGGGCCTGGCCGCTGGCTGTGGATCCTCAGCCAAGGCCGTCCTGCCCCCTGTCGCGACAACCACGTCGACTCTGCCGACGCCCTCGACAACGGTAACAGTTACGACGACGACGACGACCACCACGGTCCCCGGCGCCACGACGACCACAACACCACCATCGACTGGGACCCGGACGGTTGTCTACCCACTCGGCATCGACATGCGCGACGGTCCGTCGACGTCGGCAAAAGTTCTCGGCACCCTCGTGAGGGGCGCAGAGGTCACCGTCAACTCTTACAACCCTGCCTCCGGTGGGTGGTTGAACGTCAAAGGAGTGTCTGTCACCGGCTGGATCAGTGCCAATCAGCAGCTGACCGCACCGGGAACGTTCTATCCTTTCGCGTCAGCCAGCGGCAGTTTCTCGACTTTGTATCCCACGACGTGGTCAGCGACGGCGACGCCGTCGGGCGGTGCGGTCCTTCGAAGCGCCTCGGGGACAGAGACAATCTCGTTTTCGGCCGGTGCGTCAGTTTCGGCCCTTCCACCGCTGCCGGCGGGAGTCCAGCCGCTCGCCTCCCAGCAGCTTCTGGTCTGCGGCGTCACTGGGCACCTCTTGTCGTATACCCGCGGCTCCACCACGACAACGTCCGTTGCCCCGCAGGGGCAGGCGGTGACCGAGCCGTACCTTGCCGTCATCAACCTCGCGATCGACAAGACCCATGCGCTCGGCATACAGGCAAACCTGACGAGTCCTTCTCAGATCTCGACGGTCATCTCAATTGCGAGTTCGGTGACGTTCCCGGCGAAAGTCTGCGGCGCCTGACCACGGACCCTCGTACGCGGTAGCGCCCCGGCCTTTTCTCAGTTGCCGATGCTTGCGCCGTTGCTATCTATCACGGAGCGGTACCAAGAGAAGCTCGCTTTCGGTATCCTCCGGCCGCTCGGATAGTCGACCCAGACAAGGCCGAAGCGCCTCGAGTAACCGAACGACCATTCGAAGTTGTCCATGAGGCTCCACGCGAAGTAGCCGCGGACGTCCACGCCTGTGCCGATGGCGTCGCGCAACGCTTTGAGGTGACTTCGTATGTAGGAGATCCTCGCCCCGTCTTGGATAGCGCCGTCAGGGTCGACATAGTCGTCGCAAGCAGCACCGTTCTCTGTGACATAGATCGGCGGGGCCTGATATTCCTCGTGAAGGCGTATCAGTAAGTCGGCAAAGGCCGTCGGGTCTTCCTCCCAACCCATGGCAGTGCGCTTCAAGTCGGGACGCCTCAGGTGCAAGGCTCGGAGGTCATCGAGGACCGCGTCGCTCTCGATGCGTCCGATGTCGAAGCCAAGCTGCCGGGCTGCGTCAACGCGCCCCCGGTCGGCTACCACCGTCGAGGTGTAGAAGTTGACGCCCAGGAAGTCGATGGGCGTCGATATGACTTCAGAGTCTCCGCCCAATGCTACTTCAAAAGCCCCGAAGGGACCGTAGTGCTCCACCATGTCGGCGGGGTACGAGCCCCGAAGGACAGCGTCGAGATACAGCCTGTTCGACTGGCCGTCGACCCGACGCGCCGCGTCGATGTCGTCGGGATGGTCGCTTGCCGCTATCGCCGTGGTGAGGTTGAGGGTGATGCCAACCGGCGCGGAGTCGTTGGCTCGAAGCGCCGCAACCGCCAGGCCGTGG
>JAKCEB010000095.1 GCA_021838305.1 Actinomycetes bacterium | reverse complement strand
CCCCGACCGGCAACGCAAACGCCGCCGCCCCCCCAGTCCCATCAACATTCGCAAACGAGCCCGACCCCGCCAAAGTCGACACAACCCCCGGATCTATCGACACCGTATTAGTCGAAGACACCGACAAGCTTCTCGGAGACAGTGATGGCCTTGCGACTTCCGCTGACGCGGACGGGACGAGCGCCGCGAACAGTGCGATGCAGACAGCGACAGCACAAACGGCACGAAGCGCCAGTCTGATCGCATTGACTCTAATCGGGGACCATGGAAAGCTCGTGTACCGGCCGTCCGCGTCGGACAGGGCGCGCCTCGCTCTGAGGACAAGACTCGCCGGCGTCACGACTTGTTTCCTGTGTCGCCTGCCCGCCATCACGATCATCTTTGATGCCCCCCTGCCGTCGTTGCTGTCGAGATTCGGCTGCAGAAGGAGACTAGCACAACAGGCTGAGGTCGCACCCGGTCTGGCGGCCATCCACCACGTCGCGCGTGAACCCAAGAGCAGGTTGTCCAACATGGAAACGATGAAACAGAGGGCGCCTGCTGCGCGCCTGCCTTCGTCTCGCCCGGCTACAACGGACCGGTTCTGGAGCCTCACGAACGGCTGTTCCTGACCCACACAGAACACGCGTGCCTCAAGGTCTATGGAGACACGAAGGTATCGCCACCCTGTCGTTGGCTGCACTCCTCCTTCGGGTTGTGGCCACGCCGACTACGAAGAAGAGGAAGTGATTTTCGAACACCGCCACCTTTAATGTCCACCCACCCTCTTCACGAGGCCCTCGGGCAACGGAAACAAGTATCCTGGGGTCTGCAAAGTCTGACGGCGGTTGCCTTCGTGTTACCGCGTCGATAAGGCGTATGGGACCGGTCCCAATCCGGCGCCACCTCAAAGCCCTGTGGATTGACTCGAGGTACAAGACCCGAAGCCCAACGCCACTTACGGGGTTGTTCGGTAAGGATGGCTTCGACGTCGATCTCGAAGACGACACGGTTAGCTGTCCCCCCGCGTTACGGTCTCCATCCGGCGTCACAGCAGCGGTGGCAGGTTCGCCGAGTTCGCCGAAGCGTGTAGATCGTGCGCGTTGGGGCCGCAAATGTTCGGATACCAGGGAGTCTCTTTCGGTCCAGGTTTGGAGCTACGCGCTCCTCCAGAGTCGGTCGTCTAAGACGATCTAGGGACTCCTCGATCAGCAAGGCCGCACCCGCCCACGCGAGCCGGATCGGCCTCTGCTGGAAGGCGGGCTATCTGCGTAGTGCCTGAGTTCGCCACTGTCGGAGGGGTAACGGGCTGAACGCACCCCTGAGATCCACCACGCCGACGTTCGACCTGAGAGATGGGAGTCTCCCCCAGGGAGTTTCCGCCTATCCGAAGTCTGCGCTGGTTTCAGCTGTGGCTCTCTCGTTCAAGTTTCGCACGTTTTCGCCGGATCCGACTTCGGCCGCTTGGAGTCTCAACTGCCAGAGCTGGCCGGACGAGACCGCCTTCAACCCGAGTCGGGTTGAAGGCGGTCTCGGCTGCATCGCCGGGACGACCTGCGGTCAATGCTTCGATGGCGGTGTTGGCGGCCAGGGTCTCAATCGAAACGTTCATATCCCAGACCATCCGGTCAATGCCGTGCCAGCTTTGATGCTCGAGGACACGGCCTCGGACTAGGCGGAGTGCCTGGAGTCCAAAGTCGATCCGCTCATAGCCGACGGCTGCGTTGGCTCGGTTTGCAAGAGCGTCGAAGTTGATCCAGTCGACATCCACGTCCTCTACAGCCAGGGCGTAACCAGACCCGGTCCCCAGATCGGGAAGCAGGCCGTCTGGGAGCACCCGTCGAAGGCGGGATAACTCGCTCCGCAAACTTCCGGCCCCAGGCTCGGAGTACTCGCTCTCGGCAAGCCAGCCGCGTAGCTCCTCGGAACTGATCGGATTGCCGAGGAACAGGGCCAGAACGATCAGCGCGCGGAGCACCATCTTTCGGTGGATTTCGCCGGTTCCTTCCACGACAAGGGGACCGAGAACACCTACCTTCAGGCGGGGCGAAGTAGCTGGTCCTGCTGCAACGATCCCGAGATGGTCGCTCGATTCGCCACTAGAACCGGCTACGACGTACGTGCTGTCACCGTCACTGGTGGCGCCGCCCGATGTCATCGGGGGTACCTGCGGTTGGCCTTCTTCGTCAGGTGTCTTCGGCGGTTGGGCGCCAACCGAGCGGGTGCGGCGAGAAAGGAACAGTCCGAACAGCACGATGCCCGTGACGCCCGCGCTGGCACCAACACCGATCGGCCACCACCCACTCCCACCGTGCTTTTGAGAGGCCGGGGTCGCTTGGCCGACCTGGGCACGTGAAGGCGTTGTCGTCTCCCCTGCAGGGATCATTCTCGCCGGCGTGGGAACCGGCGATGTGGCCAGGGTCGGCGGCTTAGACGTCGGCGCAGGGGACGAGGCGGCTGGGAAGGCGACTTTGAACGTCGCCGGCGTGGAAGAGCTGACCGCCTCGACGGTAGCGGCGTTATCGTTCGGCCCCTGGTAATACACCGAAGGATCCGGGCCGGTACCTACGACCACAGTCGCCGAGGCCACTCCGGCGGGAACCAGAAAGCCGAACAATCCCCCCGACGGCGAACCGGTATTCCCCACCCCGTAAAGGCCAGGAGCGGCCGGTGCACGCGCCGCCGTCACCGGTGCACCGCCATCGACAGCGACAGTCACCGCCTGCCCAGGACCAGAAGGATCAAGAAACCAGTCGGCTCGGCCCGAGCCGTCGACGCCGGTACCAATAGATACCGACGCGAACAGGTACGCCTCCGCTGGTGCAGCAGCCGGCGTGTCGTTAACGCTCGAAAGGTCGAAGAATCCCAGGAACGCCTCATTCAACGTCACAGGGAACCTCACCTGGTTACCTCCCGCATCGACCACCAAAGTGGCAGCCAGATTGCCGCGAACGTCGAGCGCCAGCGGGCCAGACGAAGACCGGTACAAGACTGTGGGCGTCTCGCCGACCCGGGTTGCGTTTCTCACGTCTAAAGTTTGGGTGAACCCGTTCTCGGTTGCGGTCAAAGTGACAGGAACGTTCTTGGGTAGAGCTACCAGCCACTGCCCCGAGTACAACTCTCCTTGGTCGCCGTACTTGCTGCCCGCCACCCCGTTGATCGAACCCCGCGGCCTCCCGGGAAGTGGCACCGAGCTGCCAGCGAAGTTCACCGCCAAAGCCGGGGCGAAGTCCGCCTCATACGTCAGGGCACTGCTTCCAAGCGGCGGGGCGAAGCTGTAAAGACTCACCGACAAGTAGAGCAGTTCGTCGCCTCCCAACGCCGGGACATAGTTTCCGCTGGCCGTCGAAACCTGCCCGTAAAACGCCGCCGTGACAGACGTAGTAGCGAAACCCGGCCCCGCCAACTCGGGAAGCCGACCGACTTTCCCTGGCGAGAAAGTCCCGTCCAGAGTTACCGCCTGGCCGTCACCGACCGGCTGGCCCACGCTAGCTCGAGCCCAAGGCAGCCCGACGAACAGCGACCCGGCCGTGAGCAACATCGCGGCCGCAAGAGCGCCAATCCTCGACAGCCACGGCCTCCTCACCCGTCACCGTCCCCACTTACCATTGCATCTACTCCGTGCCACATTCGTGTCAAGTCGGACGGCACACAGAAGCCTTTAACGGGCACCAGCAATCAGTCGAGAGTGCCCATGACCAGCAGGTTCTCCGAAATCTGCCTCCCGCAAGAGGGTAACCATAACCTCCAGGTAGTTCGTTCTCGCCGTCCTCCTCATGCCCGGACTCCCGAATAAGTTCGTTCTGACGCCTGGCCGTCTCGGCCGACGTCAGCGTGGACGATGTGCATCCTTGCCCCGTCGTCGAGTTGCGCGTCCTGAAGACCTTCCGCCGGATCCAGCTTGCGGTGCGAGGCGCTCGAATCCTCCAAGATCTTGGTGATCACCCGCGTCACGTGCTCATCATCGTGGAACACCTCGTCGTGAAAACCCCCAGCAGCAGTGCGCCGCTTGACGAAGATCGACGACGGCCCGTTAATCATGATCTCCCACACGTCGGCCAGCCCGATACTCGCTACGCCACTCAGCAACCTCCTCGCCAAGCAGGCGGCGAATAACGTCGACCGACCCCGGTTCGCCCATGTCGAGATCGGCCTCTTTGGCGCGTTCCTGAGCGGCAAGCTCGATCTGGCGGAGAGGTGAAACCCACCCCTTTCTTCCTACGGGAGCCCCAAGGGTGACCACACACGAAACATACGCAAACTACACGCGTGTTCGAAAGGGGGTAGCGGAGAAAGCGCCAAGATCAGGCCGAGCAAGCGGGTCGGGCAGGCCATGGCGATTCCCATCAGAACGCGATGCCGGGCCCAAGACGGGTTGTTTCCCGCAGCAACGTGGGCGAGGTGCAACAGTGAATTGACCGGAATCCTTGGCCACGCGGCCACCTCCGATGGATCCACCAGGCTCGGAGCGCTCGCCTCAGTAGATTATGGTTCGTGGATCGACTAACGCAGAGAACCCGCTCCGCGCTCAACGCCGCTGGCCAGGAGCTGTATGACTCACTTGTCGACTCGCGGGGAAGCCAGATCGCCGACGCCGAAGGCGCCCTGCTAGGTCCCTTCAACGCGTGGGTTCAGGCACCGCGAGTCGGCGCGCGGCTGGCGGCGCTCGGCTCAGCTCTCCGCTATGACATGGCTCTCGACCGGAAGCTAATAGAGCTGGCAGTTATCACCGTCGGGGCACACTTCAGGGCCGAGTTCGAGTGGTACGCCCACTCCACTATGGCACGCCACCACGGCGTGCCAGAAGCCGTCATCTCGAGCATTGGCGCCGGCGAGGAGCCGGAGTTCAGCGACGACACGCAACGCCTAGTCCACAAGGTCGCCTCCGAAATCGTCGAAACTGGTCGCTTGTCCGAAGTCACTCACAGAGACGCCCGAGCCCGGATCGGCGATGTCCAGCTGGTCGAACTAGTGACACTGTGCGGCTACTACACGCTCGTGTCGTTCACCTTGAATGCTTTCTGCGTCTCTCTGCCGCCAGGTGTGGCGTCGCAATGGGAATAGGATACTTTGCCACCCTGGCTCAGCGACGCGCACATCTCAGTCGTCCACAGCCATTGTGGATGTCCATGTTGATGAACTAGAATAACGTGACGGAAAGCGGGATTGAGAACCTTTTGATGGTTGTCTAGCGAAGCTTCTCCGGAGGGGTAATGACCTATGTGGTGTTATTCCGAGTCACAGGAATCGACTGACAGTTCGCATCGTGGTGGCGAAGCTAGGCTGAGACCTGAGCGGCCGTCCTCGTACAAGCTGCCCGCATTTGCAACGAAGCGCTCTATCGGGCTCGCAGCCTCCCTGGCGGTGGCTACCAGCGTGGCGACCTGGGCCTTGGCGTTACTCCTGAGCGGTCGGTACACGCGGCTCGACGAGCTTCTCGAGGGAGCAACAGTCGCAGTGTTTGTAGTGGCGGGAAGTTTTGTCGGATCTGCAGCATCGCTGTTTCTCTGGCAACTCGGGGACCATAGGCTTCGATGGGTCGTCCTCGGTGGCGGACTTTTCGTTGCTGCGTGTGCCCAAGCCGCTGTGGGCATCCACCAGATGGAGGCAGCAGACGCGGCAATCACGACAGGTTCACCGGGGGACCCGATCATCGGACTACACGCACCAGCGACCTTAGCGAACGATCTCCCGATTATGGGGCTGCTTGGGACTGCTGGCGGTCTCCTATGGTTGGCCTTGTTCATCGCAAATCAGCGAGTTACAGGAGGGCGGCTTAGACCGATCGCGGTTGTCGCCAGCCTGGCGGTCGGATCGCTTGGCTCGTGGGTCGCTTCAGCTCTCCTTGATACGCTCATTTCTCCAAAAAGCGCGGGGGAAATCCTTGCAGCGGCGTGCGTCGCCGGGACGGTGTGGCTCCTAGCGCGTCTCAGACGTAAGTGGCGCATCTCCGATGTCTGCTTTGCCATCTCGCTTTTGACTCTGTCCGAGGCTGGCGCTTCGCAAGCGACTCTATCGTCTGCGACATTGGTGCCGGCCGTCTTCCCAGCAGTATTCCGCGTCGAGGCTTTAGGTTGGTGTCTATTCGGAGTTGTGACTGAACTCAATCGTGGGGCGCGAGCGAACCGCGTAGTGCTCCGAGAGGAGCGTGAGCGAAGTCAACGCTTCGAATCCCAGTTGGCGGATAGCGAGTTCTGTCTCCAAACCACGCGCCACGAGGTCCGATCCGCTCTACTGCTTCTCAACTGCGGCGTCGAGTTGCTCCCAAGGGTGAGTCGCTCCTCCACAGCTTCTGTCGACCCTGAGGCGGTACGGATCCTACGCCAAGCCGGAAGCCGCGTCGCAGCGGCTGTTGGGCAGAGCCCGCAGGCCGGCGAGACCTTTGACGTGCCTCAAGTGCTTGACACCGAAATTCGAGCGGCCAGACACCGCGGGTTGTCGGTAAGCCTCAAACGACTTCCGGACGCTCCACGCAGAGCAGCGGGAGATCCGACGGTCCTATCGAGAGTTGTGGGAGAACTGCTGGATAATGCTGCGCGGCACGCACCGGGCGCGGACGTCGTGGTTATCTTGGCCGGCCACCCATCGTTGTTGCACATTACCGTCGCTGATAACGGACCTGGGATTGCCCTGGGTGACAAGTCGTTGCCCCCTGACAGACTTTGGAATATTCCAGGAAAGGGAAAGTCTTCAGGAGGGATCGGACTACCGGGCGCTCGGCGGCTCCTTGAGAGCGTCGGCGGCACTCTAGCGTGGGAGCACTTCGAACCTGGCACAGTTATGACAATCCACTTGCCTGCACTTCGCCCTGCCAGCGTTGCAGGCCAGCCCGCCCCCGCTCACACACCTTTGATGCCACCGTGGCCTGCTGCGAGTATGGGATGAGCACGACCGCGTTATTGTCCTTGCATCTGCAGCGACCATCGGAGCCACCGGAACACACGACGGCGATCAAGGGCCTGACAAGCTATGGAGGACCTGACTTCGACCTGAAGGCGGCCGCCACTCTCCAGGCAATACCACAGGCGCCGCTAGCTTCAGTTGTGATAGTTGAGAACCACGAACTCGTCGCCCGCTCGTTGGTGAACGTACTATCGGGGTGGGGATTCGCTGCCACGGCACTCGTATGCGGCACGCTGAGCGTCTCGGAACTTGTCACAGTCATCGACCAAGGGCCGTGGTGGGATGGCAGGGTTCGCATAACTCTGGTTGATTTGAACCTCCGACATGACCTTGATGGGCTCAGTCTCATCCGTCCATTGCATCTACTTGGCATCGCAGTCGCAGTCGTCAGTGGCGTCGATGACAGTCTGCGCCTGGGATGCGCCATTGCTGCCGGCGCCCAAGGGTTGGTGAACAAAGCATGGCCGCTCGATAAACTGCATCGGGTTCTTCAGTGCCTCGCTCGGGGCGAACCCGCTATCTCTCCGACGGAGCGAAGCGCCATGCTCGATTCCGTTGACAAGGAACTCCGACGGATCAAACCGCTTCGCTCACAACTCGCCACTCTGACCAAGGCTGAGGCCAACGTCCTCGCGGAACTCTGCAATGGGCGCTCCGTCGATGAAATCGCTGCAAGCCACGTCGTTTCGGTTGCAACTATCCGCTCCCAGGTGCACGCTATCTTGCTCAAACTCGGACTGCACACCCAACGAGATGCGATCCGCCTAGCTCAGGCTGCCCGATGGCCGATTGTTGGTGGAGACATCTTCGATGTCAGCTTAGGGCGATGACATTTACGGCGCCTCAACAACCGATCCATTGCGACTTGCCCCTTCAGAAGCAAAGCGCTTCGAGTGCGCCGGACTGATCCACGGAGCAGAGGGCTTCAGCCCTGAGGACTCCACATCCTCGGCGTCAACGACGACTCCGACCCGGTAGCAGTAGACGTAGCGGTCGTCATGTACCATGAACGCAGCTGAGCCTTCCTCCGCCTCCACGCGAAGGATGGGCACTTCCAGTACGCGTGACATCCGCCGCAGATCCTCGGCGCGTTCGACATATATGACATTCTCCCCGTCCGGGACAGGACCCTTCGTGGCAACGGCGCGACTCGCTAACCGCTGCGCCACGGCTAGGCGGGGATCCTGATCCCACTTCCTCCGCAAGCGTCGTCCAAGACGAATACCTGTAGTGCCAGCGGCCAGAGCCACCACCGCGCCCACCACAGCCAGGGGTAGGCTCGGGAAACGGAATCCACCAATCTTCACGTCGCCAGCAGCCGGTACGGAGCGACTCACCGCGCCCCGCGAGTCGCTCAGCATCGGGGGCCCCGCCCGGCTCGCGCCCGAGCCACTCAACAGCGACGGAATCGGCGTCGACGGGGAGGAAGCCCCAGCTGGCAACGTTGCAGCAACCGGAATGAGTATCGTCGAAGCACCGGTAAACGCGAACGAGGCCTTCGCCGAGCTTTTTATCCGCTGCTCTGAGACGCTCCCGCTAACAGCCGAGGCGGCGACCACGTCGACCGGATAGGACGAGGAGCTCGCCACGGTCGACAGGCGCGAAATCACTTGAGAGTAGCGGCTCAGCGATATAGGCAGATTGACCACTGCAGAGCCGTTTGATAAAGGCACCTTCGTTGGTCCGACGATGAACTCGTTCAAGCCCTGATCCTCCACGACGACAGCAGCCGTTACTGTCCCGGCCACCGACGATGCGCTCGGTGAGGAGAAGTGGTATCGCAAGACGATATTCAAGCTGCTAAGGGAGGTGAGGTACAGCGGTTGACCTGTCGTCGCAGGAATCGATCCATAGACCCCGCCCGGCGCCGGCTGGCCCGTGTACTCGAGAGAGAACTGCACGTCATAGGCCGCCGGCGAGGTGTGATCCAAACGAAGGGCGCCTGGAAGGGCCAACCATACTGTACCAAGCGCTGTCACTGTGACGACCCCCGTTAGCACCGTCATCAATGCGAGTCGTCGCCATTCTCGGAGGGAATCGTTTAAATCATGCACAGGTCGTCTTCCTCCCCAATCGATGGTGGCGCCCACGACGGCGCGGCCACCAAGCGTATGCACTTGCCGCAAACACAAGTCCGCCCCCGACAGCCGGAAGTTGCGTGAAGCGCAGAAGCCGTCCGGTTCGGCCAAGATCAAGCCACATCCGTCCGACTAACTCGGATTGTACCGGAGATGACGGATCGACGAAACCATTGTTGATTCCTTTGAAAGAGAAGTGATTGTCACTGACCGAGATGATCTGATGCAAGATCGGTGCCTCGAGTTGCGGCGTCTTGTACGCGGCAATCTGGCCCGTATGATACGAGCCGGTGCGACGGAGAATGACGAGATCGCCGGTGACCAACTTCGGCCACATGCTCGGACCGGAGACGACCACGTAGGTGTCAGACCCTCCTAGTGTCTCCGGCGCGAACAGCCACCACGCGCCAACAAGCGCTAAGAGCACGAGCAGAAATCTCACTACCTTCATGCCCGGAAACCACATGGCACCACCCTCTGGAAGACGAGACAACTTCATTTACACGCTTGGAGGTGGTGTTGGATGTCTCAGGGAGCCATCCAACACCACCCTACCTGCAACCGTGAAGGACGAGGGCTTCACGGGATTACAGCTCCTACTGGTTAACCTCGATGCCCAAATTGTCGAGCACTCCGATTTGGTTACCCGGACCGTTGACCGACATTTCCGGGTTTAGGTTGCACGTAAACGAGACCGTCTGCGCCCATGAAGGAGACCAAGACGGGTTTGAGGCAGATGTCGGGCTACCGCAGTTGGTCCAGGAGTCCCCGGGCCCGGGTCCCGGAGGAGGAGGAGGCCCAGACGGATCGAGGTTTATGAACCCCTGCGCTGCTGCCAGTTCTCCTTGGGTGGTGGTCGTTGCCTCAAAAGTCACCGAAACGACCCCGATGGCCGGGTCATTCGGCGGTGGGTCAACGCTGTAGTGAATGCCGGATATGGAGTAGCCGTCGATGGATTCGACCGACACACCTTGGCCGGACACCGGTTGAGTGTTTTGTGCCAAGAATGCCGCCCCACCGGTTGCGAGAAGCGTAGCAACGCCGAAGGGTAGCAGTACCTTGTGAGTGATGAACATAGTTCCTCCTTGATATGTGGGTACATTACGGCTACTATCGACGCTGGGAACTGCTTCAATGTTGGGCCGTACTAGAACCATACGATCGAGGAACTACGCTTCCATCGACTGGTGTTATTCATTTGCCGCCCAGGTCGTCATCAGGTTTGTTGGATGACAACCTCTCCGACTGACGAGATCTGCTTGCACATCTCGTGAGTCGGAGGGGGCGCTCCTTAGATTCCCAGGGCTGTCCCTTGTCTGCTACAGGGGCGGCGGCAGGTATATCGCCCGGACGAATCGCCCGGCAGCGCTCTGAAGCACCCAAGCGGAAGCCTTCCGCCACTCGGGATCGGAGCC
>JAKCEB010000094.1 GCA_021838305.1 Actinomycetes bacterium | reverse complement strand
CTCCTTCCGGCCCGCTGAAGCGGCCGGCGAATGAGAGCAATCGGGTTACAGCAATCGACTGAGAGCAACTTGGACATGCTTAACGATCGGAGTACCTCATGGACGTAGCCATAGTCGGCGTAGGAATGCACCCCTTCGGGCGCCATCCCGGAGTCTCAGGTTTGGAGCAGGGTGCGTTCGCCGTTCGCGAGTCTCTTGCAGACGCCGGCATCGGCTGGGCCGACGTCCAGTGCGCGTTCGGCGGCAGCGCTTCGTCGGGTAACGCCGACAGCCTCGTCTCGAACCTAGGCTTGACGGGCGTCCCGTTCGTCAACGTCTACAACGGTTGCGCGACTGGCGGCAGCGCCCTGGCCATGGCCGACCGGGCGATCCGCTCGGGCGACTACGACGTCACGCTCGCTCTGGGTTTCGACAAGCACTCCCGCGGCGCTTTCAACGCCAACCCCGAGTCGGCCGGGATAGGTCGCTGGTACGGCGAGACTGGGATGATGCTCACGACGCAGTTCTTCGGTATGAAGATCCAGAGGTACCTCCACGACTATGGGCTGCCGTCGGATATTTTGGCCAAAGTCGCGGCAAAAGCCTTTCGGAACGGCTCTCTCAACCCGAACGCGTGGAGGCGCAAGCCGCTGTCGGAAGAGGAGATCCTCTCGGCACCGATGCTGAGCAACCCGCTGACGCAGTTCATGTTCTGCAATCCCGGGGAAGGTGCGGTCGCTTTGATTCTCTGCAGGGCGGATCAGGCCCACCGCTTCAGCAGCCGACCGGTGAAACTACGCTCCGTGAGCTTCAAGACGCGCCGGTTCGGCTCCTTCGAGGTGTTCAGCCCGTGGCTGTCCCCTGAGAGGGTGCCCGGCCCGACCGTCGAAGCGGCAGCAGCGGCTTTCGAGGCGGCCGGGATCGGACCCGAAGATATGGACGTCGCTCAGATCCAGGACACCGAGTCGGGAGCCGAGATCATGCACATGGCCGAGACAGGCTTGTGCAAGGACGGCGACCAGGGTGCCCTCCTCGGCTCGGGCGCTACCGAGATCGGCGGAAAGATGCCGATCAACACCGATGGGGGGTGCCTCGCAAACGGTGAACCGATCGGAGCAAGCGGTCTGCGGCAGGTCTACGAGAACGTGCTGCAACTGCGAGGTGACGCCGGGGACCGCCAGGTGCCGGGGAATCCCAAGGCTGCATTTACTCACGTGTACGGTGCGCCTGGCTTGAGCGCATGCACAGTCATGACCGTCTGAGAGGAAGCCAGATGACCCAGGTTGACGTAGCACTGTTACAAGATCGCCTCGACGTAGCCGACAGTATCTACCGTTACGCGTCGTGCATAGACCGCCGTGACATCGTGGGCCTGCGGAAAGTTCTCGCCGACGACATGTGGGCGAAGTACGGTAACAGTGAACCGATGCAGGGCGGCGACACCGTCGCCGCATGGATCGACGCCGCCACGAAAGACGCCCTTTGGCAGCACCACCTGCTCAGCGTCTACCACACCGACGTCGAAGGCGACCGGGCGAAAGCGCTCGTTTATCACACGTCCTACCAGGTCTTTCGCGACGACCCTGACACCGTCAGGGTGCTCGTGGCCAGGTACCACAACGAGTTGACGCGCTCGACGGCGTGCTGGCAGATAAGCAGGTTGGTCTTCGAGATCCTCTGGGCCGAGAGGCGGTCCGATCCCCACGGGTCGCTCGCGGCCGTCGGCGGCCGCGGGCCTTTGGAGATACCCGCTTGAAGCCTGCCGTATTCGCCTACCACGCTCCTGCGAGCGTGGAAGAGGCGCTCGGCCTGCTCCGCGAGCTCGGCGACGACGCCAAGGTGCTCGCCGGAGGCCAGAGTCTCGTCCCGATGCTGTCGATGCGCCTGAGCGTCTTCCCGCATCTGATCGACGTCGGGAACATCGGCGAGCTCGACGGTATCCGGATCGACGAAGAGCGGGTGACGGTCGGGGCGATCACGTGTGATTCGCGCGTCGAACGCGACGCCGGTGTGGCTGACGCAGCGCCCCTTCTCAGCCGGGTCACCCCCTACATAGGCCACCTGGCGATCAGGAACCGCGGCACGCTCGGTGGGTCGATAGCACACGCCGACCCGGCCGGCGAGTACCCGGCGGCCGCTCTCGCTTTGGACGCCGAGATGGTGGTCCGCTCGGCGGGCTCGCAGCGTCGGGTGGGTGCAAGCGAATTCTTCACCGGTCTGTGGTCGACGGCGCTGCTCCCCGAGGAGTTGCTGGTCGAAGTGGACTTTCCCCGATGGAAAGGCCGAAGCGGTTTCGCCGTCGCCGAGCATGCACGACGCCACGGGGATTTCGCGATCGCCGGAGCGGTCGTGGGGGTGACCCTCGACGACGACGAGCGCATCGTGAGGGCCGGGATCGGGTTGTTCGGTATGGCCTCGACGCCGCTGCGAGCGAGCACCGCGGAAGCCGAATTGGTCGGACGTCCCTACACGGACTGCGACAGCGAGCAGATCGGTCATCTGGCGGTCGAAGGCCTCGACGACGTGGTCGCCGACACGTCCGGGTCGGCGCAGTACCGCCGCCAAGTCGCCGCGGCGATGGTCGCTCGGGCGTGGAGCGAGGCGGTCAAGGAGGCGTCGAATGCCTGAAGCGTCGGGCGTTACCACCGTGGCGATCCAGTGCAGCGTCAACGGCGCGCGATACACGGCCACGGTCGAGGCGCGCCTCACGCTCGCGGATTTCCTTCGGGAGCGCTGCGGCCTTACCGGGACGCATCTCGGTTGCGAGCACGGAGTGTGCGGAGCCTGCACGGTGCTCGTCGACGGGAGAGCAGTTCGGTCGTGTCTCATGTTCGCCGTCCAGGCGCAAGGCAGGGAGGTAACCACCGTCGAGGGACTGGCAGGGCCCGGCGGGGCGCTCAACGCGGTCCAAGAAGCGTTCCGCTCGGAGCACGGGCTGCAATGCGGGTTCTGCACTCCGGGCTTCGTCGTTGCCGCTACCGCCTTCCTGGCGGACAACCCCGATCCCTCGGAGGCGGAGATCCGCGAGGCGATGTCAGGGAACCTTTGCCGTTGCACCGGTTACCAGGGAATCCTCAGAGCTGTCGCGGTTGCCGCAGCCGCGGGCCGCGAGGAGCTGAAATGAGCCCGATCGAAGCGGTTGACGCCGCCGGCGGGGCACGCTACGTCGGCCAGCGTGTCGCTCGAAGCGAGGACGCCCGGATGGTGACCGGGCACGGCACATATGTCGACGACGTGGTGGTGCCGGGCGTGCTGCACGCAGCCTTCGTGCGCTCGGGCGTAGCCAGCGGGACCATCACCAACCTTGATGTGCAGGGCGCGCTCGCTACACCCGGGGTCCGTGCCGTCTATAGCGGCGCGGATCTCAACAAGCTGGTGGTCGAGCCGTGGCTGGATTACGAGGGTCCGCTCGGCGCGGGCCCTGCGAGACCCTTCCGGGTCCTCGCCGAAGGCGACGTCCGCTTCGCCGGGGAAGCTATCGCCATGGTGATCGCCGACTCGCGCTACGCAGCCGAGGACGGCGCAGAGGCGGTGATCGTCGACGTCGAAGCGCGCCGGGCCGTTGTAAGGATGGCCGATGCTCTCCTCGACAGTGCGCCTGTGGTGCATCCTGAACGGAGCGGGAACCTGGCCGGCGAGATAGCGCCTCCGCCCGACGCCGAGCTGGACGCCATATTCGCGGCGGCTGCGCACGTGGTGACCGAGACGTTCAGCCAGCACCGCTACGCGTGCGTGCCGATGGAGACCAGGGGCATCGTCGCCTCCTGGGACCCCTACAAGGAGCACCTGTCGGTTCACGCGTCGACTCAGGGGCCGCATGGGGTGCGCACCCAGATCGCGCGGGTCATGGGTATAGGCGACCACCAGGTCAGAGTGGTCATGCCCGACGTCGGCGGCGGGTTCGGGCAGAAGATGTTCCTCGTACCCGAGGAGATAGCCGTGCCGCTGGCGGCGAGACTGCTCGGACGCCCGGTCAAATGGATCGAGGACCGCCGGGAGAACCTGATGTCGGGCCAGCACGCCCGCGAGGACGAGGTGACCGTCAGCTTCGCGCTCGACGGCGACGGCGTCATACTCGGCGCAAAGGCAGATTTCCTGGAGAACGTAGGGTCGTTCCCGGCGGGCGGATCGAGCTCTATACGCTTCTCGTCCATGGTCTTCCCCGGCCCGTACCGGATCCCGCGCTACCGGGCGACGGCCCGGGCCGTGTTCACCAACACCAACGGCCGCTGCTCGTACCGGGGGCCTTGGATGGTCGAAACGGTAGCGCGTGAGCAGATGATGGACCGCGTGGCGGCAAAGCTGGGTCTCGACCCGCTCGAAGTGCGCCGCCGTAACGTGATCGTCGGAGGCGACCTTCCGTACAAGACGGCTGCCGGCCTTACCTATGATCAGATCTCGGCTGCAGAGACTCTGGAGCAGGCCGCTTCGATCGCCGGCTACGACGCCTTTCGCTCCGAGCAGGCCGCGAAACGTGCCGCGGGCCGGCTCGTCGGCGTCGGGATCAGCCTCTTTACCGAGCCCTCCGGGATCGCCGCCGGGACGTTGTCCACGGAAGCAGCGACGGTAAGGATCGGCTTCAACGGCCACGTCGAGGTCGTCACGTCCTCAGCCAGTCACGGCCAGAGCCTCGAGACCACCATCGCGCAAGTTGTCGCCGACGAGCTCGGAGTCGACATGGCCGACATAACAGTCTCCCAGGGGGACACCCAGTCGACCCCTTACGGGCCGGGCACCGGTGGGAGCCGGAGCGCAGTCCTCTCGAGCGGGGCGGCACGCGAGGCCTCCCAGGCGATGCGGGCGAAGTTGCTGCGAATAGCGGCGCACCGCCTCGAAGCGGCGGAGGAGGACCTGCGGATCGTCGACAGTACCGTGTCGGTAGCGGGGACGCCGAGCGCCCACGTGGGTTTCGCCGAGCTGGCACGTTTGGCCTACAGCGCGCCGGACGCACTGCCTGAAGGCGAGGAGCCCGGACTGCAGACCCACGTCCGTTACCGTCCGTCGTCTCCTTTTACCTGGTCCAACGCATGCCACATATGCACCTGCGAGATCGACCCGAAGACCGGCAAGGTCACCGTCGATCGCTACATAGTAAGCGAGGACTGCGGCGTAATGATCAACCCTAACGTCGTGGAAGGCCAGATAGCGGGCGGCGTCGTCCAAGGGATTGGAGGAGTGCTCTACGAGCAGATGCCCTACGACGAGGACGGCAACCCGCTGGCCACGACGTTCGTCGACTACCTGCTGCCCACCACCACCGAAGTACCGCTAATCGAGTACGGCCATATCGAAACACCGGCGCCCACCAACAAAGGCGGCCACAAAGGACTGGGCGAGGGTGGCGCCATCGGGTCGCCGCCCGCTGTCATCAACGCTGTCAACGACGCAATCGCGCCTCTCGGCGTTTGCATCAACGCCCAGCCGCTCACCCCCGAGGCAGTGGCCCGGGCGATCTCGTCTGCGGCTTCCACCCCAACTCACCGCCTCTCACCGGCAGAGGAGACCCCATGACAGACATCAGTGAGTGCCCCGTCGAGCAAGTGGACCTGTCGCGCCTTGCCGGGCCTCCGGGGACTCTATTCGAGGCCTTGGACGATCTCCGAGCTCGCCACCGATGGTTCCGCAACGAGATAGCCCAGGGCTACTGGGTGCTCACTCGCTTCGACGATATACGTGAGGCGTTCCAAACGCCGGAGGTCTTCTCGAACCGCTCGATCGTACCGGTGGACCCGAACCCCGAGTACCGTTTCATGCCGTCGCTTACAGACCCACCGATTCACATGAAATACCGGGCACCGCTTGCGCGCTGGTTCTCCCCGCAGTCCATCGAGAAGTACAAGCAGTCGATGACCGAAAGCTGCGAGGCGATAATCGACGGCTTGATCGACGACGGCGGAGCGGAGTTCTGCTCGGCGTTCGCCGACCAGCTGCCGGCACGGACTCTCACCCACATACTGCACCTTCCCCTGGCGGACGCCCCTTTCTTCATCTCCTGCGCCAATCGCATCAGAGGGCATGTAAATGCCGACGACGCGGTCGCAGCAATGCGCGACATCAAGGCCTACTTCGTGGATGTCCTGGCGGGGAGGCGTGCCGGCGGATTGGACCCCGACACCGACTTTCTCACCTACATGCTCGGTGCGCAGGTGGACGGCCGCCCGTTCAGCGACGACGAACTGCTCGACACGCTGATGACGTTGGCGTTCGGGTCGCTTGACACCACCAAGACGGCGATGACCTGGTCCACGTGGCATCTCGCTACGCACCCGGCCGACCGTGAGTGGGTGGTTTCCGAGCCGTCGATCATTCCGAGCGCCATTGAGGAGTTCCTGCGCGCCTATCCGGTCGTGAGCATGGCCCGGAAATTGAACCACGACATCGATTTCCACGGATGTCCGATGAAAAAAGACGACATGGTGTTGCTCACGATCCAAGCGGCCACCAGGGATCCCGAAGTGTTCGACGATCCTGCGACGATCCACCTCGACCGCAGTCCCAACCGCCACATAGCGTTTGGGGCGAGCGAGCACCGCTGTCTTGGCTCTCACCTTGCGCGAGCCGAGCTGAAGATCGCCATGGAGCAGTGGCATCAGAGGATACCGGTGTACCGCTTGGCCGACGGGGTCGAGATCGAGGCGCACGGAAGCCACATAGCCGAGCTGCCGCTCACGTGGGGCGGCAGATGAACCACGTCGGGGAGGTCCGATGACGAGGAACGACAACCGCTCGTTGGTGCTTGTAAGCCGGCCCGCCGGGTTGGTGGGCGACGAGAATTTCGAGATGCGGGTGACCCCGGCGCCCGAGCCGAGCGACGGCGAGGTGCTCATCGCGGTTACCTGGCTATCGTTCGACCCGACTCAGCGAGGTTGGCTATTGCCCGGAGGCACCTACAAGGCGCCACTGGACCTCGGCGAGGTGATGCAGGCCTACGCCGTCGGCCAGGTCGTCGAATCCAAAAACGCGCGCTACCGGCCGGGGATGCACGTGCAAGGGATGCTCAGCTGGCAGGACTGGCACGTCAGCGACGGCCAGGACCTCACCATCGTGCCTGACGGCGTCGAGCCTCGCGCGATGCTGGGCGTCTACGGCACTACCGGCCTCACCGCATACTTCGGGCTGACAGATGTCGGCCAGCCCGTCGCCGGCGAGACGGTCGTGGTCTCCGGTGCGGCAGGAGCGACCGGCTCTGTAGTGGGCCAGATCGCCCGGATCCTGGGGTGTCGCACCATCGGCGTAGCGGGCGGGGCGGAGAAGTGTGCGTGGCTTGTGGACCGCGCCGGGTTCGACGCCGCAATCGACTACAAGTCCGAGCGTGTCGGATCCCGCCTGGACGAGCTTGCCCCGGGTGGCGTCGACGTCTTCTTCGACAACGTCGGCGGCGAGACGCTCAACTCAGTCCTCAAACGCATACGCAGGCACGCCAGGATTGTCCTGTGCGGAAGCATCTCCTCCGGTTACGTGCCGGGGAGCCTCCCGTCGGGACCGTCCAACTACTTCAACTTGTGCCTGCGAAGCTCCCGGATGCAGGGGTTCCTGCTCGGCGACTACCGGGACCGCTTCGAGGAAGGCCGCAAAGCGATGCGCGAGTGGGTCGAGGCAGGGCAGATCGTCTACGAAGAGGACGTCCGCGAAGGATTGGAGAACGCCCCGCTGACACTGCGGCGGCTCTTCGAAGGGGCAAACCTCGGAAAGCAGCTTTTGAAGGTAGCGGACCCGCCTTTGGGTTCGTGAGGCCGAGGGTTCTCGTGGCTGCGGGAGCGCAGCCGCCGTGCGGCTTGTGGCGAGGACCCCTTGGGTTGCTGGTTCTCCAACCGCTGCGCAGGTGGGTGCGGACGCTGGTTCACCGTCGCCTGGGATGCCCTCCGGGTGCGCTGGACCGACTTCAGACCGCCCGTCGACTACCACGACGCGCAGGATGCCCTATGTGAGGCATGGAATCGCGCCGAGGCGGAGCGGGTCGAAGTTGCTTGTGGCGGTTGGCGCGGGAGGACCGGCACGGCGCTCGCGTGCATCGCCGTGCGGGGCGCCGATCGCCTCCGGGAACTCTGTCCTCGAGGTGGGCGTAGCCCGTGGCGAGCCCTCTACCGCCAGGTTGGCGACGAGTTCGTGGTAGCGGCGGTCGGCCCTGAAGCCGAGGTCGACCAGCGGGGGTTCGCTGCTGCATGCCGCCGGGCAGAGGCTCGGTTGGCCGAGATGGAGGCTGACACGAGATGACGTCGGAGTTGAAGACCGGCGAGGAGCTGCGGGCGGAGGACGCGTGCGATCCACCGCTCTGGCCCGCGAGCTAGGCGTGAAGGAGCCCGCGGTCGCCCGTTTGGAGAGCGGCGATCACGAGCCCTCCTTGGCCACCCTGGCGCGCCTCTCGCGACGGCTAGGCATTAACCTCCACGTGGACGTTGCCCCCGGCTCTGTGGTGCTCCGCTCCGCCTAACGAGTGCGCCAGTCGGCTGTCCGCTGAGCGATCGACAAGTGGGACGGGTTGTCGACGTCATGTCAGCCGGCGAGGCGCGAAGATGCGAGCCGGTTGAGAGCGACGTCTATCGTCGCTGCAGCTCGTCGGGCTCCAGATCCCAGGCCGTGTGGAACTCCCAGTCAGGATCGGTATCCCAGTTTACGCCGACCCACGGCTCCCGATCCGGAAGGCCCGAGAAGCGCATCTCCGTCCAGCGTGGGTAGCCGATCCTCAACTCGGACTACTCCACAACCTGTACAGGTCGGGTAGTATAGGGCCCATGTCTGAGATCGGTGTAACCGAGGCCCGCGACCAGCTTGGCCAGCTCGTGAACCGGGCGGAGTACAACGAGGAACGGATCGTCCTGACTCGCAACGGGCGAGCTGTGGCGGCGATCGTGCCGGTGGACGTGCTCCGGGACCTCGAGGCAGCCGAGGATGCGGCCGACCTGGAAGCGGCCCGCCGTGCGGCAGCCGAGCCTGGTCCGAACGTGCCCCACGCGGAGGTGTGGGGCGACCTCCTCGCCGATGAGGTACAACACCGAAGCGCGTGAGCTACGCGATCGAGTGGAAGGCCTCAGCTCGAAAGGAACTGCGCGGTATCGACGTTTCGGCACGTCGGCGCATCCTGTCCACGGTCGACCGGTTAGGCCAAGACCCGCGACCGACCGGATCAGTCACCCTCACAGGTTCTCCTGGGTGGCGCCGTATCCGCGTCGGCGGCTACCGCGTCGTGTACGAGGTTCGCGACGAGTCTCTCGTCGTGCTCGTCCTCCGTGTCGGTCCCAGAGGCCGCGTCTACCAGCACTTCACCGGGTAGCGCGGGCAGCGTCCGGATGCGGATCCCCAAGGCGGACAGTCAAGTACAACTAGCCGTTTCCAGGTTGTACGCTGTGCGATGTGGACGTCGCAGTGAGTGTGTTGCGGGCCGAGCTAGCGGACTGGATCGAGCGGGTCCGGACCGGCGAGGAGGTCGTGGTCACCGATCGGGGGACCCCGGTGGCCCGCCTGATCGCAGTGGATGCGGCGCCGCTTCTTGAGCAGCTGACCCGCCAAGGGGTGTTGGGACGGCCGCAGCGTGCGGCCCGACCTACCGCAAGCGGTGCCTCCCGGGCGCGTGCGCAGCGGCCGGTGTCCGAGTTGGTCTCGGACCAGCGCCGCTGACGTCTGGTCGTGACGATCGTCTACTTCGACAGCAGCGCCTTCGTGAAGCTGCTCGTCGAGGAGGATGGGTCCGATATCGCCGCGGCGTTGTGGGACGGGTGTGACGCAGCGGTCTCGAGCCGATTGTCCTACTGCGAGGTGCGCGCTGCTCTGGCAGCGGCTGGACGCGATAACCGACTGGAAATCGATGCTCAGCAGCAGGCCGAGGTGGCGTGGGAGGAGTACTGGGCGGCCGTTCGGCCAGTGGAGCTCACCGAGACGGTCGCGATCCACGCCGGTCAGCTGGCCGGCCAGCACGTGCTGCGTGGTGCCGATGCGGTCCACCTGGCCAGCGCGCTCGCCCTGAACGCCGACGAGCTCCTGTTTGCCGCTTGGGACCAGCGGCTGCGGTCGGGGGTCGAGAGGGCCGGCATCGCACGGGCTCCGGCAGACGAGCAGGTTCAACCCGATGGGATCCAGTCCGAGGAACGAACCGCCGAGCCCGTCCCGCTGACCCAACCCGTAGCGGGACTTCAAGAACATCATCCGTAAGTAGGTCTCGATCGGCGTCGACGGACGGCCCATCTGAGCCGAGAACAACTTCCGGTAGGGTCGAAGAACACCGGGTCATCGAGGAGAGCGTCGACCCGAGCCAACTCGGCGGGCACGTCCTCGAAGCCAGGAGGCAGGACCGCCTCCCACAGCGTCCGGGTAGGTTTCGTGGTGCTCGCACTCGGCCCCCAACGCAATGACCCTCGCCACCTAAAAGCCGAGGTCACAACCATTTTTCACATCGACTTTTTCGGGGCGAAGTAGATAGTCGGGAGGCTGTCG
>JAKCEB010000003.1 GCA_021838305.1 Actinomycetes bacterium | reverse complement strand
TTTCGCGCTCCAGCGCGTTCGTTCGCAGGTCACTGGTACTAAGGTTCAGGTCGGCGACGATCCTTCCGGGTCCGGGAGACATGAGCAGTATCCGTTCGGCAAGGTCCAACGCTTCGTTTACGTCGTGCGTGACGAACAGGACGGTAGTCGTCGTCTGCGACCACAGCTGCATAAGCAGCCGTTGCATTGCTATCCTCGTGATCGCGTCGAGAGCTCCAAACGGCTCATCCATTAGGAGTGCACTCGGCTCGGCCGCCATAGAGCGCGCCAAGGCAACCCTTTGCTGCATTCCTCCTGACATCTCGCCCGGATACTTCCGCGTTGCGCCTCCCAAACCGACCGAGTCGAGAAAGTTCCTGGCACGCGTAGCGCGCTCGGACCTCGACAGCTGGAATCGTTCCAGCGCCATCTCGACATTGGCAAGGGCTGTCATCCACGGCATCAGGGCATATTGCTGAAGTACAACCGCTCGGTCGGGTCCGGGCTTCGTAATCCTCCGGTCCCCGATGCGGACACTGCCGCTTGTCAGCTCAACGAACCCTGCGACCGCGTTCAGGAGGGTCGTCTTCCCGCAGCCGGTTGGTCCAAGCAGTGCTGTAAAAGAGCCGGCATCAAACGTTACGTCTGTGGCGGCGAGGGCGACTGTGAGTTCACCGGAACGCTTCGAACGATAGGTGACGGATGCCTGCTCCAGGAAAATCGCCTCACCTCGGGACGCTCCGCTCACCGCACTCCTGCGAGACGTGACTGTCATTTCGTTTGACGTCGAAGTGCTGTCCGCAATGCTCGTCACGCGCCGCTCCAGTGCACGAAGCGGTTTCCCAATTTGGCGATTAGGAAGTCCGCGGCAACACCTAAGATTCCGAGTTCGATGAGTCCGACAAAGATCCGGCCGGTTTGCAGGAACTGCGAGTCGACTTGAAGCCGGTAGGCGATTCCGTTCTGCGCGCCGCCTAGTTCGGCTGCAACAAGGGCCAAGAAGGCAACGCTGCTTCCGTAGCGCAATGCCGAGACAATCGACGGACCGGTCGCAGGGAGTACAATTTTGCCGAGGATCTTGATCGGCCCCAAACCGTAGCCACGGGCTACCCGCACGTACACTGGTGGGATCCTGGCAACACCATCGTGGACATAAAGCCACACCGCCAAGACAACCGCGTAGGCGACGATGAAGTACTTGCCCTTCTGGCCGATGCCAAACCATGCGGTCGAAAGGGGAACGACTGCAATTGCGGGAATCGGCCTCAAGAAGGTGATGATCGGCCCCAGCACTGCGCTGCAAGCCTTGGAGTATCCGGTCGCGAATCCGATGGCGATGCCGACTGTCGCACCAATAGCGAACCCGACCGCCACCCTGCCTAGGCTCGCACGCAAGTCACTACCGACCACTCCAGTACGCCATAGCGATCTTGCCGCCTGCCAAGTCTCGAGCGGGGTTGGGAAGAGAGCTTTGCTTATGATCCCGCTGCGAGCGACAACTTCCCACGCGACAAGGCACAAGACCACTACGGCCATTCGTGTCGCTACCGTGCGGACTACTCGTCCGGCTACATTTTGCCGGAATATATGGGCAGGGGCGGAGCTGGCACGCCTGGCGGTTTCCCCCGTTTCGGGAGTCACCTCAGCAGCCGGCCGGAAGCGTCGAGTTGTTAGAGTCGCCACGCGGAGCCGCCCCTAAGAGGACCAACCCGGGTGTCGCCCTGGATGCACGCGAAACCCATGTCTCGAACGCTACAACTCCATATCGACCTTGTCTATATTCTTGCGGTTACGAATCCGTTAACTGAAGATCGGCCATACTGACACGGTGCCGAGCAGAAGTCCTGTCCCTGAAGCTCAATCAGTGGGGCGCGAGATCCGAGCCAAGCGCCGGGCGGCATCGCTCACAATGGTCGAGCTTGCGGCCAAGGCCGGTGTCTCACAACCCTTCCTCAGCCAGATCGAGCGCGGGCTTGCAACGCCCAGCCTCACGACGATTTTCGCCTTGGCAGAGGCTCTGGGCGTCCAACCTGGCCAGTTGCTTCGACCGCCTCGCCGCGCTGGACATGTGCTTCACGAGACCGCTCCGCAGGTGATGAAAGCACATGAACGTGCTTCAGATATAGTCCTGGTGCATTCCTCCGGTACCAAACCATCCCTTCTGGAAGCCTACGAACATGAGTTCATGCCTGGCGAGATGCCTCGTGAGTGGTTCCATCACCAAGGCGAGGACTTTGTCTATGTCCTCGAAGGTGCGGTTGAGCTGCAACTACGCGGCGAGGAGCCGATACTTCTCGAACTAGGTCGCAGCGCCGCTTATCCGGGAGAGATTCCCCACCGTTGCGTCGTGTCTGGAGATGTCAAAGCCCGCACGCTGGTCGTGGTCTCTGCGCACCCACCTACCGTTAGCGAATTGCCCCGGCCGCCACGAACCCCGCAGCGTCCCTAGGCGGCGCAAAAAGCTTTGGCTGCCTCCTCGACGTTCGACGCCACTGGGACCATCCGGTCAACTCCAGTCGTACGTAACAGCCGCACGAGCAGGTCCCGTCCGCAGGCAACAGAAACCGCACCACCGAAGTGCCGGGTTCGTCGGATGGCGCCGATCAGGGCACCGAGCCCCGCCGAGTCGATGAATGGCACGCTCGACAAGTCAACGAGCAGGTCAGTCGGCGATGAGAGCTCGGAAATAGCCTCGCGGAACCGGGCGACCGTGAACGCGTCGAGCACGCCGACCACACGAACGAGGGTGTAGCCCTCGTCTGTCACAGAGACGTAGATGCTTAGGGTGTCTGGTGGGACCGTCTTCAACAAGGTCATAGTGATCATAATGGTGCACCCCGTACGCGCTTGGACCGCGAACAGGTCGCGATCTGGTGGCAATATCTGGCGGGGAGCAAGCCGGGCGCCCCGACACGTTACTCCGCGACCGCTCCATGTGATGGCCGAGATGCCAGAATGGGGACGTGGCGAGTCGGATACTGCTTATCGAGGATGACGACCGGATCCGCGAGACGACCCGCCTTGTGCTCGAAGACGAAGGTTACGATGTCGAGGAAGCAAGCTCCGCCGAGGATGGCTTGGCGCTCTTCGAGCGTCGCCCTTCGGCATGCGTGATAGTCGACCTCATGCTTCCCAAGATGGACGGCTTCGAATGCTGCCGTGCGCTCAGACAGCGCAGCGACGTCCCGATCGTCGTGGTGAGCGCCAAGAACGACACCCACGACGTAGTCGCCGGTTTGGAGGCAGGTGCCGATGACTATGTCAGAAAACCTTTTCACGCAAAGGAGCTGACCGCAAGGGTCCGGGCACTGCTGCGGCGGGCGGCGGGTGGCGGACAGCCGGCATCTGTCATTCGTCTCGGTGACGTCGAGATCACACCGGACGAAGGTGTCGTTCGCAAACGCGACGAGACGGTGTCGCTGACCAAGACGGAGTTCAGGCTGCTCTGTGAAATGGCGACTCATCCAGGTCAGGTATTCAGCCGCGAGACACTACTCGACAACGTGTGGGGATACGCCTTCGCCGGAGACGGCAAGCTCGTCGACACTCACATTCACCGGCTGCGGATGAAACTCGAAGACGATCCGGCCTCCCCCCGCCATGTGATCACGGTTCGCGGGCTCGGCTACAAGGTTTCGCCCTGAGAACCTCCATAGGAGCCAAACGGCGCCCGAGGGGGCTGCGTTTCCGGGTGATGACCGCGTTTGCGGTTGGCGGTCTTGTGGTCTCGGCTACTCTCTCGGCATTCACATACCTGTGGGCGCGGACATACCTCGTCGACCAGCGGCAAACCTCTGCCGTGCACCAAGCCGACGCTAACGCCCAACTCATGCGGACCCTTCTTGAGCCACATTCCCCTGACGTAGCGCGACTTCTCAACTCGTTGCAGACGCCGTCGACCGCCCAGTCGGTCGTTTGGCACGCAGGCCGCTGGTATGGAACGTCGGCGCTAGCAGGCCCCGACGCCCTGCCCGCGGAGCTGCGCAACGCCGTCATATCGAAAGATCGCCCCGCCCGCCAGCGCTACCAGCGTAGCGGTGCCCAGGTGCTCGCAGTAGGGATCCCGTTGTCGACGACCGACTCCTACTTCGAGATCTTTTCTTTAAGCAATCTAGACAGCACCCTTGGCGCGCTCGGCGAATCGCTGATCGCAGCGAGCGTGCTCGGCTTCCTTGTGAGCCTCGCCATAGGTGCGTGGGCTACGCGTCGTGTACTGCGTCCGGTGCGCGAGATCGGTGCTGCCGCCGCCGCCATATCCGGGGGGCGACTCGATGCCCGCCTCGACGCGGGGGGCGACCAGGAGCTCGCGGAGCTCGCCACGGGATTCAATTCGATGGTTGATACCTTGCAGCGCCGTATCGAGCGGGACGCTCGTTTCGCATCGGACGTCAGCCATGAGCTGCGTTCTCCTCTCACGACTCTGCACTCCGCTGTTACCGTGATGCAGCGTCGCCGACACCAGCTCGACGCCAAGGCAGCCAGGGCCTTGGATCTCCTCGGCGACGAGGTAAACCGATTCGATCACCTCGTGGAGGACCTGCTGGAGATCAGCCGCTACGACGCCGGCGTCGTACACGTCGACCTCGAGCCAGTAGACGTGGTCGCATTGACCAAGGGCCTGCTTGCAGAAGCGGATCAGAAAGTCGAGGTAAGCGCGACGGGTGCTGACGCCACCATCGTTATCGACCGCCGCCGCCTCGCCCAAGCCTTACGAAACGTTATCCGTAATGCCATAATCCACGCTGGGGGGCTGACCGCCGCCGCGGTGAACGTGGGAGAGCAGTGGACGGAGATATCCTTGGAGGACCACGGTCCTGGTATCAGCGACGATGAACGCGATGCAATCTTCGAGCGTTTCGCCCGAGGCCGGGCCGCGGGACGCAGGTCGTCTGGTAGCGGGGTGGGCCTCGGCTTGGCTTTGGTTGCCGAGCACCTTCGTTTGCAGGGAGGGTCGATCCGTGTCAATGCCGTCAACCCGAGCGGAAGTCGTTTCGTACTCGTAATCCCGACCCGCAGGCCGCTTTCGTGAGACCGCAACGGCGACTTGCTATGTTGCTCAGCCTTGCCTTGACGGCAGGGGCATGCGGCATCTCGAATCAAAGCTCGCCTGTGGTGATCAATCACGCCAGTCTTCCCCCCGTGAGCTCCAGCACTTCAATCAAGCAGAGCCCGACCTCTGTTCCCGTTACTTTGTATTTTGTCAATGCAAACAACCTTCTGATACCTGTCACCCATTCAAGCTCCTACGGGGGACTGACCACCAGCGTTCAGGCGCTTCTCGCCGGCCCGAACACCCAGGAAACCGAAGCCGGGACGACCAGCGCTATACCTGCCGGAACCAAGCTTCTGAGCATCGGCTTTCAGGGAACGGTCATCGAACTGGACTTCAGCAGCTCACTTGCATCAGTGTCGGGCAAGGAGCAGGTTCTTGCGTTCGCGCAGATCGTCGCCACGACAACAGTATCGCCCGGAGTCACAGCCGCCCAGATAGCCATCAAAGGCCAAAGCGTGAACGCCCCGCTTCCCGACGGCACACTCGCCGAGGGACCGGTCGACAAAGCCAACTATGCGGCGCTCATAGCTCCAAGCGTCGCGACGGGAAGCAGGGTTACGAAGTAGGCGGGGGCGGCGAGGCGGCGCTGAGGCTTCGGCCGAGCACGCTCAACGCTTCGTCGTGCAGCAGCCCATTGGTAGAGATAGCGCTGCCGCCATCCGGCCCCCGGCTGCCTGCAAGGTTCGTAAACCTGCCGCCCGCCTCCAAGACGATCACTTCCAAGGCGGCAAGATCCCAAAGCGACGCAATAGGGTCGATCCCGATGTCGAGCACTCCCTCGGCGACGAGCATGTGCGACCAGAAGTCGCCGAAACTCCTATCGGCGTAGCAGCCCTGCGCAAGGGCCACGTAGCCGTCCGGGCCACCCCAGTCATCCCAAGACGAAAGGGCCGAGCCGGACAGGTGTGCGTCGGCGAGGCTAGCGACCGACGACACGCGCATAGCCTCGGGAGCTCCGCCCGCCAGGTCGGTGACGTACGCCCCGAACCCGAGCGCGGCCCACCAGCGACGCCCGAGCGCAGGCGCCGACACGACACCGACCGATACCGTTCCCTCAACTTCCAATGCGATTAGCGTCGCCCACACCGGAATCCTGCGGACAAAGTTCTTCGTTCCGTCGATCGGGTCAACGATCCAGCGTCGCGGGCCGCTTCCGGTGTCACCGTACTCCTCCCCGACGACCCGATCCCCCGGGCTGTCGGTTGCGAGAATCGATCGCAGCTCGGCCTCGACCGCCCGATCGGCTTCGCTCACAGGCGTCCGGTCGGCTTTGGTCTCTACGACAAGGTCGGCCGAACGAAACGCGCGCCGTGTGATCTCGTCAGCCGCGTCCGCCATACGCAGCGCCAAGTCTAGGTCGGAAGGAACGGAGCACTGAGTTTGCTGGCTCACGCGAGCGCTACCAGTTCGATGAGGTCGTCGCTCCAGCGATCCTCCACTCCTTCGGGCATCGTTATCACCCTGCCCGGCGCCAGCTCCGAGACGAACGCAGCGTCGTGGCTGACGACGATCATCGCGCCCGGCCACGCCGACAACGCCGAGCCGATAGCGTCACGCGACGGCGGATCGAGGTTGTTGGTAGGTTCGTCGAGGAGCAGCAGGTTGTGGCGGCCCGCCACGAGCTGCGCTAGAGCCAGCTTCGTCTTCTCCCCTCCCGACAGCGTGCCCGCATCCTGAAACGCGACGTCTCCGACCAGACCGAACATGCCGAGGAGGGCTCTCAGCTCGGGCTCCGGTGCGTCGGACGCCTCCCGCATGTGGGCGAGGACTCCTTTGCCCGCGCGGATGCCTTCGTGTTCCTGCGCGTAATAGCCTGCGACCACCCCGAGACCGAGACGCCAAGAGCCGTTCTTCGGGTCGCTGCGACCGGCAAGGATCCGCAGGAGGCTGGTTTTTCCGGCCCCGTTCAATCCCATCACTAGGACTCGCTCGCCTCGTTCGAGGGCGAATGTGACGTCGTCGAAGATCATCGGACCGCCGTAGGACTGGCCGAGACATTCTGCTTCCAAGACCACCCTCCCAGCTCGTGGAGGGTCAGGAAATCGGACCTTGTACTTGCGTTCGCCCCGGCCCGCGCCAGGGACCGCCCCCGACGCCAGGCGCTCGGCGCGCCGATCCAACGAGCGTGCGACCCGCGCCCTTTTCGCCGTCTGGTGCCTCATCGAGTCCGCCAGGTCTGATAGCCGTTTGATCTCGCTCTGCTGGCGGTCGGCCAGGCGGCGGCGGCGTTCCTCGTCCGCCGCACGGGACTTGCGGTACTGCGAGTACGTCCCTTTGTATTCGACCATCTCTCCGTCGTCTAGATGCAGAACACGGGTTATCGCCTCGTCGAGTAGGTCCAGGTCGTGGCTGACGACGAGCAGCGCCCCCCTAAAGTCGCGAAGGAAGCCCATCAGCCAGGTCTTGGCGTCCCCGTCGAGATGGTTCGTGGGCTCGTCGAGCATGAGCACGTCTGTTCCGCCGAAGAGGATGCGGGCTAGCTCGACTCGGCGGCGCTCACCGCCCGAGAGCACCCCTAGGGGTCCGTCAAGGCGGTCCGAGTCAAGCCCGAGCCCGGCTACGAGCTGGCGGACCTCCGACTCCGCCGCGTAACCGTCAAGGCCTGCGAACCTTTCCTCGGCCTTGGAGAAACGGCCGATGTTGGCGTCGCTCGGATCGGCCTCCATGGCCCGCCGGGCGTCCTCCATGCGCCTCGCGGCCTCGTCCAGGCCTCTACCCGACAGAACGTGCTCCATCGCGGTCAGGTCGGTCAGCTGACGAAGCGCCCTCGGGTCCTGGGTGAGGAATCCGAGCCTGCCTCGTATCGTCGAGCGCCCACCGGCAGGGGGTGCGTCACCGGCGAGAACCCTGAGAAGGCTGGTCTTGCCTGCGCCGTTTCGGCCTACGAGTCCGACCTTGTCCCCGGAGCGCACCTGGAAGGAGGCTCCCGACAGGGTCGCACGTCCTCCTACCTCGACCGTCAGGTCTTTTACCTCCAACACTCCGTCCATGATGGCCTAAGCCGGCGCCTGTCCGGTACCGGTACCGCAATGTCAGCTCGATCCAGCTCCCAGTACTCCTTCGGTTGAGTATGCCTGCCCTGCATGCCCTCCCACCCGGTGCGGTTCCGCCCCATGTGCTTCCGACTCCGCCATACGCGCCACCTCGCGCACGGGTAGGCCTAACTTCCTTGCGACTATCGCCGTGTCCTCGTATTCTGCCTTCATGCGGTGCGGACCGACCTTGACTCGAACCGCGAAGCCTCGAACGTCGACTGTGACAAAGGTCCTGGCGGACGGCCAGCGATGCCATGTCGACGCGCGGACACCGAGCGTGCCTGTCTCACGAACAAGGGCTTCTCGCAAGGCGTCGACCTTGGAAGGATCGCACAACGCGGTTACTACGTGGGCGGGTCGGCCCTTCTTGCCCACAACTGATGTTGTCCAAGCGTCAAGAGCGCCTTGATCGAGAAGGGCCGTCGTCGTCGCGGCCAGGACTTCGCCTGTCACATCGTCGACGGTGGCCTCCAGCACGATCAAAGGCTGCGATCCTTGAAGGCCCGAGCCCCCTCCAACCGCCATCTTTCCGACGATCACCTGGGCGGCGTTGGGTAGGCCGTCGATGTCCTTGCTGCCGGCCCCGAAGCCGGTTGAGCTGACAGACATCTGTGGCATCGGCCCCCATCTCCGACACAGGCTGGTGAGCAAAGCCGCTCCGGTCGGCGTCGTCAACTCCATTTGCACGGCCGTCCCGTACATCGGCGCTCCGGCATCTGCGAAAAGCTCGACGACTGCCGGAGCCGGAACCGGCAGCAGCCCGTGGGAAGAGGAGACCATGCCGGACCCTTGGGCGACAGGCCCGGCGCATACCTCGTCGACGCCCAGAACCTCCAATGCGACGCAGGTCCCCACGATGTCGATGATCGCGTCGAGGGAACCCACCTCGTGGAAATGGACCTCCTCCAGCGCGACGCCGTGGAGGCGACCTTCCACCCGTCCGAGGCGCTCGAAGGCTGCAAGGGAACGCTTCTGCACCCGGGGCGGAAGCGTCGCCTCCGTCAGGATAGAAACGATCTTGGCGTAGGTGCGCTCGGCGGGATCGTCGTCGACTAGAACCTCCAAGTGGGTACAGGCGACACCAGCCCTTAGCACCTCGCGAGCTTGGATCACCCAGCCCCGCAGCGGAAGTCCTTGGAGCACGCGTTTGACCTCGCCGAGGTCTGCTCCGGCATCTACGAGGGCTCCGAATGCCATGTTCCCGGCGATGCCCGCGAAACAGTTCCACCACGCGACGGTTGTCGAGGCGATGGTGCTAGCCGAGTCAAAAGTGCCGGGGCCGGTGTGAACCATGTCGGTTGTCAATGCAGCAGCCGCCAGATGGCAAACGCGGCCCCGAACCCGTTGTCGACCCCTACCACGGTCACGCCTGCCGCGCAGGAGGAGAGCATGGCCAGCAGGGCTGTCACCCCTTGGAGGGACGAGCCGTAGCCGACGCTGGTCGGCACCGCGACGACCGGACAGGCGACAAGCCCGCCGACTACAGAGGAAAGGGCCCCCTCCATCCCCGCGACGACGACGACAGCCGGGGCCCTCTGAAGTTCGGGCACCCTGTCGAGGAGCCGGTGCAGGCCGGCGACGCCCAGGTCCGCCATCAGGCAGGTAGGGACGCCCATGGCTTGAAGAGTCGCCACGCACTCGTCTGCGACCGGCAGATCGGCTGTTCCGGCGGTGACTACCGGAACCGGGTCGAGGTCAGTCCGCAACGGCGTCGGACGCCACGCCACGGTTCCACCATGGATCTCGGCACCAGCAAATTGGGCCGTCACCGCGTCGATCTGCTCGCGCGTTGCGCGACTGAGCAGGACCGGCCCGTCACCGCTCGAGAGCAGCTCACCGATGATACCTGTGCAGTGGTCCGGGCTTTTCCCCGGGCCGTATACCGCCTCGGGCGCGCCCTGTCGCAGTTCTCGATGGGTGTCGATAGTGGCGTATCCCATCTCCGTGTACGGCAGCGAGCGCAGGAGACGGACGACCTCGTCCGCGTCGACCTCCCCCCCGGTCAGGCGGTCCAGCAGCTTACGAATTGCGGCGACGTCCATATCCCCTATCCTGCCCGGCAATGACTGGCATTGTCTCCTCAGACGCAAAGGTCGGTTTTCTCGGGCCAAGCGGGACGTTCACCGAGGAAGCGCTTCGAAGCGAGCCCGGGCTCGCGTCGGCACGCTTAGTAGCCATGCCCTCCTTCTTTCAAGTCTTTGAAGCGGTCTCGTCGGGCGAGGTGGACTACGGGTTCGTCGCCATCGAGAACTCCATCGAGGGATCGGTGTCCATCACCACTGACCAGCTCGTCTTCGACCGAGACCTGATCATCGTCGGCGAGACCGTCCTGCCGGTGACTCAGAACCTGCTTGCACCTCCAGGGGTCAGCCTCGATGCGATACGCCAGGTGGTCTCCTTCCCTCACGCGACGGCGCAGTGTAGGACGTGGCTCGCCGAGCACTTACCTGACGTCGACGAGGTAGCAGCGACATCGACCGCGGAAGCCGTCCGACAGGTGGCGGTTGCCGGCCCCGCCGGCGCTACCACGAGAGGCCCGGACGCCGGCGAGGGGGTCTCCGCTGCTCCTGGAACGCAGCGCTTCGCCGCTGCCATCGGCACCACCCTCGCCGGATCCATCTACGGCCTTGAGGTACTCGCCAGAGGCATCGAGGACAACCCCGACAACATGACGCGCTTCGTGCTCGTCGCCCGCTCCGACACGCGCATCCCGGCGCCGAGCGGCCACGACAAGACCAGCGTCGTCTGCTTCCAGTCCTCGGACCATCCGGGATCTCTGCATGGGATACTCGGCCAGTTCTCTGCGAGGGACCTGAACCTCGTCAAGCTCGAGTCGAGGCCGACGAAGCAGGGACTCGGCGAATACTGCTTTCTGATCGACTTCGAAGGCCACGTCGGCGACGAGATCGTTGCCGACTGCCTTCGAGACCTGCATGCAAGTCTCCGCTCCCTAAAGTTCCTGGGCTCCTACCCGGCTGCGGGCTACCACGGGGACGGAATACGCCGAGCAGCGCGGGAGGCGTGGCAGGAAGCGGACCGCTGGATCGATGCAATACGCTCACTCATCGTTTCCGATACCGCTTCGGCCGAACCACAAGGGGGGAACCTTTGACTTACGAACCAGACCTGTCCTCCGCTGCGCCATCCTCCCCGCCGTTCGACCTGGCGGTAACGGACAGGCTCCTATCGACCACGCGGTCGGTCCGCAAGCGCCTAGACCTCGACCGACCAGTACCGGCTGAGATGCTGCTCGAGTGCCTGCGCCTGGCGGTGCAAGCCCCTACGGGCAGCAACTCGCAGGGTTGGCGGTGGATGGTTGTCACCGACGCCGACAAGCGCCGAGAACTCGCCCGCCTCTACCGGGAAGGGGGCGAAGGTTACCTGAGGGCATCCGCGTCGCAAGCGATGGATCCACAGACCAAGCGTGTCTACGAGAGCGCCATCCACCTGACCGAAACCCTCGAGAAGGTTCCGGTGCACGTGGTGCCGTGCATCCAGGGCCGAGCGGAGAGCACCGTCAACGCCATGTCCGCTTCGATCTACGGATCGATCCTCCCTGCCGTTTGGAGCTTCATGCTCGCCCTGCGCTCCCGTGGGCTCGGCTCTGCATGGACGACGCTTCATCTCGTGAAAGAGCGCGAGGCGGCCGAGGTGCTCGGCATCCCGTACGATTCCGTCACCCAAGTCGCGCTGCTTCCCGTGGCCTATACGGTCGGCAACGCCTTCAAACCGGCGTCGCGACCGCCGGTCGAGTCCCTCACGTACTGGAACACGTGGGACGCGAGCGGGGACAGCTGACTGAAGGCTTAACCCTGCCGCCGAAATCCGAGAGCTCTTCTATTTGTGTGCCACTTAAGTCGCTTCTGCTTTAACTCCATGATAGATTGGTACTTTATACAGTCTATAGCTGTATAAAGTACCAATCTATGATCTCGCCAAGCGCGACGAGGGGATTCAGGGCTGAATCTGCAACGAACCCGCTCACCCAGCAAAAAGATCTGGGCGGCACTGATTCAGCGAGACGAGACTCGGTATAGTCAGCGCGTGGATGGCCCTCCCGTCAAGGATCGTCGGCATCTGAGCAGCGGTGCCCATTCGGGGATGCGGCCCGACAGCACAGACGTAGCGTCGATTCTACGGGAGCGCGGCAACCCCGAAGCAACCACCGAAGCCGGCGACCCAGCGTGCTGGGCCGGATTACTTTGTCCGGAATGCGGCTCGATGTGTGACGGCGGCTATCACCGTCAGGGTTGCTCGCTGAATCGGGGCGCCCAGCCCGACCGCCTGCCCGAGACCTAGCGACTAACGGTAGTGGGTAGCCGCTAGCCCTTCAGGACGGGGACGGCCGACATTCCTTGAAGCCGCCTACGAAGTCGCGAGTTCCTCGTGTTTCGGGCCGAGTGACGCCATCTCAGCGGCGACTCGACCAGCGTTCCAACCTTCGGCATTGCTGGCTGCCGGGCCTGCCATCGTGCGTACCGAAGGGAACATCCTCTTCATGGCTGCGTCGACATCATCCTGGCGGCTCGCAAGCACCGGCAGCACCTCTCGACCCAGGTCAGCGGACGCTTGAGTTGCCGCCTCCCGGCTGGCCGCCGACAACCTTTCGTGAATTCGGCTAGCAAAAGCCAGATAGAAAGACTGACGGAACGATCTAGTCCTGGAGCGGCCTCGTTCGTCCGACACTTTCCCTCGGGCCAGCATGGCGTGCGACGCCTGCACGAGGAGTGACGTGAAAAGTATCTCGACTGCCTCCAGGTCCGACTCGAAACCTACGACGCTCATATAGCCGTAGGTAGCGTCCCAAATGACACGGGCGCGATTGGACGCTCCCACTACTGCGAGGAGCTGCCCCTTGGCGGAAGCGTAAGGATCGTCCACCCATATCCTCTGGGCGCGCGGGACCTCGCGCGGTTGATGGCCAGCGCCCTGCGCAAGCGCATCGTCAATAGCGTGCCGGGAGATGAGCTCTTGCGCCTTGGCAGTGAGGGCATTGGCTTCTTCCTCGAAAGTAGTGGATTCAGCTTTTGCTAGAAGCGCCCTTACTTTGGCCAGGACAGACTCGTCTACCAGACCGCTCGGCCCGGTCGTCCCGGCGTGCTCGGACCACTGCGAAGGTCTCGCGATCAATGGTTCGAGCCGATGCAGGACCGAGACGACTCCGAGGAGTTGCGCCCCTGCTATCAGTGCTTCCGGCCAGTCGAGGCCCGCAGCGTCCGCCCAGCTTGTCAGCCATGCTTGGTCCGATCCTGGGGCACGCTCGGTGGCACTAAGCTCGCTGAGTTGAGCGGCCCACCTTGGGGGCATCTGAGCTTTCGGCCAATTGTAGGCAGCGAAGGCGGTGGCGAGAAGATCGGCGTGGCGGACGGTCAATCTCCGCCTGACCACTCGCGACACTTCCCCCGGTTGCCATCCGCCTTCCCAGACCGCGGCCAAGCACTCGCCCACTACCGTTCCATACACGAGCGACGCCGCAGCCCTGCCGACCATCGAAGCCTCGTGTAGCAGCGCAGACTCCAAGCCGGGAAGCAGTTCGGCGGCCTCCGCGACACCGAACGCTCGGCCGTAAGTCAGGAGGATCGAGCGAAAGTCTGGCCGTCCTCGACTCGCAGACCCCTCGACGCCAGCGGATTCCCAATCAGGGCTACCCCCCAGCCGGGACCGGCTCCGGCGCAAGTCCTTCTGGCGCTTCTTCGCCTCGCGTCGCTCCCTGTTGCGCTTACCCATTGGCCTCCAAGCACCTTCCAGAAGGAGCCATAGGCTAGACGACGGTTGTGACGACTGAATCCCAGTCCCGAGGCCCCGTCGCAGTGGTGGCCGGAATGGTGAGAGGGGCGATCCCCCGCTCGACAAGCGGATAGTCTCAATGGACATTCCGGGAGGGATGGCAGAGTGGCCGAATGCGAAGCTCTTGAAAAGCTTTGGGATGCAAGTCCCCGGGGGTTCAAATCCCTCTCCCTCCGCAGGTCAGAGACTGTTTTTGCTTCGGCGGTGAATTCGCTGGCTGGTTCGCTGTCCATACATAATCTGTCCATAATCTGTCCATAATCCGTGCTACCGGTTCGCTATGCACGGGAGCATCCGAGACCGGGGCGACGAGCACTGGCAGGTGCGGGTGTCGCTCGGATTCGGACGCGACCCTTCCACTGGGCGCTACGACTACGTCGCCCGGTCGGTGAGCGGAACCAAGCGCCGAACTTGACGAGCGTCCTATCAGCGGTGGAAGGATTATCGAGCAGCTCCTCGATGAGATTAACCTGCGACTTTCACGATCGACCAAGGCTTGGTATATCAGCCGATCGGCGGGATCAATCACGATGGCCGGTCGCGTCCCGAAGTTCTCCTTGGGCACGTCGACTTTGGCAACGCGACGGACACCACTACTGTTCAGGCGGGCAAGGACGAGGTCCTGACCATGGGAGAGGAGCCACGAAAATTCTGGCCAACCCCACGGATCGCGTACCGATCGCCATGCAAGCTCCGTACTGGCCGAGTGGGAGCCGCTCGATCTAGAACAACGACCAGACGACTGGGCGGATCAACCCGCACAAAGTCTGCTACTGACCCAATGTGACGAGTTCGACCGGAACGCTCGCAGCCACGGCGACCCGGCTGAGCATCTCCGACTCCGTTGTCACGAGGATCGTCCCATCGATGGCAACAGCCGTAGCGATTGCCTCCGCCGTGAGAACGTTCAAGTTGCCGGGGAGCGCGGCCATGATCGGAACCAGCCGCCGGAGGTTGAGAATCCCGATGCTCGGCGGCAGATCGGCCATCGCCGCTGCGACCATCCGTTGCACTCCCTCAGTCAGGTTCCGGAAGGGACCGGAGAGTGCGCCGCCAACTGGATGGGCGATCGCCCGAGCGAGACGCCAGTACCAGTAGCCCGTCGTGTACAACTCGCCCCGATCCCCAGCTTCCAGGTAGGGAGGCATCGCGTCCGCTTCGCTCTCTGCGACAACCTCGAAGAGAAGGCGATCGTCGACGACGAACAACAGAGTGAGAGCCTAGATCTCTGGCTCGTCTGAGATGCAGGCTCGCGCGGCTTCGTCGTACGCGCCCGAGTGCAGGTAGTCCAGAAGCGCTTCCCGCGCCTCCCTCGGAAGATCCCAGTGGGAGGCGCCCGGCCTTGCCAACTCACCTGCGGCCTCGGCCTCGGCCCGCACCCGGGCGCCCAGCGCACGAAGCTCGTCGACCGAGATGGACATGTGCATAGAGTACCGGCCCATAGGCGTCACGACGGAACGGATGGACGAATCCCGGCCAACCCTCGTTGCATCTGGAGTGCAATATGGGTACAGTGGGAGGCATGAGTACCAAGACCATCGGCTTCGCCGTCGCCGAGGAGGACGAACCTCGCTTGGAGCGGCTCACTCAGCGGTTCGGGCACGGGAACCGGTCGGCCTTCTTGCGCGAGGCGATGCATCAGATGGAGGTGGTCGACCGCGCCGGTCGGCTCGCCGAGTTGCAGGCGTACGGCGTTGAGCGTTCCGCCGCAGCGGGCCTCTCCCACGTAGACGCGGTGCAGGTCGTGCGGCGCGCCCTGAGAAGGCGGTGAGCCAACCCGTCACAGTCGACGTCAATGTCCTGGTCAGCGCAGTTGCGGGTGGCAACGACGACTTCCGGTCATGGCCGTCACCTCCGCCCGTGCGGGGCAACCTGGCCGCCAACGTGGTCGGCATCCTCAACGACGCCCGGGAGTTCGGGTTGTTCCTCAGCGAGCACATCCTCACTAACGTCGTGCGAGTCCTCGTAGGAACTCCACCCGACGGGTACGGCTGGGAAGAACAGCAGGCAGAGGACTATGTCGCCGTGCTTGCAGAGATCGCCTTTGCCTCCGGTGGAGATGTCATCGAGCCCCAGATCACGGTCAGCGACTGCCAAGACCACGAGGACAACCGGATCCTTGAGTGCGCTGCGGCCAGCGGGTCAGTGCTGATCGTGAGCGACGACCACGACCTGCTGTCGATGTCCCCGTGGCGGGGAACGCCGGTGGTCACGTCGGGAGACTTCGTGAAGCGAACCGACGCGATGCGCCGAGGTCGCCGCCGTTGAGCCTGCGAGCATGCCGCTGCGCCCTGTGCGGAGGTGTGCACGCAGAGGGCCGAATCCCGTGCACGGCCTCGGGAGCCGTCCAAGGCGCTAGCCCTCCTACCTGGGCCTCTGGGATTTCGTAACCACCCCGCTCGTTACACGAATCTCGGGTGGACTCGTCCGCAACTCGGAGAAGACCCTTGCCGTACGAGGGTAAATGCCGTTGGCGCCAACCTGACACCGCCGGATGACTCGTTTCGGTCGGAACGAATGTCCAAATGTCCATGAAGTGTGGCCATAAAGAGGGCCACACTTCCCGCAACCGTGGTCGGTACGGTGATCGGGTGACCCCGGGGCTCTCGACCGGGCCTGAGCGCCTGAGCTAATCGACCGGAGCGGGAATCAAAGTCCCATTCCCAGGTCGGGTCCCTCTCGATCGGTGCCACGCTCGATGGTGGGATACATCTCCTCGACCATGAATCGACTGCGAGGCGGGATGCTCCGCGACGGGTAGGCGGCAGCAACCACGTGCAGTCCCTCCTCGGCCGTAGTGAACCCGCACAGCCGATAAAGCTCCCGGATGTCGTCCTGGTCCCGTTCGACGCGAGAAACGAAGAGTTTCATCGCCAGCAGGAACCTCGGCGATGCTGCTGCTACCTGCCGACTTGTGTGACTTACCCGTAGATGACACGGGTCTTGAAAGCTTGCTCCAGACCAGAGCTAGGTCTTGATCTCGCCGATAGGCTGTAGGGCGCGGCCATAAATATGGCAACAATTCCTGGCCAACCTCAGCCGATTGGACCGACCACTACCTCGCAGTCTTTCCGCATGGTGATAACGCGACTCCACCAAGGACGCTCGTCAGCTCCGGCCACACGTCGGGGTCGTGCCCGGGCACCATGGCCAAACCGCGCGACACCGCCAACTGCTTGAAGCGCCGAATCGAGGCGACAGCGCTTTCGGGGGTGGCATCAACAAGACCCCCCGGAGAAAGTTCGTCGCGGAGATTCACGGTGAGATCGGCAGCGTCGAATGCGAAGGCGTATCCCCCGCCGCCGACGTCGGGGTCCAGTTCAACGAAAAAGCTCTGATGGCCGAGCGTGTGACCAGGAGTTGATATGGCAGTGACACCCGCCATAAGCGCGGTGTCACCATCGAGCGTTCTCCACTGCAAGTTCGGATCGTCGAAGTCGATCCTATATATGCCGTGTGACTCGGCGACCGGATGTGGGGCGTGAAGGCCAAAGTCCAGTTCTGCCTGCTGGACCGCTACCGGCGTAGACCGACCCGAAAAGTGCTTCAAACCCCCGGCATGGTCGAGGTGGAGGTGGCTTACCGCAACCAAAACAATATCGTCGAAAGCCACCCCCGCAGCTCGACAGGCCTGCTCGAGCGGATCGCCACTTCCGGGCAGCGTTGGAAGACGGCCCCGACCATGGAAGCGAGCTGCTAGAGCCGCATCCCAGATCAGGGCCGTGTTGTACCCGGTGTCGAGCAACACCCAGCCGGCTGGTGTCTCGACGAGCACCCCTGGGACCGGTTCGCACAGCACTGAGCCCGACTCGTCGCCGAAGACCGATACGGAACGAGGAACGAACTCCCATCCGAGCGTCAGCGGAACGATCTTCGTTGGGAGTCCGTCAGTCATTTAACGGTCGCCTCTAGGTAGCCTTCCGCTGCGGACCAGCGTTCCGAGCACGTCGCAGATCACTCGCACTCCTACCAATGACGTGATGTCAGCCGAGTCATAAGGAGGCGAGCATTCTACGATCTCCATTCCAGCCAGTCCCGGCTCGGAGATGCGCCGGACCAGTTCGAGCACTTCCCTCGGCAGGAACCCGCCGGGCTCGGGCCAGCCGGTCCCCGGGACGAAGGCAACGTCGAGGCAGTCGACGTCAAACGACAACCACACTGCGTCTGTCCCATCCCACGCAACCTCCAACGCACGCTCGGCTGCAGCTTCCATTCCCATCTCGACGCAGTCATTCACGGTCAATATGGTCGTCTCCCGCTCACGCGAAACCTTGACGCCAGGCCGTGGCGCCTGCCATCCACCGATGCCTAACTGGACCAGATTCTTAGCTGGAACGTTCAGAAGATCAGTGGCGTGATACCAAGGCGTCGTATGCATACGCTCATCGAGATCCGTTTCCTGGGTGTCGACATGACGGTCAAAATGGATGATCCCGAGATTACCGGAGAGATGTTCTGCGACGCCGCGAACGGTCGGGTAGCCGATGGAATGGCCCCCGCCAAGGACGACCGGAAAGGCGCCGGAGGCGAACACGTGGGATACCCCTTTTGCAATCTGGTCGAAGCTCTTCTCGATGTTCCCGGGAATGGTGAAGATATCGCCTAGGTCGGCGATAGTTATCGACTCCCGCAAGTCCACACCGAGTTCGAAGCTGTACGAACCGTAGAGCGCAGAGATCCGCCGCATGCCTTGAGGTCCGAACCGAGTTCCGGGCCGGTAGGTAGTTCCGGCATCGTGAGGGGCACCCAGAACTGCGACGTCGTATTTGCCACACTCTTTGACATCTTCGACATACTCCGTGTGCGCCTCTCGGACCAGCCACCGAGATCGGTGCGGAACCCTAGGCACATACATATTCAGTTTTTCGGCCCGCTTAGTGCGAAACTCCTTCCCATCGATTGTTCCTCGCCAGCTTCCGGCACTGATCGTGCCCGCGACTCGGGTATTGCGTCTATCTCCTTGACTCAGCTGCTAGGCGAGGGGGGTTTCTAAGTGATTTCGGCCTTGTTACTGGAATGTGAACATGCACCTGTTCCGCCAGGGCCGTCCGCACTGAATCGACCGTCTTCCCGACGGCGAGGACTAATGAAGCAGACCCACCACCTAAAGGCATCACTGCCCAACCCGGTCCACTCCGGCGGGCATCTGCCTCCGCGGCGTCACCAACCGTAAGGTCAAGTGCGAGGACTCGCGCAGGGCCAAGGATTGCAGGGCCGTCCCACGCGCAAGAGTCGGTCCCCATAGCAAGACTGTGGCGCAAAAGCGCAACGCCATCTCGCTCCACGTCGAGAGTCGATCTCAGCATCCCTACCTTCTCCTCATGGCGCCCGAGGACCATAATTTCCCTCCAATGGAGCGCTGCACTTCCCGAAAGTTCGATCCTCGTGCTTTGATAGTGGCACGCCGAGCCAGTGACGATCACTGGCTCCGGCTGCCAATCAAGGCTCGCTTCGTCGCCGACCCTCACCGATACGTGATGGTTCGTTCCCTCGCCAGCCCAGACCACCATTGCTGCCGCCGAACGGACGGCAACGTCCGCACCCGAATGTAGCGTGAGGTCGATTCTAAGATCGTCTTTGCCGACTGGCGCTGCTGCGCTTCCCACCATGAACATCGCTTCTGGAGTCATCCTCCAAGCAAATGGTGGCGTCTGCGTCATCCGCTCGACGCGATACCTCCCGCCGACACCGGCAGGAGGTCCAAAAATCACTTCCGTTCGTGCTCTCACCTCAGTCGGCTGCGAAGCCACCCGGCCACGGTGCTGGCCCTTGGATCTTCAGCCAAACTGGTGAAGAGGACCGGCTTACCTCTCCGTGCTACTGCTGCGTCACGCTCCATTACATCCAAGTCCGCTCCGACGTACGGCGCTAGGTCGGTCTTGTTGATTACGAGCAGGTCCGAGAAGGTAATGCCGGGTCCACCTTTGCGGGGCACTTTGTCACCGCCAGCAACGTCTATAACGAAGATCTGAACGTCAACCAACCCCGTACTGAACGTGGCGGTCAGGTTGTCCCCGCCTGACTCGAGGAGCACCACGTCGAGGTCCCCGATTCGCGCTTCGAGCGCTTCAATAGCGTCGAGGTTGGCAGTAATGTCATCGCGGATCGCGGTGTGCGGGCAGCAACCTGTTTCTACAGCCACGATCCGATCCGTTGACAGGACTCCAGTTCGACGGAGTATCTTTGCGTCCTCAGTCGTGTATATGTCGTTGGTTACAGCCGCCACGGACAGGTCAGGCGTTAGATTTCGGCAAAGAGCGGCAAGCAAGGCAGTCTTTCCACTGCCGACCGGGCCACCGACACCGACCCGCAACGACCGAGTCGGACGGCCCGCGCCATAACTGTCAGGATGCAAAGAGTCGCACCTCCCACTTGGCATGGTCTTCAGCACCAATCTCGAGGAGAGGTGCCGATGCGGAAGGAAGCTCCCCGGGGCTCAGAGCCCAATCCGACCACTGACGCGCTCCCTCAGCAGTCTTCTCGATGGCAGGGGCTAATCGAGCTAAGCAATCAGCCACGCCAAGGGGATCGAGGCCGAGGAGTCGCGTCGATGACCATGCGGGACCTTGTATGGAAGCAGAACAGGCGCCCAACGTTACCTCCTCGACTGACAGCCCGGCGGCGTATCCGGTTGCCCCGAACGCGATCGGCCACATTGGCCCCACTCCAAACGGCGACTCGGACACCGTCGTGGTCTGGAGGTGCTCCGCCATCTCCTCAATCACGTCCGAGGACCAGCAGCGTTGCGCCGCCCGAACCAGTCCCCTTCCCTGCGCGCGACTCGCGGCCCGCTGGGCCGGAGATATGGTTCGCGCAACAAGCTCGCGATCCAGTGAGATCCAGCGCCGCTCCACCTTCGACCGCAAGGAGGCAGAGCACGCACAGACACCAGTAGCCTCAACAGCCATTTGTGCATTCGACCATGCAGCCGCTGCAAACGCCGCTTCTACGCTACCTAGCGTCACCAGTCGCCCCGTGAGCCATTCGTACAGTTCCGGTAGACCTCGTACTAGGCCAGCCGCCACTGCCGCTTCGAGACCTCCCGAGTGAGCGTGGCCACCAGCTGGAAAACGCCCATCCATGAGAAGAAGTAGCACGGCAGAGGTCATGGTAAGCGGAGCATCTTCAAGTTCTAGAACAGGAAGTAGCGCTGAGCCATTGGCAGTTCGGTCGCCGGCTGCTCGGTCACGACTGTCCCATCCACCCGTACCTGGAAGGTGTCCGGATCGACAAGGATTTCCGGCCGGGCCGTATTGTTGGGAAGATCCTCCTTCGAGAGTCGGCGGGTGTCACGGACCGCCACAAGGCTTCGCCTAACTGCGAGTCGATCCTGCAGCCCATCTTCAATTGCAGCTAGTGCGACAAACGCCACTGAGGTCGCACCAGCTACTTTCGGGTGTGACCCGAACATTGGGCGCGACCAAACCGGTTGCGGTGTTGGAATAGATGCGTTCGCATCGCCCATTGCGGCTCGAGCGATAACCCCGCCTTTGATGACGAGCGAAGGCCGCACTGCGAACCATGCAGGATGATACAAGACGAGATCTGCCATCTTGCCGACTTGCACCGACCCGACGTCCAAGTCGATTCCATGTGCGACCGCCGGGCAGATAGTGTACTTGGCGATGTATCGCTGAGCCCGGACGTTGTCAGCCCGACCATCGCCGGGCAGCGATCCCCAACGTTGTTTTGCTGCATGCGCGGTTTGCCAGGTCCGCAGAGCCACTTCGCCGATACGTCCCATTGCCTGTGAGTCCGAGCCGATCATGGAGATAGCCCCCAGATCGTGGAGGAGATCCTCGGCGGCGATCGTCGACGGTCGGATGCGGCTTTCAGCAAATGCGAGGTCTTCCGCGACATTCGGATTTAGGTGATGGCACACCATCAGCATGTCGAGATGCTCATCGATGGTATTGATCGTGTGCGGGCGGGTCGGGTTTGTAGACGAGGGCAGGACATTGAGCTCGCCGGCGACCCGGATGATGTCCGGGGCGTGACCGCCCCCTGCACCCTCAGTGTGATAGGCGTGAATCACGCGGCCGGCGATTGCATCGAGGGTAGACTCAACAAAGCCGGCTTCGTTGAGAGTGTCGGTGTGGATAGCCGCTTGGACTCCGGCAGCGTCGCAAACCTTGAGGCAGGCGTCGATGGCTGCCGGTGTGGTTCCCCAGTCTTCGTGAAGTTTGAAGCCCGCAGCTCCAGCTCGAAGCTGCTCCCACAGGCCCTCTTCGGAGACTGTGTTGCCCTTGCCAAGCAACAGGACGTTTACTGGCCAGTCGTCGAGAGCCTCGAGCATCCTCGCAAGCCACCACGCCCCCGGGGTTACGGTCGTAGCCTTCGTGCCCTCAGCTGGACCTGTTCCTCCTCCGATAACGGTGGTGACCCCAGCCGAAAGACCCTCCTCGAGGATCTGGGGACAGATGAGATGAACATGACAGTCGATGACCCCGGCTGTGAGAATCTTGCCGTTCCCGGCGATTATCTCTGTCGACGGACCGATCTCGAGCCCTGGCGTTACGGCATCCATCACGTCGGGGTTTCCCGCCTTGCCGATACCGACGATGCGCCCGTCGCGCACCCCGACGTCTGCCTTTACTACTCCCCAATGGTCGAGGATGACCGCGCCGGTTATCACCAGGTCCGGAGCGCCTGCTAGGCGGGTCATGCTTCCCTGGCCCATGGATTCCCGGATGACTTTGCCTCCGCCGAATACCGCCTCGTCGCCGGCGAGCCCGGGACCTCCGCAGCGATCCTCACTGACCTCTATCAGCAAGTCAGTGTCGGCCAGCCTTATGCGGTCACCCAAAGTTGGGCCGTACAAATCGGCGTAGCGATCGCGGCCGATCGTAGTCATCGTAGGAAGCTAGTCATCTAACCGGCTTGCGAAGAGCCCACGAAATCCTGCGACGAACCGCCTGCCTCCGAAGTCAACGAGCTCGACGGTTTGATCGATCCCCGGCTCGAAGCGCACGCTCGTCCCGGCCGCAACGCCCAAGTGCGTCCCGCGAGCTACGGTCCGATCGAAATCCAATGCATCGTTGACCTCGGCAAAGTGGTAGTGAGAACCGACCTGCACCGGCCGGTCGCCTGTGTTGACGACGAGGACTCGCCGCGTAGTGCGAGTCGCGTTGATCACGATCGGCTCGTCTCCGGTGATGATCTCACCTGGTATCAAGGGATCGGCTCATGGACGGTGACGAGCTTGGTGCCGTCTGGGAACGTCGCCTCGACTTGCACCTGGTCGAGCATTTCAGGAACACCTTCCATCACTTCCGAGCGACTGATGATGCTCCTCGCCTCGGTCATTAGCTCGGCCACGCTCCGACCGTCGCGCGCCCCTTCGATCACATGGCTCGCAATGATCGCCACCGCTTCAGGATGGTTGAGCAGGACTCCCCGGGTACGTCGATCTCTAGCGACGATTGCTGCCACACTGAGCAGCAGCTTGTCCTTCTCGTGAGGGCTCAGATTCAAATGTCGAAGCGTCCCAGGTCGATCAGCATGGCCACGAGGATACTTGGCACCCACGCGACCGCGTGGCTACCTCTGTTACGTCCGTGTGAAACCTAGAAGTCTTAGCCACACCCGAGGCACACCGCACCCGTTCAAACGGTGGATGCGATCCTGAATCCCACGAGCACCTCGACCCCAGTCTCCTCGACGACCTCGACGTCGCTAACCACCGCTCCGAGCGGACCTTGCCGGCACCATTCGATCACCGCATGAACTGCGGGGGCTGGCCCTTCCAGCAAAGCTTCGACGCGTCTGTCGCGACGGTTGCGCACCCAACCCTGTACGCCGTTGCGGCGGGCAACCTCTGCACATGTCTGGCGGTAGCCGACACCTTGGACGCGTCCTGACACAAGCACACGGCGACGCAGAACAGGCGAAGTTGCAGAGTCCAACGGCGAAACGGCCGAGTGTGGGTTACTCGCCGGCATGGCGACCAGGAGTATTCAATTCGGTATCCAGGAATGTCATCGCCCGGACGAGCGCGGCGCGCTCTTCGGAGCTCAAATGCTCGAGGGCCCGGACGAGTGGAGCAGTGGAACCATCTAGCCACTTCTGCGCGCAAGACCGCCGCGCAGCAGGCACACCCACGATCGTGCGCCGCCTGTCTGCTGGATCGCTATAGCGCTCGGCGAAGCCGGCCCGCTCCAAGTCGGCGACGAGACCGCTTGTGGTGGCGAGATTCAGCCCGAGAGACTCGGCGAGAGCACCGACGGTGGCTTCGCCTTCGAAGATTGCCGCAAGCATCGACCGATGCCGATTTCCGAGACCGGATCCGCTGTCGACGTTGGGCGCATCCTTGCGTCGCAGTCCTCGCATCACCCTCGGCAGAAGTTGCACAAGGTTGCGAACGCCTTCGTGGACGCTGCATGTTGGTTCGGCCGGCGGATCGAACTCCGCGGAGGTGCCATCAAGGCCATGACCCACTGCCATCGACCGCGCCTCATTTTTTGACACATTCCCACGTTACTGCTTCCAAGCCGATACTATGCTTCGGATAACCAAACTATTCGGATATCCGAACTGACGATGGAGGAACGCAGTGAGCTCTACCAACAACAGCGCAACCGACTTGGCGTCGCTCACCGGAACGTGGGTGCTCGACCCAAGCCGGACGACGATCGAGTTCCGAACCAAGGCTATGTGGGTCATGAACGTCAAAGGCACCGCCAAGGCTCTGGCCGGCTCCGGGGTGGTAGGCGACGGGGAAGCGGTGAGCGGGCGCTTCGAAGTTGATATGTCCTCGGTATCGACGGGGAACAAGAAACGCGACGATCACCTCCAGAGCGCCGACTTCTTCGACACGACGAAGTTTCCCACGATGACCTTTGAGTTCACCTCGTCGCACCTGAGCGGTCCAGGTAGGGCCACACTGACCGGCACGTTGAACGTGCACGGCCAGACAAGACCACTCACGGTACCGGCGGAGTTCCGAGCGTCGACCGACACCGTCGACGTCACTGCCGAATTCCCGATAGATCGCAGCCAGTGGGGCATGACGTGGGCCAAGATGGGCGCCGGGATCCACAACCAGGTCTCCGTGAAAGCCCGATTCAACAAAGGCTAGCCTTGCGCTGGTGAAGACCAACGCGAGCGCCGTCGGACTCGACCCAGTCAGACTCGCGCGGATCGACGAGCACCTTCGCCGGAGATACGTCGAAGGAGGCAAGATAGCCGGATGCCAGGTGGCGGTCATGCGTCGCGGTGTCCTCGCTCACTATTGCGAGATCGGGTATGCGGACCGTGAACGCAAGGTCGCGGTAAGCGAGGACACCATTTGGCGTATCTACTCGATGACCAAGCCGATCACAGCCGTCGCGCTGATGACGCTCTATGAGAGGGGCGCTTTCGCCCTGACCGACCCCGTGTCTCGTTTTCTACCCGGATGGGCGGGCCTCGAGGTGGCCGAGGTTGGCGAGGACGGCAGTACTCGCCTTGTGCGGCCCGCCCGACCCATGCAGATCCGGGACCTCATGATGCATATGTCGGGTATCGGCTACGGCGAGGGAAACGCCGACCTCGAAGTGGCTCCCTTGGCGAGTAGGGCGGGCGCCCGTTTCCGCGTCGACGCCGATCTTGCTTCGATGACCGAACGCCTCTCACGGACGCCTCTGCGCTTTCATCCGGGAACGCATTGGCTTTACTCTCTTGGACTCGACGTTTGCGGTCGACTGGTTGAGATCATCTCAGGGATCCGTTTCGACGAGTACCTTCGCAGGGAGATATTCGCGCCACTGGGAATGCACGACACTGCGTTCAAGGTCAACGAGAAAGACGTTGGCCGGTTCGCCGCTGCGTACACTCGCAGCTACCGCAAGGAACTGGTGCTCGTCGACGACCCTGCACAAAGCGTCTACCTTACCGAGCCGACGTTCCTGGCCGGCGGGGGCGGCCTCGTTTCGACGATCGGCGACTATCTGCGATTCGCCGAGATGATGCGCTCTGGAGGACAGCTCGACGGAACGCGCATCCTCGGCCGGAAGACAGTCCAGCTGATGACCACGAACCACCTTCCGGGCGGAGGGACAATGTCGGACTTCGCCCTTCCAGGCAGCTACGGCGAGACCGGCTTCGAGGGTCGCGGCTTTGGCCTGGCGATGGCGGTATCGACCGGTCCTGCGGCTACCGGGGTGATCGGCTCCGCCGGCGAGTACATGTGGGGCGGAGCGGCGTCCACGACGTTTTGGGTCGACCCCGTCGAGGATCTCGTAGTGGTGTTCATGACGCAGCTGCTCCCGTCGGGAACTTTCAACTTCGCCGGCCAACTCAAGTCGCTGGTGTACGCAGCGCTCGTCGACTGATGAGACAGACAAAGGACCGTGCTCGGCAGCGCAATCGGATCACCGCCATTCGAACTACATGGATGGTCAAACGAGAGGAGACTTGATGAGGTTCGACGGGCGGGTACTGTTCGTAACCGGTGGCGGCTCTGGCATCGGCGCTGCCACCGCCAAACGCTTCGCGGCGGAAGGCGGAGCTGTCGCTGTCGCCGATCTCGACGCAACGAAAGCGAAGTCGGTAGCATCGTCGCTCGGCAACGCAGTCGGAATCGGAGTCGACGTCTCCGACGAAGTTTCGGTGCGAGATGCCCTGGAGCAGACACGCCGCGAGATCGGTCTAGTCGATAGCGTTCTCAATGCGGCGGGCCACGCCGAGTTCGGACCCGTCGAGGACTGGACCCTTGACAGCTGGACAAAGATGATGGCGGTCCACGCCGGAGGCACGTTCCTCGTCTGCAAGCACGTTCTAAGCCAGATGAGGGCAAAAGGTGGCGGTTCGATTGTCAACGTCGCCTCCGTCGCCGCGCTCGTCGCCCAGCAGCGAAACTCCGTCTACGGAGCCGCTAAAGGTGCGATAGCTGCCTTCACGCGCCAGCTGTCCCTGGACTGCGCGCCGACCGTCAGGGTCAATGCGGTTGCGCCCGGCAGGGTCCGAACCGGCATGACCGAACCGCTCATGCTCAATCGTGGACAAGGCAGCCTGGAGGAGGGCGCGAAGTCTTTCGGCGCCGCGAACCCCCAAAAGCGCGTCGCCGAACCGGACGAGATCGCCGCCCCGGTCTGCTTCTTACTCTCCGACGAGGCAAGCTTCATCACAGGTACCGTCCTAGTCGCAGATGGAGGCGAGACGGCCATTTAGCCTCGCCGGGATTCCACCAATCCGCACTACGCCGACCACTCCATACCGTTCTACGAACTGTATACTGCTATGTATGACGACCCCTGTGCCGACGAGGTTCAGCGACGAGGAGATAGTGGTGCTTGACAAGCTGGTGGCGTCCGGCATCGGCGAGACCAGATCTGCCGTCGTCCGAGAAGCGGTTGTCCGCCTGGCCGACGCAGTTCGACGGGCTGAAGACGGGGCCTCGATCGCTTGCTCCTATCTAGACCTCCCGCAGTCAGCCGACGACAGCCAACTGGCTTTGACGAACGCTATGGCTATGACCGAGGCGGAGCCTTGGTAGCGCAAGGTGAAATTTGGCTCCTAGAGACGCCGAATGACAAACGTCGCCCCGTCCTCGTGGTGTCGCGCGACGAAGCGATCCCCGTCTTGCACAACGTGGTCGTTGCACCTGTCACGAGCACCATCCGTGACATTCCAACCTGCGTTCCGATCGGACCCGACGAGGGGATCGATCACGACAGCGTTGCCACCTTCGACAACATTGCATCAGTTCCAAAGGCTCTCCTCACGATCCGACTTGGCAGCCTGGGCTCGTCTGGCCGAAGGTTGATCTGCTCAGCTCTACGTACCCTCGCCGACTGCTGATTCGCCGGCCCTCAGCCTAACCCGGCTCCAGTAGCGCGCCGTCAGAGCGTGCCCGACGCGCTGCGAGACAGATCCTCCATCAGCTGGTCGGCACGGGCGAGGCGCCCGTCCACAATCGCCCGGGTCCGCTCGTCAAGGGTCGGAAGCGCCGCGTCGATTGACTGCCTTGCACTTCGAACGAGCTCCACGACGCTCCTCTGGCCTTCAACAACGGCACTTCGCATCCTCTCGGCGATTGAGGCGGCCAGGCGCTCGTCCAGGTCGCGGGCGAACTCCTCATATGAGACGGACATCAGCCTGGCGGGTATGGCTTCCGCTATGAGCCACATAGGTTCGAGGAGTAGAGGAATCCAGCGAACCGGGTTTTGAAGTGCTGAGACGCCAACGGCGGACAACGCGACTGCACTCGCCACGAAGGTGGTCCGCTCGCCTGTGCTGAGCGCAGGCCAGTACAATCCCGCCACAATGACAGCCGTACTGCCCACATCGAAGAACGGGTAGTGCTGCCGGCCCCTCGCGTCCAGAGGACTCCTGAGGCGAGGCGTCGTAGTGACAGTGCAGCCGGCACTTATCGCCATGACAGCGGCGAGCACTCTCGCGTGGCGACCGTCGTTGGAGGTAGGCGGTTCTCGGTGAACTTGCCAGGCGAGCGCCGCCATCGCCGTAGCCCACGGCAGCACCGTAGAGGGGGGCGCACCACCGTAGAGATCAGAGAGCAACAAAAGTTGCCACAGCGCGCCAAGACCGAGCACCACGGGGGCCGGATCGACCGGCCCGGCTTTCCAGCTGGGATCTGCTTCCAAGACGATCCTGCTGGCGTTGATGTTCAGCTGTCGGGGAGCGCCTGGAATGGCCGCCTGGTCGAGGTCGACCACTGAAACCTCCACGCTTCCGACAACTCCCAGTCGGTCGAGGTGCAGCTCCAGCTGGCGTGACTGCCTCGGGGACACCACGACTGTCCCGTGGCCGGGCGTCACATGAACGTGCACGTCACGGTCGAGGCGGGGCGTGTCGTTGACGCGATTCTCCCATCTAAGGAGAGCCTGTCCGAGGAACACTTCGGAACCACCAAGCCGATCGCCGAGCTTGTTGCGCCATTCGCGAAGAGCCGACGCGTCCAACCCGCCGGCCGCCGCACCGACTGCCGCCAATAGGGGGGCGATAGACCACAAACGGTCGACGACGGTATCCGCCCCGAGCGCAACCGACGCTTGACCGCTCAGGAAGGCATACGACTCGCGTGCGGACAACTCCTTGTTGAATCGTGCCTCCGCCGCCCTGCGCGACCTCAGTTGGTACGCCCGCAGTCCCCATCCGGTTGCAACCGCGACGGCTTGCCACACGAAGGCTTCCCAGCCCGAGCGGCGACCGCGAAGCTTGCGCAGCCCGGATACGACCGCCGCTTCGACGAGGGGGATAGCAACCGCCGAGAACCCGAACCGCAGACCCGCCTCGATACCGAGCGGTGTGACACAAAGCGTGGCTGGGTCGAACGGCACGTCCAGGGCTTCTGCCCAAAGGGTAACGTCTACGAGGTCTGCAGCGAGCCTCTTGATCAGATGCGGATCCGAGGTTCGGTTCAGCAAGCCGTACGTGGCAGCGTCGACGGCCGCGCACGCAGCGATCGCAAGATTGTGCCGCCGGGTGCGGCGCGAGCCGAGAGCCTCGATCGTCGAGGCACGCGCCGCCGCCCGCATCAGGACGTGAAAACGAGGCCTGGCACGCAGCATCGCCTCGAGTGTGGTCCTCGAAGCTTCAACCTCTGCCCATACAGTTCTGGCGCGTGCCACGCCACGAGTATGCACGACCCGGCCCGGCGGCGCGCGCGTGGAAGGTTAATGTGTCAGACGGTTTAGCGAACTGAGCCGAAACGAAATGGGAAGGTGCCGCAAGCCGGCTATGAAAGTCGACGGGAGTCTCTCGATCGTGCCGGCAAGCTCAATGTCACGCCACTTCGTCGCGATCTCTCGTAGGACTGCTGCGGTTTCTATCCTCGCGAAGTGCGCACCCAGGCACATGTGAGGGCCGCCTCCCCCGAATGCGAGATGATGGTTCGGCGATCTTGCGAGGTCGAGACGGTCAGGATTCGACCACGCAGATTCATCGCGGTTGGCTGAGCCGTAGAACAGCACTACCTTGTCCCCCGCTTGTATTTGCGTTCCTGCGAGGCTGGCATCGGCACTAGCCGTGCGGCGCATGTGCACCACCGGGCTCACGAAGCGCAACAACTCTTCCACGGCGCTCGCCATGAGCCCCTCCGGGTCGCCTTGCAGCTTCGCCATCTGGTCCGGCTGGTCGAGGAGAGCTTCGACGCCGCCCGATATGAGATTGCGGGTCGTGTCGCCACCGGCGTTGACCAGAAGCAGGAAGAACCAGTTGAACTCCTCCTCGCTCAGGCGTTCACCGTACATTTCCGCCCGAAGGAGGGCGCTCGCCAAGTCGTCCCCGGGGTGGCGGAGCTTGTCGGCTGCGACCTGGGTAGCGTAGGTGTGCATCTCGATTACGGCCGACAGCCGATCCGAGTCGGTGACCTCCGGGGCGGACGAGTGCATCACCTCTGTCAGGTGATACAGGCGGCGGCCGTCGTCGCCGGGGATTCCCATAAGGCGTGCAATCACCTGCGAGGGCATCTCCCCCGCTACATCGCCGACGAGGTCACAATATCCGTCGGCTGAGGCCCGATCTACGATCGTGGCGGCGAGCGAATCGATACTGGCCTTCCAGGACTGCGCATTCCTCGGGGTGAAACTCCGACTCACGAGGCGGCGGTAGCGGGTGTGATCGGGGGGATCCATGAAGAGCATCATCAGACGCGAGCCCCGAAGCTGCTCCTCGTCGGCGTCGGGGAGCATCACCCCACCGAGCCACGACGAGAACGTCTGCGTGTCTCTGTTGACTGCCTGCACGTCCCCGTATCGAGTCACCGCCCAAAACCCGCGTCCCGTCGCCTCGGGATGCCACCAGACCGGATGGTTTCCGCGCAGCCATGCGTACTGGTCGTGCGGCTGGCCTTGCATGAATGAAGACGGGTCGTCGAGCGCTATCTGCGGCGCACCCGTCTGGTCGATTACCACGCGGAACCTCCGATCCCCGGCCGCGAAGCGCAGCATAGCGCGGGACTCACGATGCAGCGCTAACCTCCGACGGTGACCTCCACGCCCGCCGAGCACGCCACGGCCGCCACGCCCGCCACGCCCGCCACGCCCCGGATATTGCCTCTACCCGCCGACGAGCGTACGCCGTCTGCGCAAGCGCTGCTCGACTCGGTTGCCGTCGCCGGTGCCGACGCGAACATCTTCACGACATTGATCAGGGCCGAAGGGCTGACACGTCGTTGGCTGCCCTTCGGAGGAAAACTTTTGGCTGGGAAACTGCCAGCGCGCGACCGCGAGTTACTCATATTGCGGACAGCCTGGAATTGCCGCGCCGAGTACGAGTGGGCACAGCACGTCGTGATCGGACGTTCGGTAGGGCTCAGCAGGGAAGAGATCGAACGTGTCCCTGCAGGCGCATGGGATGGCTTCGACGAAACTCTGATCAAAGTGGCGGACGAATTACACGCCACCTTTCGACTGAGCGATTCGGCGTGGGCCGCCCTGAGCGAACGATACGACGAGGCTCAACTCATCGAGCTTCCGATGCTCGTTGGGCACTATCACATGGTTGCGATGACGCTGAACGCTCTTCAAATAGCGCTCGACCCCGGCCTAACCGGGTTTCCTACTTGACCTCGGCGCCAAGAGCAACGCAGTCCGCGAGCCGCGACATCAATAGTAGATCGCCCCTTTCACCCCGCCTCCGCACGCAACCACATCCCCGCTGATAGCGACACTGAGCGGAGAAGCCAGAAATGTCACTACCATCGCTACTTCTCGTGCGGTGACGATTCGACCGATTGCATACGCCGAACCAACTTTGGCCTCCATCGCCTCGAGGCTCACCCCTTGTTCGGCGGCCCTCGCTGACATCACCCTCTCGGTAGCCTCGGTGCGCACCACGCCCGGGCTGACCGCCACGACATTGATCCCTGACCCGCCTAGCTCGTCTGCCGCATTCTTGGTGAGCGCGGCGACGGCAGCATTGCGCATCGACGTGACGACCGACCCGGTCATGCGCGCACCCAGGCCGTCGACGTTGATGATCCTCCCCCAACCTGCGGCTTTCATCGCGGGTGCAACCTCGCGAATCATTCGGAGATAGCCGAGGACTTTGACGTTCACGTCTTCCCAGAATGCCTCTCCTTGGACGTCCACGACCTTAGCTGGAGCTGCTTGACCGCTCGGGCGAGCGGCGCTGTTGACGAGGATGTCGACTCCGCCGAGGACGTCCGAAGCCCTCGACACGAAGTCACGCACCGAAGCGTCGTCGCCGGTATCGACCGTAACAGCGGCGATCGAGCCGCCAGTGGTGCGCAGTTCGTCGGCGGAGGCGCGCAACGCCTCCTCGCCTCGGGCACCGATAACCACTGAAACTCCCTCGGCCAGCAGTGCTGCCGCCACGGCCTTGCCTATGCCACGGCTCGCACCCGTGACGATTGCCTTTTTTCCATGCAATTCGAGGTCCACGGACACCTTGGTTAGTACATCCGCCCCCGCAGCGCCACCCACGCAAAAGGGGCAAACCAGGAAAAACCCCAAGTTCGCCCAATCTGGCGTCGAGATTTGGTCGTAAGCAAACGCTTCCCAGCAGCCCTGATCGACAGGAGAGAAACACCTCTGATGGCATCGTGGCATCCCCGGCGACGGGTCACCGTAGACCAGGCCGCCCCACGACGGCTTGGCGATGGGTCGCGACGGGTTGGCGTGGCTTTGGCCAGCATCGCTGTCATGTTCGGGGCCGTGCTGTCTAGTGCAGCACCGGCCGCTCACGCGAACACGGTGGCCTCAGATCAGACCCAGCTCGCCCAACTCCAAGCCCAGATAGCAGACGAAGGATCCGCCATCCAGCAGCTGGTCGCACAATCCAATCAGGCGCAGATCCATCTGACGGCACTCCAAGGCGACCTTGTTGCCCAGGAACGCCAAGTCCACTCCGACCAAGTGGCCTCCGCCTCTGCAGCCGCGCGACTGCGAGCCGTCGCCCTTTACGAATACGTCAACGGGTCGAGGTCACTGGCCACCTCGGTGTCGCAGGTCCCGTCTTTGGCCGCCAAGGCCGAGGCCGCGATGATCGAGAGCGAGTACGTGAGCGCCGCAGGTGTAAACGTCTCGGACGCCATTCACGCCTACGCCCAAGACCAGAAGCTGGTGTCATCGGCCGAAGCCCACACCAAGGCCCTGGCCGGCGCCGAAACGAAGGCCCTGTCCTCGCTCAACGCAGACCGCGCAGCCGCTCAGCAGGCGCTCAACGCCGAAGAGACAACGCTGAGCCAGGTCAAGGGCAATCTCGCCGTTCTTCTCGCCGCAGCCCAGGCACGCCAGACCGCTGCACAGCAAGCGTCCGAGGCTGCTCTGGCGGCGCAGGCCAACGCAGCCGCGCAGCAGGTGGCGGCCGTGCAGATCCGGGCAAGTGCCCCCGCGACGACGTCGGCGCCTCCCGTCAACCCTCCAGTCGAAGTCCCCCCTCAGAATTCCCAACCCCAAAGTCCACCCCAAGAGAACGTCGCGCCCCCGAACACCTCGGCCCAGAGCGTCGCAAGCCGGCCGGTGTCGACGCCGACGCCGGTGCCAACCGAACCTCCGACCCCAATCACGGCTGCTCCCGTCACGACGTACCCACCGGTCACGGCTCCCGTTCTGCAACTCGTCCAGGCCCCGGCGCCGGTAGTTCCGTCCCCAGGAACGTACGCCAATCCGCTTCGCGCCGTATCGAACCTGTACCCAGAGCGCGTCGATCAGGGGGTCGACTACAGCGGCATCGGGCCCATATACGCTATCGGGGACGGGGTCGTCCTGTCGGTGACGAACTCGGGATGGCCGGGCGCAACTTTCATCGCCTACCGCCTCACTGACGGACCAGCCGCCGGGCTAACCGTCTATGCCGCCGAGGACATCCTCCCGTCTGTCACCCTCGGCGAGTCGGTGACCGCTTCGACAGTCCTCGGCACGATGTTCGAGGGGCCCGACGGGGTGGAAACCGGTTGGGCAAGCTACGCTGGGACCGGCGCCACCATGGCCTACGGGGCCGGCCAGTTCAACGGCTCCAACTCGACCGCCTTCGGATACAACTTCTCGCTCCTTCTGGCCTCACTCGGCGCGCCGGCCGGGGTGCTACAGAACAGCCCTGCCACCGGGGACCTGCCTCCCGGATGGCCACAGTGGTGACAAGCGTCTAGCTCAGAGGCGGCCCGCAGAGGTCCCGAAGTTGGACACGGCAGCGCTGGACATCGTGACGACGGCGACGCCTTCATGGGGTCTGTCCAAGCGGACGGTCTCTGACACGCGTCAAAGCGTAGGTGACGTCGGAGCGGAAAGGCTGGACCAGGTCACCTCGGGCGCGCGATGTAGCCCCCCGACGCCAGCTACCCTACGACCTCATGCCAGGCATGAACACCGGCCTCGCTGCCACCAACTCGCTCATCGTCACGGCATTTCACCGCCTGCTCCTACGCCAGGGCCTTGTCTGCCTGGTCGTCCTGGCGGTGCTCTGGGTCGCCTGGAACGTCCTGCGAGCCCGCCGTCTGCGGGCCTACGCTGAGTCCACAGCGGCGCCCGGTGGAACCGCAGCGGCGCCCCGCGAAACTGCGACAGCATCGACCGAGCCTGCCGCCCGCCGCCTTCTTCGCCTGTCGTTCGGCATCCTGTGGATTTTCGACGGGATCCTCCAAGGCCAGGCCTCGATCCCGCTCGGAATGGCTCCCAACGTCATCCAGCCCGCGGCGGCCTCGTCGCCGACGTGGGTGCAACACCTCGACAATCAACTCGCAACGATCTGGAGCTACCACCCGATCACAGCACCCGCCGCGGCCGTGTGGGTGCAGGTCGGAATCGGACTTTGGCTTCTCGTCGCACCGAGAGGACTGTGGTCGCGGCTCGCGGGTGTGCTGAGCGTCGGGTGGGGCCTGGTCGTATGGATCTTCGGCGAAGCGTTCGGGCAGATCTTCGCACCGGGCCAGTCGTTCCTCTTCGGACTCCCGGGGGCCGCTCTTTTCTACTCTGTTGCAGGTGTGCTGATTGCCCTGCCTGACGAGTTTTGGGAGCGGGCTCGGACAGGCCGGTTCATGCTCCGCTGCATGGGGTCGTTTCTTGTTGCGATGGCGGTTCTTCAAGCCTGGCCCGGACGCGGCTTCTGGGCCGGTCCTACTCTGGCGAACGGCACCGCCGGACAGCTCGCGTCGATGGTTCGCCACATGGCCTCCACGCCACAGCCACACGCCATCGCTAGCGCCGTTTCGGCGTTCGCAAGCTTCGACGCTTCGCACGGTTGGGGGGTGAACCTGTTCGCCGTCGTGGCGATCGGTGCCCTCGGAGTCGTGTTCCTCTCAGGCAGGCCTCTCCTTCTTCGTGCTGGCCTCGCCGCCGCCGTAGTCCTGTTGCTCGCCGACTGGCTTCTCATCGAGGATCTGGGCTTCCTTGGAGGCGTAGGTACGGACCCGAACTCGATGATCCCGACCCTCGTAATCCTCTTCGCGGGATACCTGGCGTTCACCCGGCCCGCTCCTCGTGTGTCGTTCGAGGCTGCCTCTGTCCAAGGCCCGGACGTCGCCGTCAGGTCGCCGTTTGCCCGCCTCGCTTTGGATCCGACGTACGCACTGCGGGTGGCCGCATCTGTCGCTGCTATCGCCGTGGTGCTGGTAGGCACCGTTCCTGCGGCGGCGGCCGCAACGAACCCAAACGCCGACGCGATCCTCGCTCAGGCGGTGGCGGGGCCGCCTCAGCAAGAGTACGCACCCTCGCCGTCGTTTCAGTTGATCGACCAGACGGGATCGCCGGTCAGCTCCGCAACGCTTAGAGGCAAGACGGTGGCTCTCACATTTCTCGATGACGTCTGCACCTCCACCTGTCCGCTGATCGCCCAGTACTTCCGTCAAGCAGACGGCCTGCTCGGGGCGACCGCGGCGCAAGTCGAGTTGGTTGCTGTCAACGCCAACCCGATCTTCGTGGCTCCCGACTATCTGCAGGCTTTCGACGTCCAAGAGAAAATGGCGTCGCTTCCCAATTGGAAGTTCCTGACCGGAAAGACGCTCCACGACCTTGAAGGCGTTTGGTCGGCATTCGGCAATGCAACCGAGTTGTCCCCCGGCGGCGCAATGATCGGCCACAGCGAGTTCGTGGCGATCATCGGACCCGGTGGACATTTGCGCTACGTGCTAAACGCCGACCCGGGTCCGGGGACGACCGCGACGCAGTCGTCATTTTCTGTCCTGCTGGCAGACACTTTGAAAAAAGTTGCCTCTGGTTCATGAACGGCCCCCCGCCGCGTCATATCGGCGCCGTGCGCTCCGCGTTAGCGGCTGCTGCGCTGGCTGCCACTTTAGGCGCATGCTCTAGCACTTCTACCAGCGCTTCGCTCGACACGTCGACAACCTGGGCCCTACCTTTGTCAACGTCTGTGACGACTCCAAGCGGCGTTTGGACGACATTGGCAATGGGCCACCTTCAGGACCCGCTCAACACTTTCTGGCAGCTCCCGTTCCGGCCGACCGGCGCGTCCAGCTGGACAAACCAAGTGAAGGCTACCGGCACCGCCACGAACGGCGGACTCGTTCTCGCCGCGAACGGCAAAGATCTAGCAGTAGCAGTCCGGCCGTCTGTCGACCTCACCTACACGCCGCTGATCTCCACGACCGACGGTGGACTCGCCTGGTCGACCGGCCTGATCGACGAGGCGATCACCGCAACCCCCTCAGCGCTCGCTCTCGGGCCCTCCGGGCAGGCAACGGCAATCACCGCATCGAGCGCAGGCGGCAAAGCGATTCCCGGCGGCAACGTCATCGCAACGAATGGGAGCCTGTCGTCCTGGAAGACCATCGAGAGCCTGCAAAGCTTCGACTCGACCCAAGCCGGGCGGGTTTGTGCTGCACATTCGTTCAATGCCGTGGCTTACGCAGGTAACAGTACCGTGGTCGGGGCGTCGTGCACCAACCCGGGATCCACCGGTTTGTTTGTTAGCACCTCCAACGGATGGGTACCGACGGGGCCGGCGATCAACGGGATAGCGCACCTCACGGTCACCGCCCTTGCCCTCAGGCCGGCACCGGGGGGTTCCGGTGTCGCCGCCCTGCTCGGCGTGACAGGACCGAAAGGCGCTGCACCGCATCTCGTCGCAGCCTGGAGCGCCGACGGCTTGACATGGCAAGAATCGCCGTCGATAGCCCTCCGATCGACTGACGCCGTCGTATCGTTCGGCGCTGCGTCGGGCAACGACTTGTTCGTCATCACGCGCGGACCGGGGACGTCGCTCGTCGCCTACACTGTCGCAGGGCCAGGATCGAACTGGACGACACTCCCGCCGGTTCCGCCGGGGACAGCGACGCTCGCAGCCGGGCACGGAGGAACACTTGAGGCTCTAGCGGTCAAAGGCACGGCCCTGCGCATCTGGACGCTCAATCCATCCGCCGGAACCTGGGTGGACTCGCAGACAATCAACGTGAACATTCAATACGGTTCGTCCAACCCGTAGACGGCACCCGGAGCAGCTGCTGGGATCTACCTCCGACCGCCAGAGAAGCTACTCAGCGAGTCGGGGTAAACGCCACTGGGAGACGGCTCGGGCCCCAAATGCCGACAGTCGGCGGCTTCCATTCGACCTCGCCGTCGACGCGGAGGTCCGGCATCCGCCGAGCGAGTACTGGCAGTGCTTCCTGCAGCTCGGCTCGCGCTAGGGAAGCCCCGAGGCAGAAATGGATTCCGCTTCCGAACGTCATTTGCGATGCAGCGCCGGCCTGCCGGGCGATGTCGAATCGGCCGGGATCGAACCACACCTCCGGGTCGTGATTCGCGGCTGCGAGACTGGCCATCACCAGGGTGCCTTTCGGGAAGGTCACTCCCCGGTAGTCGATGTCGTCTGACGCAAAACGTATCGTTCCTCGGACAGCTCCCAGGTGACGTAAGCATTCCTCCACTGCCGGTGCAGCGAGCTCGGGGTCCTGCGCCAACGCCCGCCACTGATCGGGCTTTCCGGCGAGCAGTGCCACACAGCACGCAAGCTGGTTCCGTGTCGTATCCGTGCCCGCCATCAGCACAGCCTCGGCCATCATGACGAGCTCCGCGGTGCTCAGACGATCCCCTTCCTCCTCGGCTGCTATCAGACGGCTCAGAAGATCGTCGGCGGGAGCGTGGCGGCGTTTTTCGATCATCGCCCCCACGTAAGAATCGAGCTCGGCCATCGCTTCCTGGATCGCCGGCATGTCATTCGCAACGTCGTTGTTGAATATCCGGAAGATGTCGACCGCCCACTTCGAGAACCGCCGCCAATCGGACTTCGGAGCGCCTAGCAGCTCGCAGATGACGGGTATCGGATAAGGCTCACATATGTCCGCAACGAACTCGCAAGCGCCCTCGGCGACGACGGAGTCGACTAGCTCGTTGATGACCTCACGCATGAACGGCCGGAGCTTGTCGGTCGCCCTCGGCGTGAACGTCGGGGACGCTAGACGGCGCAGCCGGGTGTGCTCGTCGCCTTCCATCGCCAGGATGGATTGCTGTCGGCGCGGGCCGGGTGACCTTTCGACCCCCGCCATCTCGGGGATAAGCGATATCGCCGAATGGAAGCGCCGGTCCCGAAGGACGGCATTGACGTCGTGGTAGCGGGTTACTGCGTAGCCGAGGGGCGTTCGAATGAGCCAGCTTTGCTCTGCAGCCTCGGCGAACGCGCGCAGCATCTCGTCACGGCCGAGACCGACAAGGTCGACCTCAGGTAGGTCCATCTCGGTGACCGAAGTGGTCATAGCTCCGCCTTTCCGGTACTCCTAAACTGCCCGACTTGAAAGGCCGTCTGCGATCCGATCGATCGCCGAGACGAGAATAGCCTTCGAGGTCGCGAAGTTGAGCCTCACGTGCCCTTCGCCGCCGCCGCGAAACAGGGCTCCCGGGTTGGTGGCGACTCGAGCGCTGTCCAAAAGAGCCTCCGCAGGCCTCGCTCCGAGGTTCATCGAGCTGAAGTCGAGCCACGCCAGGTACGTCGCCTCGGGCACGCTGTAGCGCACCGCGGGCAGCATCTCGGCGAGGAGCTTCTCGAGCAGGTAGCGGTTGGAGTCCAGGTAGGCGAGAAGCTCGTTCAACCAATTCTCGCCGTCACGGTAGGCGGCCGTCGTCGCTGAGATACCCAACGTGGAGACCCCGTGGCTCTTGATCGACGGCACGGCCTTCCAGCGCTGCCGGTCGACTTCGCTGGTGAGGAGCATCTGCGCGCACCGAAGCCCCGGGAGGTTCCAACCCTTGGAGGCCGACACCAACGTGACCGAGTGCATTGGAGCAGCCGGAGACACCGTCGCGTACGGAACGTGGACACCTCCCGGGTAGGTGAGCGGACCATGTATTTCATCCGAAACGACCCTCGCACCGTGTTCGGCGACAACCTCGCAAAGCGCGCTCAGCTCCCCGGTGCTGTAGGAGCGGCCGAGAGGGTTGTGCGGATTGCAGAGTATGAGGCTCGCCGCCCCGTCGCTGAACGCACCGGCTATGCGCTCGAGGTCGAGGCGGCATACGGCCCCGTCGCGTACTGCGGGCACTTCGACGATCGGCCGGCGCAGCGCGTGGAGCACATCGAAGAAGGGCATATAGGCAGGCGTGGGCACCACGACCGGCGATCCAGCGGGGCTGAAGGCGTCGAGCGCCAGCTCCACACCCTTAAGCACGTCCGGTAGAACGACGACCCCGGCCGAGTCGATCTCCCAGCCGTATCGCCGCTTCTGCCACCCGGCGAGCGCCTCGACCATCGCGGCGACGGACCTGTCAGATGGGTAGCCGAACTCCTCGCGCTCTACCGCATCTCGCAACGCGTCGTGGACCGGAGGAGCGGTCCGGAAGTCCATCTCTGCGACCCATAGCGCCAGGACACCCGGATCGTAGCGTGACCATTTGGAGGTTCCCCGCCTGCGTAGAACTTCGATGTCGACGTCGTCGAAGTCGTACAGGTCGCTCAACTCCAGGTACCGGCGAAAGACCGGTCAACCACCGACCTTGAATCCCTTCGGTACTACGACTATCCCGTCGCCTGTAAGCGTGAAACCTCGGGCCTTGTCCTCGTCCTCGTCGACACCGACGCGTTGCCCCGGACCCACGACCACGTTCTTGTCGAGTATTGCGTTGCGCACCGTCGCAGTAGGGCTCACGACGCAGCGGTTCATCAGGACCGAGTCCGACACGTGCGAGCGCGCCTCGACCCGCACGCCAGGGAACAGAACCGATCGCTCGACTGTGGCGTCCGAGACTATCGCCCCCTGTGCTGCGAGCGAGTCCACCATTCGACTGCGGTTATGGACGACCTTGGCGGGAGGTAACGGCGACGGCAGCGTGTGTATGGGCCAGTCGAGGTTGTACAAGTTGAACACCGGGTGCACAGACACGAGGTCCATAGTCGCGTCGTAGTAGGACCTAATGGTGCCTACGTCACGCCAGTATCCTCTGTCGCGGTCGGTGGCTCCGGGAACGTCATTGTCCTTGAAGTCGTAGACCTCGCAATCGCCGGATGCCACCAGGCCCGGAATGATCGATCCGCCCATGTCGTGGATGGAACCCTCGTCCGCAGCGTCGGCCCTCACTGCATCTATGAGCGCCTCGGCGCTAAAGCAGTAGTTGCCCATCGACGCAAGGATCTCGTCCGGCGAGTCAGCGAGCGGGCGGGCGTCGGTCGGCTTTTCCCGAAAAGCCGTGACCTGCGAGGAACCGTCGGTCTCGATAACCCCGAACTGCGAAGCCTCCGACAGAGGTGCCCGGATACCCGCAACGGTCGCCGCACAACCCGAGTGGATGTGCTGGTCGAGCATTTGGCTCGGGTCCATGCGGTAAATGTGGTCAGCCCCGAACACCAGCACGTAGTCGGGGCGTTCGTCGGAGATCAAGTTAAGGTTCTGGTGGATGGCATCGGCGGAGCCCTGGTACCAATAGGGGCCGAGCTGCTGTTGCGCAGGTACCGGGGTGACGTAGTTGCCGAGTAGCGACGACATCCGCCAAGTGGTCGTGATGTGCTGGTCGAGGCTGTGGCTCTTGTACTGGGTGAGAACCACGATGTGGCGGAAGTCGGCGTTGACGAGATTCGACAGGACGAAATCGATGATCCGGTAGCTACCCCCAAAAGGAACCGCCGGTTTCGCGCGCTGGTCGGTTAGGGGCGACAGTCGAGTGCCTTTCCCCCCGGCCAACACGATAGAGAGCACACGCTGGCCTCGTATCACACAGCCGAGCGTACATGCTCAGCTAGGCGTCGCGGGACCCTCGGCTCGGGTTAGCGTTGTCCATGCGCGTAGCACTCATGACCAGGGAGTACCCGCCCGACGTATACGGAGGCGCCGGCGTCCACGTCGAGTACCTTGCCGAGCGGCTCGGCCGGCTCTGCGACCTGTCCGTTCTGTGCTTCGGGGCGCCCCGCCCTGGAGCCACGTCGGCCGATCCGGACACGGTACTCGCCGGCGCAAATCCTGCGCTGCAGGCGCTTTCGGTCGACCTGCGGCTCTGCGCATTGGCAGCCGGGGCCGATCTCGCGCATTCCCACACCTGGTACGCGAATCTAGCGGGCCACCTGGCGAAGCTTCTCTACGGGATACCGCACGTCGTTACCAGCCACAGCTTGGAGCCCCGACGACCGTGGAAAGCTGAGCAGCTCGGCGGCGGCTACGCCCTGTCGAGCTGGGCCGAGCGCACAGCCCTCGAAGCCGCAGACGCTGTCATCGCTGTTTCGGCGGCGATGAAAGCCGACGTGCTCGACTGCTACCCGCTACTAGACCCCCACCGCGTCAGCGTCGTGCACAACGGGATCGACACAGACCAGTACCGACCGGATCACGCCACGGACGTGGTGGAGCGCCTTGGGATGGACCCGAACCGGCCGAGCGTAGTCTTCGTCGGGCGCATCACCCGCCAAAAGGGCCTGGACCACCTTCTCGCCGCTGCCAGACTCCTCGACCCCGACGCGCAGCTCGTCCTGCTCGCCGGCGCCCCTGACACGGCAGAGATCGCCGCCGAGACCGAGGCAGCGGTCGCTTCGCTGCAAGCCTCTCGCAGCGGCGTCATCTGGGTGCGCGAGATGCTGGTGAAGCCCGCTGTGATCCAGGTCCTAACCCACGCGACCGTCTTCTGCTGCCCGTCTGTCTACGAACCTATGGGCATCGTCAACCTCGAAGCGATGGCCTGCGAAACGGCGGTCGTCGCGACGGCGACAGGGGGTATCCCTGAAGTCGTCGCAGACGGCGAGACCGGCGTACTGGTGCCGATCGACCAGGCCGAGCCGGGGGCGCAGCCGAAAGATCCGGACGCTTTCGCAGCCGCGATGGCCGAAGCTCTCAACTCCTTGGTCCGCGATCCCGACCGCGCGGCGGCCCTCGGGCGTGCGGGTCGCACCCGGGCGGTGGACGCCTTTTCCTGGTCGGCGATCGCCGAGCGGACGCTCGAGGTGTACCGCCGGGCGATCGACAATCCCCAAGCCGCCGGCGGGGTCTAACTGAGCCCCCTTCTTCTGCTACGCAATCGCTGCATTTCGCTCGTAACGGATGCAACGAGCGGGCCCTCGCAGCGCCCTTGCAGCGCCCTTGCCGCACCCCGGCAGCGCCCTTGCCGCACCCCGGCAAGACTGTGCGTGTTATTGCACAGTTTTCGTGCAATTACACGCACAGTCTGCTCCAGGAAGGCGCCATGTCGTATTTCCGCTAGTAGCTGGCCGACCCGATAGCCGCAAAAGCCGCTAATGCAGCCCGCCGCCGGTCCACGTCACTCGAAGACCAGGCAGCCGTCGTCGAGGTCGACGGTGGCCAAGACGTCCTTCTCGGACCAGTAGTCCTGGCTGTGCTGCCACTCCGCCTTGTCTCCCCGCCGGGGCATGAGGTGCGCTGAGCGCATCAGATAGCCGGGGTTGAAGTTCTCGGGGTCGACCCAGTCGAGGACCGCCATATCGGCATCTCGATCGGAGCTTCGGAGTTGAGGCACGACGCGGGCCGCCTCCAGATCGTCCATGTGCGCTAGAAGCCGGCAAACGAAGTCGGCGACGAGATCCACGCGCAGCGTCCAGCTCGCCCGGAAGTACCCGAAAACCCAGACCATGTTCGGCACCCCGGTAAACATCATGCCCCGGTAGGTGACCGAGTTCGCGAAGTCCACCTCGGCGCCGTCGACGATGAAGTTGATGTCGCCGAGAACACTTAGGTTGAAGCCCGTCGCGGTGACGACGATGTCGGCGGTCAGCTCGTCGCCCGACGCGAGACGAATACCCTTCTCCGTGAACTCCTCGATCACATCGGTCAC
>JAKCEB010000093.1 GCA_021838305.1 Actinomycetes bacterium | reverse complement strand
GCCGACCTCACAGTTGCCCTGGCGAGGACTCCAAAGGACGACTGGGTCGGCTTCGAGATGCAAAGCAACATCTCCGGGGAAGGCTTCGGCCAGGCCGAAAGCAGGATCTTCGACTCGGCTGCGACGATCGGAAGGTCGATCCAGACGCTCGTCGTCACCGAGAAGGCGGCCGTCTAGCTGCTCGGCTCGCTACGAGAAGCCTCGACGGAGACGCTTCGACGGAGACGCCGAAGCGCCAGCGAGGCGGCCGCGACTCGGTCCCCGGGGGACGTTGCAGGCGAGGCGAGCACTTCGAGCGCAGCCGTGCCGTTCGAGTCGGAATCGGAGGTCGCACCGTCGGACGGCACCGTCGGAGTCGACCGGACAGCATGCAGGGCTGCGTCCCGGCGCCAACCGGAGAGGTCATCCATAACCGCTCTTGCCTGCCAGACGAGAAGCTTCGACGGCGGCGGGGACGCCTCCATCGCAGACTTGAGAGTCGCCGTGATCCGATCGACCGGCGATCCGGGAGCGCCGAGCGAGTCCCAAGCCGCGACTGTGTCCACGAGGCTGACGTCGCTGACATCGCCGACGGGCAAAGCACTGACCGCTCGAAGGAGATCAACCAGGCGGCTCACCCTCCGGACCTCCGCCGTCAGCGCAGTGACCCTCTCCCCCGACTCCGCTGCCGACACCGCCTCCGCTACCCCCCCGGGAAGGTCCCGATCGAGTCGCGCAACTGTCGCGACATCGGAGTCTGCGCGCTCGGCGGGAGAGCCGACATCACCTTCGAGCAGGTAGCCGCGGGCGAGACTCCCTACCGCAGCACTCAGCCGATCCCTGACGTCCGCCTCGTCGGCGGCCTCGAAGCTTGCGGCGGACTCGTCGAGGCGCGCCCACAGCCTCCCGGCGCCGCACACGCGCCTCGCAACCCAAAAGGCTGTCGCCACGTCAGCGAGGCTCCTCCCGAGCTCGCCGGCCAAGTCATGGGCCCACACGATCCCCATCCGGTCGACCATCTCCCCCGCCACGTCCGTAGCGGCAAGCTGATTGCAAAGTCGGTGGCGGGGAATCAAGTCCGAGAAGTCCCGGCGGAACTCCGAGGGGAAATAGGCGTGCACCGCCTCGGCGAACACCGGGTCGCCCGCGACACCGCTCGCCTCCATCGACTTGACGACGTCGGACTTGGCGTACGCCAGCAATGTCGCGAGCTCCGGCCTGATCAGCCCTGCGCCTGCCTTCCTTCGAACGTCGAACTCCGAGCGATCAGGAAGCACCTCGACGCCACGGTCGATCGAACCCTCCGCTTCAAGCGCATCGGCCAAAGACTCGTAAGCGTCCAGCTCGCGCTCGCTCCATCTCGCCGCCCGGTTGAGGGCCACGACGCTGTGGTCGACCTGCGCGAGGACTGCTGCTGCCACTTCGTCCTCCGCCCTGCTCAGGTAGCCGTCCCGGTCGGACCCGGCAAGTCTCCCTTCGCTGATCGCAAGGGCCAGAAGGATCTTGAGGTTGACCTCGCGGTCCGATGTGGCAACACCGGCGGCGTTGTCGATGAAGTCGGCGTTTACCCGGCCGCCTCTCCTGCTGTAGCGCAGCCGAGCCCTCTGGGTCACTCCCAGGTTCGCTCCTTCGCCTATCACCCGAGCCCTCACTTTGTCTGACGTGATCCGCACCACGTCGTTTGCGTGGTCGGCTACGTCCGCGTCCGACTCTCCGGGGGCTGCCACGAACGTACCGATACCACCGAACCAAAGCAGGTCGACCGGCGCGGCGAGTATCGCCGACACAACCTCGAGGGGACTCGTATCCCCGGCTGCGATCCCGAGCGCGCTCGCCGCCTCGGGGCTTACAGGCAACGACTTCGAATCACGAGGCCATACACCGCCGCCTTTGGAGATTGCGTCGCGGTCGTAGTCGTCCCAGCTCGATCGCTCCAAACGCGACAGGCGCACGCGCTCCTCGAAGGAGTTGTCGCGGTCGGGAACCGGGTCCAAGAAGATGTGGCGGTGATCGAACGCACCGACCAGCTCTATCGCCCGGCTTTGGATCATCCCGTTTCCGAACACGTCACCTGACATGTCACCAACGCCGACCACACGAAAAGGATCGGCCGACACGTCGATCCCGAGCTCCTTGAAGTGGCGCCTCACCGCGACCCACGCACCTCGCGCCGTGATGCCCATAGCCTTGTGGTCGTATCCTCGCGAACCGCCGGACGCAAATGCGTCACCGAGCCAGAAGCCGCGCCGCTCCGCCAGGGAGTTCGCCAAATCGCTGAAACTGGCAGTGCCTTTGTCAGCAGCAACAACGAAGTACGGGTCCGGGCCGTCCGTGGCGAACAGCATTGGAGGCGACACGACCAGATCATCTTCGTAGTTGTCGGTGATCCCTAGGAGTGCGGAGATGAATATTTCGTAGGCAGCCGCTATCTCATCCGGAGATGGCCGACTTCTGTTGGCAGAGCGACCGGCACCCGCGTCGGCGCTTCGCACGACGAACCCGCCTTTGGCGCCGGTGGGGACGATAGGCGCGTTCTTTTTGACCTGGGCGAACGCCAAGTCGAGGACTTCCGTGCGGAAATCATCGGGGCGCTCGCTCCAGCGGATCCCCCCTCGCGCCACCCGGCCGGCGCGCAAGTGGATTCCTTCCACGGTGGTCGAGTGCACGAAGGTCTCGACCTCGGGTCGGGGCGGCGCGGATTCCGGGACCGCTCTCCCGTCCATCTTCAACACCAGTGCGGCGCGCGACGCGGGCTGGTCTCCCGGCGGAGTTTGCCACTCGGCGGCGTAGAAGTTCGTTCGCCAAGTCGCGTCGATAAGCCTCAGAACCCCGCGAAGGGACCTGTCGTCGTCCAGACGCGCCACCGATGCGAGCTTGTCGACGCACGCGCCCCGAGCGGTTTGCACTGCCCCGGGCAAGGAAGTGTCGGCCGTCCGGGCAGGGTCGAAGCGCTCCTCGAAGTACGCGACCAACGAAGCGGTGAGCTCGGGGTAAGCGACAAGGGAGTCGGCTGTAGCGTCAAGGTCGACAGTCGGAACGACCTGGGACCAGTAGCGCACGTAGGCACGAAGCACGGCGACCTGCTGCCAGGCGAGCGCTCCGACAACCACGAGGCGGTTCAGGGCGTCGACGTCGAAAAGGTCTGCTTCGGCGGCGCTCAAAGCGTCGACCAGGCGGGGGGAGAAGCTTGCGGGGTCCGTCACGTCGAGGCGGTCGGAGCCAGAGCCCCTGACCCTAACCGCCATGTCGTCGATGTGAACGACGCTCCCAGGCTCGGATCCCGAGGCCACCTGAAAAGGAACTGACTCGACGAGGCTCAAGGCGAAGCTTTCCAGGATCGGCACGAGCGCAGCCAGTTCGCTGCGCTGCAGCGAGAGCCTGCGCAGACGGAAGGAACTTTCGGGATCCGCCGATTCCCGCACCAGGTAGCGGCTGGCGCCGCCCCGTAGCGATCGCATCGCCGCAAGCTCCTCGACGGCCTCCTCCGGGCTTGTCGACTCCCGATATCCCGGCGGAAGGCCTTCGAGCGCGACGCTGGTATCTGCGACACCAGCGATCCTGCTCAGCGCCAGGACGCCGTTGTCCCACGACTGGTCAGTGTCTGTCATGCCCACCATCATTAGCGCGTCGCACTGCGCCGGGGGCGACCCCAACACGCAACGCCAGCCCCCGCCTCGCTAACCTGGCGCCATGTCTGTGTCACTCGAACGCTTCGGCGCTCTAGCGGTCCTCAGGTTCGACGACGGCAAGGCGAACGTGCTCAGCCACTCGGTCATCGACGACCTCAACGCGCGCCTGGACGGTCTGGAAAAAGACCGCTCGGTCGGCGCGACAGTTCTCATCGGTCGGCCGGGCAGGTTCTGCGCCGGCTTCGACCTAGCGACGATGACGTCGAGCGCCGACGCGATGCGCTCTCTGGTCACGGCGGGAGGCCGCCTCACGGCGCGGCTTCTGCTTCACCCTACGCCGGTGATCGGCGTTTGCACCGGCCACGCTCTTGCCGCGGGTGCGCTGCTGCTGCTCGCCTGCGACGAGCGGATCGCAGCCTCTGGTGACTGGAAGATCGGACTGAACGAGGTTTCCATCGGCATGGCCCTGCCGACGTGGGCGGTGGAACTGGCTCGCTACCGCCTCACACCCTCGGAATTCGACCGGAGGGTCATCCTCGGACAGGTCGCGAACCCCGCCGACGCGCTGCGCGCCGGATTCGTGGACATCGTCGCGGACGCCGAGCGTTTGGAGTCGGTGGCGATGGAGCGCGCAGGCGAACTGGCCAAGCTTCACAGGGGGTCGGTGGCTTTGACGAAGCGGCGGTCCCGATCGGCGGTAGCGGAGTCGATGACCCGTGGGATAGACGCCGAGATGTCCACGATGAGCCAGCCGTCGACGTAGCGCACCGCTACAGGACGAGGCCCGCAGCGAGAGCAGAGGCGAGTTCCCGGATTGCCCCAAGGTTGTCTACGGTCGGCGTGCCCGTGACGACTACGGGCTTGGCCGCTTCGCGCCACCGCAGCCCCCTCGTGATCGAGGCCATCGCATGTAGCGCTCCGGTGGCGTCGCCGTCGGCGTGCAGGACGGCGGCGTAGGGCCGCCCGACGGTCGACTCGAGGCACGGGTAGTACGCCTGGTCGAAGAAATGCTTGATCGCCCCCGCCAGATAGCCGAGGTTTACCGGCCCGAGGAGAAGGTACCCGTCGGCGCGCAAGGCGTCCGCGGCCGACGCGACGAGGGCGGCGCGTTCGACGACCTGTACGCCTTTGATGAGCGGGTCCTGCGCCCCGTCGAGGCAAGCTCGGAGCATCGAGTGCGTCGAGGGGGAGACTGTGTGATGCACGACGAGAAGGCGTTTTTCCTCGGGGGGGCTCACTTCGAGCGTCGGGCGCCAACAACGTCACAGGCACGCCAGCAGTACCACGCGGCGACTGACCTGTAGGGACGGAACTGATCCCCCAGGACTTCAAGTTCCTTGGGTGCCGGCATGGCGACGTCGAACGCCAGACCGTACCCCCTCCTCACCCCGAGGTCTCCGGTCGGCCACACGTCGAGGCGGCGAAGCTGGAAAAGTAGGAACATCTGAGCCGTCCACACGCCTATCCCTCTGACCTCACACAGCTCGCGGATCACCTCCTCGTCCGAGGCTCTGGCGATCCGGTGGGGATTGAGGTCGACCGTGCTGTCGAGGGCTTTCATGGCGAGGTCGCAGATCGAAGCCGCCTTCGCGCCCGATAGGCCCGCCGCTCGAAGCGTTTCGTTCGCTGTCACGGAGACGCGTTCCGGGGTCACGTCCCAGTCGAGCGCCGTCTCCAGCCGGGCGTGGATGGACAGGGCCGCGGCCCCTGCGAGCTGCTGGTGCACGATGGAACGCACGAGCGCGGCGAAATGGGTCAAGGCGGGACGATCGAGGCGCATACGGCCCGAAACCTCGACGAGGCGGGCTATCTCAGGGCTTCTCTCGGCGAGAAACGCCGAAGCCTGGGCGTGACTGACCCGACGGCCGAGAACGTCGGAACGTGCCGCCATTCGATGTCCTTTCGTGAGGGGAGCTCCGCGACACATTAGAGCGCGCCGCCTCGTCCGGATTCGACTCCGAGCCGTCTCAGTTACCTATCAGCCAGGTAGCCGGTCTTACCTGGCAGACTGTACGTGGTGGTGTACTCCTCTACCCGTGACGTCGTCGCCCGATGATGCCGCAATCAAAACAGCCCGAGAGAAGGGGTCAATGACCACAGCAGAGTCCGTCCTCGATCCTGTCGAGTCGTTCGAAGACGATCCCGACGCGCCGAGGACGAAAAGCTGGACTCAGCAGATCACCCTCACGATCTTCATCGTCGCCCCGTTCGTCGCGACCGTCCTGGCAGTCCCGTTGACCTGGAACCGCGGTCTCGGCTACCGCGACGCCGTGATAGCCGGAGTCCTTTATGCGATCAGCGGTCTCGGGATCACCGTCGGCTACCACCGCTACTTGACCCACCGGGGTTTCAAGACGAGCAGGCCCGTGCGGATTGCGCTGGCAGTTGCCGGCTGTCTCGCCCTGCAGGCGACGCCGATCCAATGGGTCGCCGACCACCGCCGCCACCACCGCTTCTCCGACAAGCCCGGCGACCCGCATTCGCCTTGGAGGTACGGCGAGGGCTTGGGCGCGTTGACGAAAGGGTTCGTGTACTCGCATTTCGGCTGGCTCTACGACTGGGAGACCACCGACGAGAAGCGCTACGCGCCGGAGCTCGTCGCCGACCCGGACATGGTCTTCATCTCCCGCTTCTACGTCGTGTGGGTGGCCATCTCGCTTCTCGTCGCCCCGCTGGTAGGCGGACTTTGGGGTTGGTCTTGGAACTCGGCCCTGACGGCGTTCATCTGGGGCAGCCTCGTGCGGATCTTCGTGCTTCACCACGTGACTTTCGCCATCAACTCCGTGTGTCACATTACGGGGCGGCGCCCGTTCAAAACCCGTGACCGCAGCCAGAACGTCTGGTGGCTCGCCATCCTCTCCTTCGGTGAGTCCTGGCACAACTTCCATCACGCGGAGCCGACGTCGGCGAGACACGGTGTGCGCGCACTCGAAGTCGACCTGAGCGCAATGCTCATCAAGGCGATGGAGAAGCTGCGCCTCGTGAGCGACGTCCGCTGGCCGGACCGCTCGATCATCCAACGCCGAAGGGCCGTCCCGGCCTGAGCTACCTGGCCTGAGCGACCCGCTCGGAGCTCCTGTTCAGACCCTCGACGGCCTCGAATAGTCGAGGCGGCGCAGCGGGAAACCCGAGGACCCGTGGTCGTCGGTCTTGACTGCCAGCACCTGATGCAGTTCGATGCGACGCTGCGCGAAACCAAGCCGTGAACCGGCCAGGTAGAGACGCCACACCCTCGCTACGCCCTCGCCGACCTCGGCCACAGCCTGGTCCCAGTGCTCCTCGAGGTTGGCGCTCCATGCGGCGCATGTCCGTGCGTAGTGCTCCCGGAAGTTCTCCTCGTGGCGGACCTCCAGGCCGTTGTCGTGAATGGCGGACACGATCGCCCCGACGGACTCGAGCTCGCCGTCGGGGAAGACGTAGCGGTTGATGAACCCTCCGTTGCGTGTCGGCTTGGAGTTGACCGGCCGTGTGATGCAATGGTTGAGCAGCCGCCCCTGAGGCCTCAGCTTCCCTGCCAGGAACCTCACGTAGCCGGGAAGGCTCCTCGCCCCGATGTGCTCGGTCAAGCCGATGCTGCTCACGGCGTCGAACCCAGTCTCCACTACGTTGCGGTAGTCGTCGTGGCGTATCTGGGCGACATCGCCCAGTCCGAGCTCGGCGATGCGCCTCTGGCCCCACTCGGCCTGCTGGCGTGAAAGGGTCACGCCGACGACCTTCACCCCGTAGAACCGGGCTGCGTGGACGACCATGGTCCCCCACCCGCATCCGACGTCGAGCAGGCGCTGGCCCGAGGTGAGAGCGAGCTTACGGCAAACAAGGTCGACTTTTTCCTCCTGAGCCTCCTCCAAGCTGGCGTCCGGGTTCGGGAAGACAGCGCACGTGTAGGCCATCGACGGGCCGAGAAGCCACTCGTAGAAACGGTTCGAGACGTCGTAGTGGTGGCTGACGGCGCGCGAGTCACGCACCAAAGAGTGACGCAGACCCCACCACAATCCCGGGCGGACCTCCTGCGGTGGGGGCGGGATCGGCCGGAGGACCCGAGGACCGAGACCGCGCAGGACCTTCACACGATCAGCCCAGCCGATCGACCCTACGTGCTCCCCGGCGAGCATCATCAACGCCGTGTACGCGTCGCCGTCCAAATCGAGGAAGCCGGACACGTAAGCACGGGCGAGGCCGAGGTCGCTCGGGGCGGTCGCAATGTAGTTGAGCGCCCTCGGGTCGAGGACCTTGACCGTGCAAAGCGCGTCGGACGGCCCCGCAACGCTCCCGTCGAAGGCCTGCACGGCGAGCGGCATCCCGTCTCCTATGACACTGTGCAGCACCTGGGCTATCGGGGTAGGCGATGCGGGCATCTTGTCAACTCCATTTTCTTTGCGGACACGCCTCAGCCGCCCTTCACGCACTTCGAGTACAGGTCGGCGAGGCGCGAGTCGGGGTCGTAGCGTCGTTTGAGCGCATGGTACACCGGTCCGTTGTAAAGCTCCCAGAACCGTCGCTCCTCGTAGAAGGAAGTCGAGTAGAGGGACTTCCGGCCGCCCAGCCGCTCCACTTCGGCCTCGACCCAACGGTTGTGATGCTCCGGGTCGCCACCCGGGTGCACCGGGACGCTCGACCAGAACCCGACGTTGACGTACGTCTCGGCCGCGTCGAGCGGGTACAACTCCCATTTGACCGAAGGGTCCCTCTGGCGAAGCGGGCACAACCACACGGGCGTGATCGGGACCTCACGGATGAAAGCATCGAGGAACTCTTCGAGGCGGCCGACGGGGACTTCGACGTCCTGGATTACGTTTTCCCGCTGCGGAAGCCCCCGCCTGGCGTCGATGCGGGCTTTGACCTTGTAACGATCCTCGAACGCCATGATCTTCCAGTAGACATCGCTCCGCAAGAAGCGCCGGCCGACAAGACGGCGCACGAGGGGCCTCTGCACGTAAAAAGCGCGGGAGCACCAGAACCAGTCGGTGTCCCAACGCCACAGGTAGTCCTTCACGGTGAGCCAATCCCGGCTGCGGTTCTGGATGGACTGGTAGTAGATGTTGCTTCGGGTGTAGTCGCTGACGTCGGGGGCGTCCGCCGCCCACGTCCCGACCGTCAGGTAGCTCTCGGATCTGGAAAAAACCGTCCCGTCGAGGAACTCAACCCGCCGGCCTTCGTAGGCTCGGGTGTCGCAGATCGACCGGATAGCGTCCGCCACCGCCGCTATCGACCCGAAGCGCACGTGGCGCAGTCGGACGAAAGGCTCCACGGCCTCGACTTCAATGCGCGCTCTGAGGGCGTAGCCGAGTGTTCCGTAACTGTTAGGGAATCCGTAAAAAAGGTCCCTGTGCTCGCCATCAGGCGTTACCGTCACCACACGCCCGTCGCCGGTCAGGACGTCCATCTCGAGGACCGACTCGTGTGGCATGCCATTTCGAAACGACGTGCTCTCGATCCCAAGTCCGGTGAGCGCCCCGCCTAGCGTGATCGTCTTCAGTTCGGGAACCACCAGCGGCATCACCCCGTCGGCGAGCAGCGAGTCGACGATGTCCTCGTAGGTGGTCATGGCCCCGACGTCCGCCCAGCCATTCTCCTTGTCGACGGCGATCACCCCGTCGAAGGCCGACACGTCGAGCCGGTGAACGTTGGCCTTCGAGCGGGCCCGGAACAGGTTGGAGGATTTCTTGGCTAGCCTCACCCGCTCGCCGGGCGGCACCGCCCTGTAGGCGCGGGTCAGGTCCTCCACGCCACGGTCATATCGGCGTCGGGCGGCGGTCGCACCGAGGTCGACAGGGCCGTCCGCTCCGACCGGCGGGGGGCCGTCTTGTGCGACGCCGTTCCCTGGATAACCGTCGGTGGCATCGTGGCCGCCGGTAAGTTTGGACCCCGCGGGCGACGGCATGCCTTGAGATTAACCTTTTGGCGCGCCCGCTCCGAGCACATGAATAGATCCCCGAGTTCCCGCAAGAGTCTCTACGTGGAGACTCGTCCACAGGGTCTCCCGGGTCTCCCGATAGTCTCCACGTGGAGACTCGTCCACAGGGTGTCCGCCTTGACTGCCCAAAACCCATCTGACCTCCCAAAAGATTTCAAAGGAGACCACCAGGCTGGTCCGAAGCCTTCTTCTATGTTATCAGAACACTTGTTCGTTCCCCAGCTGATTAATCGGCTTCCGGCCCGCCGGTATCCTCAGTGTCGTGGACAATCGCCCGGACGCGGATAACTACACCCACGGCCACTCCGAATCCGTCCTTGACAACCACAGGTGGCGCACAGCCGCGAACTCTGCGGCCTACCTCACTGGCATGCTCCGCCCGGGGATGAGTCTTCTGGATGTCGGATGCGGCCCGGGGACACTGACGGCCGACCTTGCGGCGCTGGTGGCTCCGGGGCGCACGGTCGGAATCGACAGGGAAAGAGCGGTTCTCGACGAGGCAGCGACAGTCGCCCCTTCAGTCGAGTTCAGGGAGGGCGATGTCTACCACCTCGCCTTCGACGACCGCACCTTCGACGTCGTGCACGCCCATCAGGTGCTCCAACATCTGAGCCGCCCCCTTGATGCGCTCATCGAGATGCGAAGGGTTCTCAAACCGGCGGGCACCCTAGCGGTGCGAGACGCCGTCTACGGGTCGTTCGCCTGGTATCCCGACGACGAACGCTTGGACCGCTGGCGGGCGGTTTACCGCTCGGTCTGCGAACGAAACGGCGCCGACTGCGACACGGGACGCAAGCTTCCAGCACTCGTGCGCGCCGCCGGGTTTCGCGATCTCGACGTTTCGAGCTCCACCTGGACGATGTCCGATCAGGCGGCCAGGGACTTCTGGGGCCTCACATGGGCTCGGCGCTG
>JAKCEB010000092.1 GCA_021838305.1 Actinomycetes bacterium | reverse complement strand
CAGCACGCGACCATTCGAGCACCTGCTGCAGCGACCTGACGCCGGCCATAACGGCTCCCCGCCGGGGATCGTTGATCAAATCCAGGCATTCCCCGAGCTTGTCGTTTTGCAGGTCGGGGTCCACGAGCGTAAACGAAGCCAGGTCGTCCAGGGATCTCGCCTCCTCGGACCAGGCACTAACAGCAAGCGGGTAGCCGCGTTTGCGAAGCGACTCCCCCAAGCTGCGGATGTCTTGCTCGTCGGCGCTCCTATCGGAGCGCTCGCCCGAGCTTTTGCTTGCGCTCGGGCTTTCGCGCGCTCCCGAGCGTTCGCCTTCCCGGAGAACTCTCAGGACGCAGCGACTGGGGGTCAGAGACAGCGGAGGTTCGTCGTCGCTGCCGTGGTGGCTGATGGTCAGCCAGGCCCGCTTGGAGCCAACCAGGCAGTCAACTCCTTCTGTTTCGCTCAGGAGGGTTTCCATGCGCGACGTGGAGAGGCTTTCGACCGCCCCGGCGTTGCGAGTCGACTCCGTCGAGTCGGCATCGTCGAAAGTGGTCGCGCACGCGAGTTCGTAGCCGATCACTTCCAGGTGCCTGTCGAATATGGGGATCCGGCCGAGCAGTACGAAGGTACGCCGGCTGTCGGCCGGCGACGCAGGGAGAGTTGCGCCCACTATTCGACTCCGGCGCCCCTGGTGCTCGACATTGGTTTAACTTTCGGGATGAGCACCCACCGGCTTGACACGAAGGTTGCTGAGGTCGGATAGGACGCACCTTTTCGGTCCTTTGGGGAAAACCTTGCGCCTCTTGAAGAATGCTGCGAACGTGCAGTCAATCCGAACGAGAGAGGACGCGCGATGCCCCGGCTTGCCCAGGTACCCAGATCTGCAGTCCAAGACGAAGTTGTGCTCGCTGCCTACGACCGGCTTTTCGGTGTCGGCAGGGACCCCGTGTCGCATCCAGGTACGGCGACCGGCACCCCGGGGAACTGGTGGGGCGTATTCGCTCTGTCGCCGATCGTATTCCGCCACGCAGTGGCCGGATTCTCCTTGTACCAAAAGACCGCTGACCACCTCTCGCCGGCATTGCGCGAGCTTGCGCAGACCAGGGTCGGGTACTCGGTCGGAAGCCAGTTCGTCTACTCGCAGCACTGCAAGTCCTGCAGGGCCGCCGGGATCGCCGAGGAGAAGATCGCCGCTATCAGCCACTGGGAGGTCTCCGACCTATTCGACGAGCTAGAACGTGCGGTTCTCGCCTACGCCGACTGCCTGAGCCGGCAGCAGGGGAGGGTCGGTGACGGCATCTTCGAGGTGCTCCAACGATATCTTGACGATCGGCAGATACTCGAGCTCACCTACATAGCGGCGATGTATGCAATGCACGCCGTTATGAGTAGAGCGCTGCGCCTCGAATTCGACGACGTCGACGAGAGGGTAACCGAAGTAGCTGCGCCCGCCGGGTCCGAAGGTCGTGACATCGGGGCGGACATCAGCGGTCGCGATGGCGCTTCTTGAGCCCGCAAGGAGCCGATCGAAGCATCTCGAGGGCACGCCGCTCCGGGAAATCTGAGAGGATTGCGGGATGCAAGACGATCTCGTATTGACAGTCGAGGCCGACGGCGTGGCCCTGGTGACCTTGAACCGTCCGGCGGCTCGTAACGCCCTGAGTCGCGAGCTGCTCCGCCGCCTTCGAGAGGTGTTCGAGACGCTCGCCGACAACGACAGCGTCGGTGCGGTGATTCTGACCGGCAGCGATCCGGCATTCTGTGCAGGGCTGGATCTGAAGGAGCTGAGCGGCTCCTCCGGCCTCCTCGACGACGGCGTGAGCGGGGACAACCGTGAGCCGGGCGTGCCCACAGGGTCGCCATGGCGCCCCCTCGGGAAACCGCTCATTGGGGCTGTCAACGGCGTTGCGATAACCGGGGGACTGGAGCTTGCGCTCAACTGTGACTTCCTGATCGCCTCCGAGCGCGCTGTCTTCGCCGACACCCATGCAAGGGTGGGGATCATGCCGGGATGGGGCCTTTCGGTGCTTCTGCCGGAGCGTGTCGGGTTCGCAATGGCGAGGCGCATGAGTTTCACTGGGGATTTCGTTGACGCTCGACGCGCACTCGAGTGCGGTCTGGTGACCGAAGTGGTTCCCCACGATCAGCTTCTGGCTCGTGCGCAAAGCCTCGCAGCGACGGTCGCCGCTAACCACCGTCCGGCGGTGCTGGCGTTGCACGACTCCTACCGGCGTATACAGGCAGAGTTCGGCGGGAACTCGATGGAACTGGAGTCCGAGGCGTCGCGGCGGTGGCGTCGAGCGGGCGGAGCTGACGAGCTTGCAACGAGGGTTCCAGGGGTATTCGAGCGGGGACGTACCCAAGCCGGAGGGGCCTCTAGCTGACCCTGACTGTAACTCCCAAGGCGAAACTGCAAACGTCGTCAGGCTTCTCTCAGCTTCTGAGGGATAATAGACAGGTATGCAAATCGCCTCAGCAGTTCCGCTCACACGGGAGCGCCCCACACCGATCGAGATAGTCGCCGGAGTTCTTCTGGGCGCGACGGTCGTGCTCCACGTTGTGGCCATGTTCCCCACATATTTCGTGGGCCAGGCGTCCCTTGCCGGCCAAACTGACCAGGCGGCGCTGTATGCCGTGATAGCGGCGGCGTGGGCTTTGGCGCTCGCGATCGGGGCGAGCGGCCCGGAGCGGACGCAGGCCGCGGCTGCGCTTGCAGTCGGCGTTGCCGTGACCGAGCTCGGGTTTCGCGTTTCCGACCTGGGCGACGCGATCAGCTTTGGGAGCAAGACCGTCGGCGCAGGGCTGTGGATAATGACGGCAGCGTGGGTGGTGGGTGCTGTCGCAGCTGTCGTGTGCGTGCTCGCAGCTGCGGCCCGTCACCGTAACCCCTCCCCGTCGCCCGTGGGGTATCAGGGCGGTCTCGTATCGGAGGGCGATGTGCCGGCGACGGAGGCACCTTTTGCCGACGGCCCCGCCGGGGGCGAGGTGGAAGCTGCCCCGACTTACCCCGAGACTTCCCAAGCTCAGCCGCATTTGGGGGGCAACCCCTACACTGACCTGGCCGGTACGCCTGTAGGCGCTATCGAGGCCTCACCTGGCGGATGGGCTGCGTCCAGCCCTGTCCAGGTCAGCTCGCAACCTGTCAGTGGGTACTCGCCGACACTCGACACCGCAGCGGTTCCGGTGGCCGATACGGCAACGGTGCCTGTTGTCGATATTGGGGCGGTGCCTGTCGTAGAGACGGGAGCGGTCCCGGTCGTGGATACGAGCACTGTGCCATGGATCGTTTCCGGTGAGCCCGACGACACCGAAATCGAAACCGGACCAGAGGCCGCATGGGTGCCCACCGGAGGCTCAGCAGGAGCGGGAGTACCGCCTGCCGAGGGGGCCACCGCGGAGCCGGATCTCGCCGTAGCGACAAAGACGAAGAAGAAGCGCCTTGGCCGGACTCGGCCGCTCGAAAGCCCCGAGGAGGCGCACGAGCGCAACCTGTGGACGGTACTCGTGCTCGTACTGGCGGTCATAGTCGCCGGTGCTTTCCTACCGGCATGGGACCGTGGCACGGCTACCAGCTCGGTGACAGGCCAACACGTCGTCCGCAACCTCGGGAACGCGTTCAGCGGTCCATGGCAGCAAGTGGTCGGTACCGTCCTCGCTGCTGTGGCCCTGGTGGTCGTCCCGGTCGTCGCGATCAGGCTTCGCAACAAGGGCGTTGCGGCGGCGCTTGCGGCTGGGGGGATCCTCGTCCTCACGTCCCAGCTTGTCGCGGCCGTAGTCCAGGTGAACCTTCCTGTGCCGCCGGCAGACTTCGGCCTCAGTGCCGCGCAGGTAGCCCAGCTGGGCCTGGTCTTGAACATGAAGCTGACCGCCTGGTTCGTCGTCGACGCGATCGCCGCCTACCTGCTGTTTGCGGCTGTGATGATTCGAGCGACGCTGCGCGAAGTGCCTCCCTTGACGGTCTACACGCCAGGTTCGGGACCGTACGTGCCCGGGCCAGGTCCAGAGCCGTGGGGTGGTGGGTGGAATCCCGGGAACGCGCCTTGGCCCCAGCCTCCCTCCTACCAGTAGACGCCAAGCGTGAGCGACGACATCACCCCCTACCGAATCGACGTGGATCGCAGCCAGCTCGACGACCTACGCACCAGGCTGGAGCGGACGCGCTGGCCGGAAGCTCAGACGGTAACCGACTGGTCTCAGGGCGTTCCGCTCGACTACCTGCGGGACCTGTGCGGATACTGGGCTACCGGCTACGACTGGGATGACCGCCAGGCCAAACTGAACTCGCTACCCCAATACCGGACCGTGATAGACGGTCTCGGATTTCATTTCGCGCACGTGCGTGCGGCGGACCCTGACGCGCTTCCGCTGGTCATAACGCACGGCTGGCCCGGCTCCTTCGCCGAGTTCATGGACGTTGTCGGACCTTTGACCGACCCGGAACGCTTCGGTGGAGACGCATCCGACGCGTTTCACCTGGTGCTTCCTTCCCTGCCCGGCTACGGCTTCTCCGACAAGCCGACGACGCCGGGCTGGGGGGTCGAAAGGACGGCGAAGGCTTGGGCAACTCTGATGGCGCGGCTCGGTTACGGTCGCTACGGAGCTCAGGGAGGCGACTGGGGGTCGATGGTCACGACCAGCCTTGCACAGCAGGACGCCGGCCATCTGGCCGGCATACACCTGAACATGGTTCTTGGATTCCCCCGACCTGAAGACGGGGAGCTGACCGAGTCGGAGAAGGCCGCTCTCGCCGGGATGGAGCATTACACGAAAAACGATTCCGGTTACTCCAAGCAGCAGTCCACGAGACCGCAGACTCTCGGATACGGCCTGGTCGACTCCCCGGCCGGGCAGTGCGCCTGGATCCTCGAGAAGTTCTGGTCCTGGACCGACACCTCCGGCGACCCTGTAGGAGCCCTTGGGGCGGACCGGATCCTCGACGACGTCATGCTCTACTGGTTACCGGCTACGGCGGCGTCGTCGGGGCGAATGTACTGGGAATCGTTCAATCGGCCGCCTCTCGGGCCGGTGAGTGTCCCTATGGGTGCATCCGTGTTTCCGAAAGAGATCTTCAGGGCGTCGCAGCGCTGGGCGGCACGACAATTCAGCGACATTCGCTACTGGGGCGAACCGGCTGTGGGAGGCCACTTCGCCGCCTTCGAACAGCCGACGCTGTTCGTCGAGGAAGTTCGGCGGTTCTTCCGGACCGTTCGCTGAGCTAAGCCCGTCGGCCGGCCATTGACGGGAAAAAGCTCGGGGTCGGAACAAAGTGTTGGGGCCGGGAACTGAGTCCCGGCCCCAACACGTATGGCTCTTAGAAACTGGCGCGGAGCGCCAGGGGATGCTATATCAGGCGGTGGCGGGGACGCCGATACCCAGCTTGGCCATCTCTGCAGCGACCATAGCCTCGTGGGCGTCCTCGTCGTCTTTGGCCTTCTTAGGCGACCAGCGGCCTTTCATCAAAGGCACCGTTCCGAGGAACACGATAATCGCACCGAAGCAGACCCAGTACCAGTTCTTCCACTGGCCCGGCTCCTTCGCCGCTGCGTTCTGGACGGCGGTGCCGTGAGCGACGACGTATTGGAAGCCGTTGAGGGCTTTACCGTTAGCCGTCCCGTACAAAGCTGCGTTGCCGGGAGCGCTTGCTGCGGTGATGACAGAAGTGATCGCCTTGGAATTCTTGACAATGATGGCGAAGTTCGCAGCGCCAGCGACCTTTTCCGCTTGCGCGACCAGAGCGGCCGTCGGATGCGCTGCAAGCTGGGTGAACAACGCAGGGTTGGCCTGGATTATCGCCAGCTGCGGAGCAAGCTTCTGCGCCGTTGCTAGCTGCGTCGCGTACTGGGTGGCGGCCCCTTGGACGCCCGCACCGTAGTCGACCAGCGGCGTGACCGTGCTCAGGAACGACGGAAGGATCATGAACAAGGCGAACACGACCACCCGCAGTATCCAGCCCCAGATGGCGAGGCCAGTTGCTGTGAGAGCCGGGTTGTGTGCCTCGACCGTCTCGGTGAAGCTCGCCATCCAAGGGACATAAGCGATTCCCAGCGTGAAGGAGAGGATCGCCACGATGATCGCAAGCGTGTAGTAGCTCGGATGATGTCCGATCTGCTCCAGCCAAACGATGGTCATGATGCCGGCGGCAACACCACCGCCGATCATGAACGGCTTGCGCACCTTGAACTTGTCTGACAGGAACCCGAACAGTAGGACGGCTATACAGTTGAAACCCCAGTTCCAGTTGCCTAGCCCGTTGGCGTCCTTCGTAGAGAAGCCGTATACGGTAACGAAGAAGATGAGCCCGAAACCAACCGCCGTGTAGTACACGAAGAGGAAGACCGAGATACCGAACGCCGAAGCAAGGACGTCGAGCTTCAGCAGCTGACCCCACGGGTTCTTGAGCGACTCCTCGACATTGATGCCTTTGGCTTTGGCCTCGATCAGCGCCCGGTCCTGCATGGAGACCATCAGCTGGTCACGCAGCCGGGGCGAAAGCTCCTTCATCCCTAGTACTGCAATGACGGCCACAATCAGCCCAACGACTCCGCAGATGTGGTACTCGTGGGTCCAGAAGCTCTCGCTGACCGTCGCCGGGATGGTGTTGGACGCAACGACAGCGACGATGAGGCTTCCGAGCACCGGGCCTGTTGTCCAGAATCCCATTGCCGTGCCGCGGCCGACCTGAGGCGAGAAGTCCCTGATCAGTGCGGGCGTCGCTACGAGGCAGATGCCTTCGATTATCCCGACGAGCCAACCTTCGATCGTAAACGTCCACTTGTTGGTAGCGGACGGGATGATGAAGGTCACGAAGATGCCGGTGAGGACCAATCCTCCTGCGACGATGTTCGTGCGACCAACGCGGTCCGTGAGCCCTGCGAACAGGGATCCAAACGCTCCGATCAGGTTGCTGAACGCAACGGTGTACACGTAGAAGGTGAAGCTCATGTGCAGCTTCGGCAGGAACAGCGTCGAGACGGAACCGCCGACGTAAAGTTCGTAGTACAGCATGATCGTCGCTAGGACGGTCAGCGCCAGGTAGAAAATTCGCGGCCCGTTGTCCGGGTACGAATCGAGTTTCCGGTCCCACAGCATCGAAATACCTTTCGATCCTGAAGTCCGGCCCGCAGCGGCCACGGTCATTGCATCGAACCCCCGATTTCAGTTGGTTGACATGTCACTGGGAAGAGGTTTCCGGTGACTGCAGTCACAGTAACCAATGGGTAACGCAATGACAACTACCCGGAGTGGACATTTTTCCCATCGATGCCTTTTCTGCGTCGCCGAGGTCCGCTCAGTGGCGTCGAGAGCTCAGGGCCATCGCCCCTGAGCGACAAGCACGTCTTTGAGTGTGGACGGTCGGTCTGTCATGATCCCGTCGACTCCGAGATCGACAAGCCGGCGCATTTCGTCGGCGTCATCGACGGTCCACACATGCACGGCGAGCCCGATGCGATGTGCGGCGGAGACGAACTTCGGGTCGACTAGCGGGAGGCGTCCCTGTCGTAGTGGCACTTGGGCTGCCCCGTACTTTGCGAGCAAGCTTGCGGCGCGGTCCTCCGCAGCGGCGGGCAGAACGCTTGCTATTCGCAGAGCGGCGGTGGCGAAAGGTCCGAGTCCGCTGCATAGGCGTGGCCCAAGCGCGCGGCGTATCTTCGCGGTGCGTCTTTCGTCAAACGACGTAATGCACACCCGGTCGATAGCGCCACTGCGGTGGATTGTCTCGATGAGCGGGCCGACGACAGTGTCGTGTTTGGCGTCGATGTTCCATCGGACCTCCGGCCACGACGCCAGGGCTTCGTCCAAGCGTGGAAGAGCGCTGTCGCTGCCCGACGGCCGCAAGGCGGACAGAGCGGACCAGCGCATTGCTCTGATCATGCCGGGCCTGCCCATCGTCCTTGAAAGGTCCGGGTCGTGGGCGGTAACCACGATCCCGTCGGCGGTTGCGTGGACGTCCGTCTCTATGTACACGTAGCCGAGATCGACGGCGTGGCGGAATGCTTCCCAAGTGTTCTCGGGAGCTTCTAGAGCGCCGCCCCTATGAGCGAACGCTATCGGCGCCGGGTGGTCCAAGAAGGCGAAGCGCGTTCGGGTCACCACACAAACCTAGCGAGTAGCATCACGGCGCGATGGAACAGCCGTGGCCTCGCCCGATCCCGACTATCGGGGATCAAAGCAGTGCCTCGGAGCGTTCCAGGGAGCCGGGTGCGTGGGCGTTAGCTGCAGACGATCAGGCTGCGTTGGCGCGGGTCATCTCGGGGCGAAGGGACATACGCCGCTTCCGGCCTGACCCGGTGCCCGATGAACTTTTGGAGGAGCTGCTTTGCGCAGCCCACCAGGCGCCGTCCGTCGGGCATTCGCAGCCGTGGCGGTTCGTCGTAGTCCGCGATCCGCAGACGAGGGTGAGAGCAGCGTCGCTGGCCGACGCGGCGAGAATCGCCCAGGCGTCGCTCCTAGATGGCGAATCGGCACGCCAGCTGCTCGACTTGGACCTGGAAGGGATTCGCGAGGCCCCGCTCGGTGTTGTGGTGTGCTGCGACAGGCGTGCGCCGCCCGAGGGCGTACTTGGTCGTGCGACCTTTCCCGACGCCGACATGTGGTCCTGTGCGGCATCGATACAGAACTTGTGGCTGACCGCCCGGGCGCGCGGTCTCGGCGTCGGCTGGGTGACGCTGTTCGACCCGGCCGATCTGCTTTCCCTTGTCTGCGCACCGCCGGGGATTGCGGCGCTCGGCTGGCTTTGCGTCGGCTGGCCGGACGAGCGACCGCCGGCTCCAGGCCTGGAACGACGCGGCTGGTCGTCGCGCCAGCCCGTTGGCGACGTGGTCATGAGCGAGCGCTGGGATGGCGCCCGACAAGGTGAGCAGCGTGTGGCCCCGCCACGATCGCGCCTTGCCGGCCCGGCCCAGGTAGACAGGCACGCAAGAGCTGCCGTGCCCGACCAACGAGCGGTCGTCGCAGCCCACGACCGAGGCGACGCAGTCCTCGGTCCGCCGGGCGCGCTCGGCATCCTCGACCGCGCAGTCGACAAGATCCTCGCTTCTCATCCTGGCGGCCTTTTCGAATCGGGCGGTCGCCTCGTCGTCGCTGCCGCCGATCATCGCATCGCCGCGCACGGCGTCTCGGCGTACCCTCAGTCGGTGACGAGGACGGTTGCCGAGGCGACCGTAGCAGGCGTCTCGGTCGGAGCATCCGCCGCAGCCAGTTGCGGGCTCGGAGTGGTCCTAGTCGATGCCGGGGTCGCCATAAATGTTGCCGGCCCCGCCGTGGCGCAACGGCCTGTGGAGGGAGCGATAGTTTTTGTTCCGCGGGACCCGACAGGTGACCTTGTCAATGGTGACGCGTTGAGCTTTCGCGACGCACGGGAGCTTTTCACTTCGGGGGAACGACTCGCGTCGCGGCTCTGCCGGGAAGGCGCCGATCTGTTCGCAGTCGGTGAGGTCGGCGTGGCCAACACGACAGTCGCGGCGGCTCTCACCGTCGCTCTCCTCGGCGGCCGACCGGTTGACGTCGTCGGCCTGGGAGCGTCGTCGGATTCCGGAATGCTCGAACGAAAGCAGGCGGCCGTGACCGCAGCGATTAGGAGGGTGCGTCTCTCGCGTGGGCTGCGGGAGTCATGCGAGGAGCCGCTCGGCATGGAGCCCCTCGAGGTGCTGGCGTGCCTGGGCGGCGGGGAGATCGCTGTCCTTGCGGGCGTCGCTTCGGGGGCTGCGAAAAGCGGTGCCGTCGTCGTCCTCGACGGCCTCGCTACATCGGTCGCGGCGCTCGTAGCCGTCCGGCTCGACCCGGGGGTTTCGGCGTACCTGATCGCCGGCCAGGCAAGTCGGGAGAAAGGTCATCGCCTCGTTCTGCGCGCCCTCGGTCTCGAGCCGCTCCTCGACCTGCGCCTGCGAGCGGGCGAAGGCGTCGGGGCGACTCTCGCCTGCTCGATGCTTCGAAGCGCCCTGGCGGTGAGGCTGCGCTCGGCGAGGACCGCTTGACCTCGACCTCGAGCGGCGCGCCAAACAGCGTGGGAGCTGCGCGTGGCCGGCCCGGGTCTAGCCGGGCTCGGACTCGTGACCCGGCTCGCGTAACCCGCGGTACGCGTCGGCCGGGCGCTGGCGCCCTGTGATGACATTGTGGATCTCCTGGCAGATCGGCAGCTCGACGGCGTAGCGTTCGGCCAGGTCGAGAGCGACGCGGGCGGTGTTGACGCCTTCGGCGACCATGTTCATCTCGGAGAGGATCGTATCCAAGGGCATCCCCTGCCCGAGTTTCTCCCCGAGGGTGCGGTTCCGGCTGAAGGGACTCATGCAGGTCGCCACCAGGTCCCCCATACCGGCGAGGCCGGCCAGGGTTTGCGGCTGGGCGCCCATCGCGGCGGCGAGGCGCGTTATCTCGGCCAATCCCCTCGTCATCACCGCTGAGCGGGTGTTGTCGCCCACGCCGAGACCTTCGCCGATCCCGGCGGCTATAGCGACGACGTTCTTCAG
>JAKCEB010000091.1 GCA_021838305.1 Actinomycetes bacterium | reverse complement strand
TGGAGACGATGTGCTGAGTCCGATCGAACCGACGGAGTGATCCCGCTGCCGCCCGCCCGATCGCCGCCGGGCCTTTGAAGACCCCAAGGCGACCGTAGTCGGCCGTGGCGTCCTCGCAGAAAACTTCGGCCAGGTCGTCGAAGCGCCTGTGGTCCAGCGCCCAGGTGTAGCGAATGACGACGTCGGATATCTCCTTCTCGTCGGCGATCTCGTCGGCGATCCGGATCATGTCGGGGTTCGTCATCGCGGCCTTTCGCATCCTCGGTCCATCAGATCAACGTCCAGCCGCCATCGACGGTGACAGTATGCCCCGTCACGTAGCTCGCTGCGCGGCTCGTGAGGAACCAGACGACTTGTGCGATCTCCGCCACGGTGCCTGTCCGGCCGATCGGGATATTCGCGCCGCGCTGCTTCATGAGCGGCCCCATCAACCCGGTGCGGCTGCGTTCCACCCAAAGGGGCGGGAGCTCTCCTTCGCGCATCTTTCGTAGCGTTTCAACCGGGACCGATCCGGGGTTGACGCCGTTGACCCTGATGTTGTGCGGCGCCAGGTCGAGCGCAAGGCTCCGGGTGAAGTGGATAACTGCGGCCTTGGAGGCGTCGTAGGAAGTGCCGAGGCATGGCAGAAGTCCGTCGACGGAGGCGATGTTGACTATTGATCCTCCTGCGCCCTGCAGCACCATCTGCTCCGCAGCAGGCTTCGACATGTGGAAGACGCCGTGAAAGTTCACCGCGACGCTCCTGTGCCAGGACTGTTCGTCCTGGTCGAGTATCGAACCCGACTCGTGGAAGCTGCCGGCGTTGTTGACCAGAATGTCGAGGCCGCCGATCCCCTCGACGGTCCGGCGGACGGCCCGGCGGCAGGCCTCCGGATCAGTGATGTCGACGTCTACAAATGATACGTCGAGGCCGGACGCGGCCAGTCGTGCCGTGGCGTCTCGGCCAGTGTCGACGTCAACGTCTGCAATCACAACGGCCGCTCCCGCCTCGGCGAGAAGACGTGCGATCCCCTCTCCGATGCCAGTCGCTGCGCCGGTCACGAGCGCTCGGGAACCGTCCAGGGACATCAACTCGACCAGTTGGGGCTGCATCGCGCTACGAGCCGGCTGCGAGTGACCGGGCGACCGCACCGCTGTCGTGGTAGTCGACCTCTCGTGAGACTTTGTCGCCGTCGAATACAAGGAAGGACATTCCTTCCGAGCGCCAGCGCCTACCTTTGTTGGCGGCCCCGAGACGTTCGTCTGGGACGACCGCCGTCATCACCCATGTGAGCGCCACCCCTTTGTCGTTGGTCCAGAAGTCCTCCGGAGCGAGGACCAGCTCCGACCACTTGTCGAGTCCCGCCGCGAAGAAGGCTCTGATGGCCGGCCAACCGTCGTGTTGGCCCCCGACGATGTCGTAAAGGACCGCATCGTCATGCAGGAAGCGTGCTGGCGCGTCGGGGTCCCCGCTGCTCCATGCAGCAAAGAGGTCCCGAGCTGTCGCGATTCGTGGGTCGTCAGCCATTTTGCGAAGCCTGCTCGCCCAAGTAGCTCACTTCGAGAAGCTCGCGCCGACTGGCGAGCTCCTCGGCCGAACCGGAGAGGCTCAACCGGCCGTGGTTGAGCACGTAGGCGCGGTCTGCGATCTCCAACGCCATTTGTACGTGCTGTTCGACGATCAGTACACCCGCTCCGGTCTCGTCCGCGATCCGGCGCACCACGGGGAGCATACGCTCGACGATCACAGGCGCCAGCCCGAGGCTCATCTCGTCCACCATCAGGAGCTTCGGCTCGCTCACCAACCCTCGCGCCATCGCAAGCATTTGCTGCTCGCCACCCGAGAGAAGTCCGGCCCGGCGCGATAGCAGAGGCCGCAACGCGGGGAAAAGGTCCAAGGCGCGCTCTACGGCCTGCTCGCGGCGTTGGCGTCCCTTGACCCTCCCGAGGCGCAGGTTCTCGAGGACGGACAGCGCAAAGAAGAGCGACCTGTCCTCGGCTACGTGCGCCACGCCCAGCCTGGCTATCTTGTGGGCACGGGAGCCGGTGACCGTCTCGCCGAGAATCTGGATCGAACCCGAGATCGGTTTCACCAGTCCCGAGATCGTGAGCAGGCTCGTCGTCTTACCGGCACCGTTCGGGCCGAGGAGCGCGACGACTTCGCCCGCCCCGACCGAGAGCGACAGGTCCCACACGACGGGTACACCGAAGTAGCCGGTCGTGAGTCCTTGCACGTCGAGTACAGCACCTCCCGGCGTCCGAGCGGGCCGCTGCCCCGGATCGACTGTCGTCGTTGTCGTCATCTGTTGTGCTCTCCTCTCACGCGAGACGCCCCTCGCTGCCGGCCGCGCCGGACCCAGCGGTGGCTAGAGCTTGGACCGGCGCCCCGGCGGCCTGCGGGGCGGCCGTCGGGTTGCGGTAGGAACGCCTTCGGCTTACGGCCACCCAGATCTGCAGGGCGGTCGAACGAAGGAGAAGCGCCAGGACGACACCGTCTAGCACCGGCCACGCGTTCGGGTGGCTGCGACGGTCCCAGAGGAGATAGCCGAGGACCGCTCCTATAAGCACCGGCGGCCCGAGACGGCGAAGCGCTCTCAGCCACTGCGGACCTCTCCAGGTTCGGACGGCTTTCACTGCCATCTCGAGGAGCACTTGGACCCCGGGTGCAATTCCGAGCGGGTTGGCGATCGCCGTGATGATCAGCCCGAGGCCACCGAAGAGTACCCAGTAGTTCTCCAGGTTGTTGAAGTGCGACTGCAGGAAGTACGCCCACACCCCGCTGGCCGCGATGAACCCGCCGACCATCGCCCCGGCGACCGACGAGATCCCGCCGAGGTAGGCGAACGCCAGGAAGGACAGCCCTAGCAGGGGATCGAAGTTGGCGTTTGAGATGTTCTGCTGCTGAAAGGCCAAAAGGCAACCTGACAGTCCGGCGATAGCTGCTGCGAAGCCGAACGCAAGCAATTTGTTTCTCGTCACGTCGATACCCGACGCTGCGGCGGCACGCTCGTTGGAGCGTATCGCCAGGAATCGACGTCCTGTAGCTGACTTCCGCAGGTTCGACACCACGAGGGCCGCTGCAACCAACACGACCAGCACGAACAGTGTGAACGCGAAGCGGTCCGACAGGCCCCCCTTGCCGGCGACGGACAGGTTTAGCCCGAACAGATTCGGCTTCGGTACCGCAGCGCCCGAACCCTGCTGCACACCGGTCAGCTTCGGGTTGTTGAAGTACAAGTCGACGAGGGTCACGCCCGCCGCAAGGGTGATGATCGCCAGCTGCACACCTCTGATGCGTACCGCAGGCAGTCCGACGAGCACTCCCACGAGCACGGCCACCACGAGCGCAATGGGCACAGCGACGATCATGGGAAGGCCGGGACCGTGGATCGGGAACGGATTACCTTTGGACGCCCCGTTGCTCAGCAGCTTCACCATGAGGAACGCCGACACTCCCGCAAGGCCCAGCTGCGCAAGCGAGATCTGCCCGATATAGCCGGTAACAACTACATAGGAGAGCATCAGCACGGCCGTGATCATCGTCGTGGTGAGCGCGAGGTCCCACGGCCCGTGCAGGACAGCGCCGTAGACGATCACGACAGCAGAGCCGACAACCACCCACAGCCCGACGCGCACCGGTCGTGACGCGGGCGGGAGGCGCTGCTCCCCGACAGTGCCGCGTGTCGGCAGGGACTTGCCTCGCAGGAACAGGATCGCGGCGATCGCGAGGAGCGGGATGGCAGACGCCAGGGCGTTTCCACCGCTCAGCCAGGCCGGGAACCACGACTCGCTCGACAGGTACGTGACGAGTGATTCGAGCAGGCCGAGGCCGAGACCGCCGACGAGGGTCAGCGGAAACGACGAGAGCAGACCGATGAGCGCCGCTCCGAGCGCCGGGACGATGAACCCGTCGTAGGCGACCGGGGTGAGCTGACCGGCGATCGGGCCGACGAGGAACCCGCCGGCCGCACCGACGACCGAAGCAATGATCCAACTCGAACCGGCTAGGGCGTCGGGCGAGAAGCCGAGCAGGACGGCACCTTTCTCGTTCTCGGCCGCGGCACGCGTGGCGAGCCCGAGTCGGGTGTAGCGGAACGCGGCCCACACGACGGCGGCCATCACGACCGCAGCTCCCGCCGCGTACAGATTCTCTTTGGGGAAGGGATGGCCGAGGCCCAGGAAATTCTGCCACGCCCCGCCGGGAAACACTGGAGGAAGTTGGCGAGCCAACTGACCGAAGTTCAGGAGCGCCACCGCTTGGAGGTAGAGGAGCAACCCGACGGAGGCGACTACCTTGCCGAGCGCCGACGCATAACGCAGGGGTCGGAACACCAAGTAATGAACCATCGCCCCCATGAGCACGGCTACGAGCAGTGAGACGACGATCGATGCGACGAAGCCGAGTGGACCACTCGATATCGCGATCTCGACGGGCGTGTGACGTCCAGGTAGGAAGTTGACCCAAGGGAGGAAGATCTTCCCGTCAAGTCGGAGCTGGGTGTAGTTGAACACCACGTACATCGCTATCGCGCCCTGCGCGAAGTTGACGACTCCCGACCCTCGGTATGCGACGACGACGCTCATGCCGAGCATCGCGTAGAGCGCTCCGAGCCCTAGCCCGATCAGTGCGTAGAAGACCAGGTTTCCCACGTCATGCTCCCTGGATGATTAGGTGACTTGATCCTAACTTGCGGCCAGGACTGCTGCTAGGACTGCTGCTACAGCCGAGTGCCGGCCGGCTGGTGCAGGAGACTTCCCCGCAGCGGCCGGCCGGCGTCAGCTTCATTGGTGTCGCTCAGCCCTGAGCGGTCTCGTGCAGCGGCGTACCGGCGACGATGTAGCTTGCCGAGAACGGCTTGGTAACGGTCACGAACTTCGAGCCGTTCCATTGGAGCACCGATACTGCGGTGGAGCACACGCTCGAATAGTTCGCCGGAGCGGACTGACATCCCCACGGCACCCCGGCGAACATGTGGACGTTCGAGGTGTTCGCAATGGTCGTGTCGATGCTCGAGGCTGTGAGCGAGTTCGCTGTCGACGAGTTGTCCAAGGTCAGCCAGGTGGTGAGGACCGTCTGGAACATTGCAGTTTCGATGCCTGTCGGCGTTTGGCTAGGTGAGTACTGCTTGTCCTTGGCGTTGATGACGCTTATCTCCTGGCTTGCCAGGCCCGTCGCGGAGCTCGGGTCGAGGAGATTGTAGGAAGCGCCGACGAAGTACACGCCGTCGACCTTCGAGCCAGCCTGCGCTATCTGCTGGGTGTCGGTGCAAGCGCCGGAGAAGATCAGCGGGATCTTCTGTGCGGTCCATCCAGCCGTCGACAGGGCATTGAGCAGGTTGAAACAGTCGGATGCCTGAGCCGAGAATATGATCGCGTCGGGTTTCTGGGCGAGAATCTGGGCTACCACAGCCGAGTCGTCAGGCGACGCGGGCGGAATCGGATAGCCCTTCTCCGTCAGCCCGGGGATCAGCTTTACGCCGGCGGGCGTCGGTGTGAGAGATCCGTTGATGACCTCGACGGGCTTTTGCTCCAGGTCGTAGTAGCACGGCACGCCAGGCGCGGTGTTCGACCAGGGAATCGCGAGGTTCGTCGCGTGAAGCGTGTAGGCGGCGAAGCTGATCAACCCCGGGTGCACCCCGACACAACCGCCTCCAGCGGCGATGTCGTAGATGTTCTTGCCCTGGAAGTCAGCCTGGGTGATGGGGTTGAAGTTGATGACAGGGATCCCCGCCGCGGCGAAGATCGGGTCGACGCTCGAGCCGAAGAACTGGTAGCCCGAGATGATGAACGCCGGCTTTTGCGAGACGATCTGGTTCGCACACGACGTGGATGAGCTCGGCGCGATCGTCTCGAAACAGGTGGTCAGCTTGATCGGATGCCCTGCGACTCCTTTGAGCGGGTTGCCACCGATCCCGCCTAGCTCGTTGTTGATGTAGTCCACTGCAGCCTGCGCGCCGGCAGTGGCATCGGGGAAGCTCCCGTTCGGGTCACCTTGAGGGTTCAAGAAGCCGACCAGGATCGGGCTGCCGGTCGCCTTGACGGGCTTGCTCGCCGTGCAGTTGAGCACGGCCTGCATCCAACCCGCGTACTTGCCGTTGGTTGCGTCGAGAGAAGTGTTCGGCGCCGCACACGACGAGGTCGCCGCCGTGCCTGAAGTCGAACCCGAGCTGCCGGTCGAGCCGGCAGTCGTCGCCGTTGAAGCGGTCTTGGAGGAGCTGCTGCACGCCGCAGCGGTCATTGCCATGATCGCGCATCCTGCCATCCAAGCCGACTTGCGCCTAGTTGTAGTACCCACTCGAAACCCCCGTCTCTTTTTGGTGTTTGGGTGCCCGTTCCGGGCACGCACAATCTATACGAGCAGTTAGTTTAACCTTCAACTTAACACAATTCAAGTGCTGAGGACTCCTGTCGTCAGCTCACGATCAAACGTCGCGCCGCCACCTCCTCCTCCCAGCCGAAGTCCCACGTGGCATGCCACGTCGTATCCGCCAACGGGGTCGTCAGACGGTCCCATCCCATCGACAGGAACCACTCGTAGGTCTGCTCGTGGCCGCTGCGCAGATCTCGCCCCGCAGGCAATCCAGCCATCGCTTGCGCCTTCGCAGTGCTCAGCACGGCGTGGTGTGCACGGCCGAACAAGTGGCCGAACGGCGCCCTGGCGAGCTCTTCCAGTTCCGCATCGCTCAGCTCCACGACCATCGGCTCGACGCCGACGATCGAAGCGAGCTCCTCGACGTAGCGCCGCGACGTGACAGCTTCGGCGGTCACGTTGAACACTTCGCCCGCTGCCCGCTCGCATTGCGCGAGCGACACCATCGCGTCGCAGAGGTCGTCGACGTGGCCGTAGGAACAAGCGACCAGGCCACCGTGAGGGACGAATATCGGACGGCGTTGCAGCAGCCTCAACCACATCGGCGTTTCCATGTCGAAGATGTTGTTGTGGGGGCCGTAGATCGCTGCCGGCCTCACTACCGTCGAGGGGAACCCAGCGGTTCGCCAGCGATCGCAGAGCGCTCCTTCGACCATCGCCTTGAACCCGCCGTAGGTGCCTGGACCACTCGGATTGCTTGCCATCTCCTCGCTCCACGGCATTACCCCGAGCAGGCCCTGATCGTACGCCATGATCGAGCTGACATACAGGTACCGGCCACAGCGGTCTGCGAAGAGGTCCAGTAAGCCTTCGATGTCCGCGCCACCCGCCGCCATGACGAATCCTGAGACGTCGAACACGACGTCCCACTTCATGGAACCGAGCGCGTCGCTCATAGACGCCAGGTCCGTTCGGTCCGCCACGAGGCGTGTCACTCCGGAAGGCAAATCTGAAGGTGTACGCCCCCGGTTGAGGACCGTGACGTCGCCGCCCTCGCGACAGAGTTTGTCGACGAGACGGCGTCCGACAAACACCGAGCCGCCAAGGACGAGGCTCCTCACGGCTGCATCGGCCCCGCGTTCTCGCTGTGTGCGAGCGCCGCCTTGGCGACCTCGACATCCTTGCGTGCGCTCTCGCCCAGGTATGCGGCGATCACCTTGTCGTCGCTGCGGATCTGAGCGGGTGTTCCTTGGGCTATGAGCCGACCGAATTCGATCACGTAGATGTAATCGCAGACCCCAAGTACCAGGCCCATGTCATGGTCGATCAGAAACACCGTCGTCCCGTCGTCCACGATCCGGCGCAGCCGATGGCCGAGCTCGCGGCTTTCCGTGGTGTCGAGTCCGGCCGCGGGTTCGTCCATCAGCACGAGCTTCGGGCTTGCGGCGAGAGCGCGAGCGACGCCCACAAGCTTTCGCTGTCCCTGGGAGAGCTCGCCGGGCACCCTCCCCGCGACGTCGAGAAGCTCGAGACGGCGAAGGGCATCCTCGACCGACTGCACGACCTTGGTGCGATTCGGTCGGACCAAGTCGGCAAGAAAACCGACTACGGATGACTTCTCAGCGGCGACGCGAAGGTTCTCGGTGACCGTGAGGTCGTCGAACAACTCGAGTGATTGCCACGTCCGGACCATTCCGGCACGCGCCCGGTCGTGTGGTCCGCTCGACGTCAAGTCCTTCCCGTCGAACACGATCCGGCCTTTCATCGGCACGAACCCGGTCAAGCCGTCGACGAAGGTCGTCTTGCCTGCGCCGTTCGGTCCTATCAATCCGACCAGCTGCCCTGCGTGAATGTCCATCGACACGTCGTCGACAGCTTTTAGCCCGCCGAAGGTCACCGACAGGTTCTCGGTATGCAATAGCGCCACCGCCGGCTACTCCCCCGCCTCGGACGGCATGCTGTAATGGATACCAGGGACCCCCCCGGTCCACGGAACCAAGCGCTCGGGTAGAGGGGCGAGTCCCTCGAAGGTGTTGCCGACGGTGGGCGCTCCGAGCATTTCGCCCCAGCCGTGGTGGCCCGGTCGGATCTGGTAATAGCCGTTCGAAGCGTTCGTGCCGCCGTCGACGAGCAGGTTCAGGCCTGTCACATAGCTCGAAGCGTCAGAGGCCAAGAAAAGTAGAGGCCCGAGTAGTTCCTCCGCGTTGCCGACCCTGCGCATTGGCGTACGGCTCGCTATGTACTCGCTCACCCCGAGAGCGTCGAGCGCCGGGGCGGTCATCGGCGTGACGATGAATCCGGGAGATATAGCGTTGACGCGAACGCCGCGGTCCGCCCACTCGCATCCGAGTTGGTACGTGAGGTTGAGCAGGCCACCTTTGGCGCCGGTATAGGCGATAACGTTCAGCTCGTTTGCTCCGCTGGCCATGATCGAGCAGATGTTGATGATCGAGCCGCTTCCGGCCGCAAGCATGTGGCGGCCGGCGTCCCTCGCGAGCATGAAAGCCCCGAAAAGGTCGACGTCGACGATCCGGCGAAAGGTCTCCATGTCGAAGTTCTCCGCCGGCAGCCCACGCATGTCCGAGATTCCGGCGTTGTTGACGAGGACGTCGATTTTTCCGTGGCGTTCGATGGCAGCGTCCACGATCCGCTTCACGTCGTATTCATCGGATACGTCGGCAACTACCGGGGTTGCGTCGACGCCGAGCGCGGCGCATTCCGAGGTCACCGCTTCGAGGCTGTCTTTGCTTCTCGCAGCGAGGACCAGGTCGGCGCCCGCCGACGCCAACCCTTTGGCCATCATCTCGCCCAGCCCGTAGCTGGCGCCGGTCAACACGACCGTCTTGCCCGTCAGATCGAACAGTTTCGACGCAATCCCGTGGGCTGGCTTTGCTCCGTTGGCTGATGACACCGTAGGTATATCCTCTCTAGCTTCCTGAAAGCTTCGCGACGATTGGAGCGAAGTCCCGCATCGTTCGATCGGACACCGTCACGTAGCTGATTTGGTATCGCTCGCGACGCTCCAGGAGCCTCTCGACTATCTCGTCAGGCGACCCCACGAGCACATGAGGGTGTTCGGCTAGGGCGCCAGGATCCAATCCGAACGCCGACGCCATCTCCGTCGCCTTGGCTGCGGTCTGCGAGCCACCCGAAGTCACAGCGGTAAAATATGCGCCGATCTCCAACTCGATCGAGTCGAAGCGGTCCCCGGCGGCTTGCCGGATCCAGTCGATCTTTAGATCTGTCTGCCCGGCGACGGAACCGCGTACCGAAGGAGCGCCGAGTTTGCCCGACGAGTTGTCGAAGTTGAGGCTCACGATGTCTGCCTCACGTGCCGCAAGACTCAGAACCTTCTTCGCTCCTCCGCCGATCATGATCGGGGGGCGAGGTCGCTGCACCGGCAGAGGCACCCCCGAGTAGCCGCTCACATTGACGTGGCGCCCTGCCAGAGCAATCGGCTCGCCGCCGAAGTGCGCTTTTACCAGTGCCGTCACCTCTCCGAGGCGCTCGATGCGTACCGAGGCTGGATCCCAGGTGATTCCCATCGCCTCGTATTCCGCCTGGATCCAGCCGGCCCCGAGGCCGAGCTCGAGTCTCCCCTCGGAGAGCAGGTCGAGGGTGGCTGCTTCCTTCGCAAGGACCGCCGGATGGTGATAGTCGACGCACAGCACCCGCGCGCCGATGCGCAGAGTCTCCGTCGCTTCAGCAGCCACCGCCATCGCCGGGACAGCCGCGAGCGTCTGCACGGGATGTCCGGTCTCGGATTGGACCGGCCCGGGTCCGAAATAGTGATCGGCAAGGTGGAGCGCCGAGTACCCGAGATCCTCAACGACCTTCGCCGTTTCGCGCCACTGCTTCGCTCCATCCGCCTGGTAGGCCTGAACGGCGAATCTGAAAGGTCTTGTCGGCTGCAACACTTCCCCCGAGGTCTGGTCCGCCCTCCGGCGTCTAGCCGCATGGCAGATACTTCGTCATCTAAGCACCCGCTAGGTGCCCAGTCAAGAACCTACTGCCTGATTAATATGTTTTGACGGCCGATCCCGCCGTACGGTAAAACCTTGCCCAGATCAGGACGACAAGGAGAAAGTTACCGATGGGATACATGCTGGCACGCCTGCAGGTCCGCCCCGGCCGTGTCGCAGCCTTGACCGAGATAATGAGCCAC
>JAKCEB010000090.1:7796-10503 GCA_021838305.1 Actinomycetes bacterium | reverse complement strand
AAGCGAAAAACAGCCCGGCTAACGAGCTGGCAACTATACGCCAACGGTTGGTTGAGGCTGAGGAGGAGTACCGACGGACCCGAGCCGAGGACTACGTGGTTCGCCTCGTCCGGGACGCAACGATCGTGGATGCCCACCGTGGCGGAATGTCCTCCCGGGAAATCAGCGCCCTCGTTGGTGACATCGGTCAGCCCAACGTCGTCCGCACCCGGCGGCGGGCTATAACCAGGCGGGACACAGTACCTCACGGCCTTCTGGATCCCGCTGACGCCGTCAGGGCCTCTGGCATGGGACCGGCCGCCTTCATCTCCGCCGTCCGGGAGGGACGGATCAAGCCCGTGGAGCTGGCAGGCGGCGCCAAGGCTTTCCTTACAGAGGACGTCGAGGGCCTGGCCACCAGAGCGTCCGATCGCTAAGCCGGGCGGCCGCAGTGCCCGCTGATGTGCCCATCAGGTTCTCCCTGGAGGAGATGGCGACCATCATCGAAGACCTCATGAGGATCGCTGACGAGCTGAACCGGGGCGGGGACGAGGTGAACGGATACCTGCTGGACCTCGTGACCAACAGGCTCCTCGACCGGAGCTTCGGCGGCGACGTAGGTCCAGATCCCAGCTGATCACTCGGGTAAGTAAGCAACAGCCCACTCATGGCTCTGCCGCCCGCCGCCTCGGCCTCTGCCTTTACAGTCGGGGTGCGTTCCAGCGCCGCGACGCTGACCAGGTTGAGCAACGGCAGCATGAGCTGGTTGACAACCGGCGTCACGCTGTAAGCGAAGATGGTCGTGGCGTCTGGGCCGCGCCCGGCGGCAAGGTAGTCACCAGCCCACGGACGTAGTCAGCGAGACCGCCGACGCTGCCGCAGTTGCTGATGACTTGGTAGTCGGCCACCAGCACGAAGACCTCCACCCCAAGCCGTTGCAGGCGCATCCGGTTGACGAAGGCGGCGAAGTAGTACCCGAGCGGCCTGTTTACTGAACACAAGGACGCGAGCTGGGCCGGGGTGCGCGAAGAGCTGGCCGTCTGGCTCGGGCTTCTCGCGCTGCTCGGGTTGCGAGCCGGCGGCTCTGACGTGGGGCTGCCTGCAAGAGGGCAGCCGGTCGTGGTGGATGGGCAAGGGTCGGCGTCCTCCGAGCAGGGTGATCCCACTGCCCCTGGCTTGGGTCGCAGCCGCGGGCTGTAACCGTCACAGGGCGATAGCAGTCTGACGCCGTGAACGACAACGGCGATCCAGTTCCCCTCGAGCTGATCCTCAGCCTGGATGAAACGTTCCGAGTTCTGGAGGCGCTGGAGGACTCTCTGTCCACCATCGAGAATGCCGGTTTCGCGCCCGGGCTCATCGACGAGCGGGCGACAGTAATCAGGTTCCTACACGGTAGGTTGGGTCTCGACGAGGGAGACTTGCGGTGACTGGCTTGGAGATTCTGAGACCCGCCGAGGCGGCCAAGCGTCTGGGCGTCAGGACCCGAGTGATCATCGAGGCGATGTACTACGACCGGCTTCCTCGTGTCCGACTCGACGACGGGACCTTGGGTATTCCAGCCGATGCTCTCGACGATTTCGATCCGAGCGTGCAAGTAAGGAGCAGTTGAAGTGGCTCAAGGAGTTTTCCCGACACTTGATCGCTGAAACTCCCCACCTTTGAGCTGGGTGAAGACCTGGAGGCTGATGCAGTGTTCAAGCGGGGCTGGTCCGTTTCAGCTATCGACCACCATCTCGGCCGTGACCGTAGAACGGTCCCGTCGTATCTTCCCGGGGAGCGTTTTCACCACGCGCCGGGTGTAGGAGCAGGGCGTCGAAATCGCAGATTCGCCGCCCGTCGCGGCGGGCTATATTAGCCTCGAGCGTTATACCGGTTATACTCAGAAGGGTGAAGACAGCCGTATCCCTGCCGAACGAACTCTACGAGCGTGCCGAGCAGGCGGCCGCACAGCTTGGCGTGAACCGGTCCCAGCTCTACGCGCGAGCCTTGACCAAATACCTCCAAGACGTCGGACCAGACCCGGTTACGGACCGACTGAACGAGCACGCCGACGAGCACGCCAAGGACACGACGACCCCCGGATCGTCCGCGGCAGCTCGCTTCCTGATCGACTCCGGGGGCTGGACGTGGTAGAGCGCGGAGAAGTCTGGTGGACCGACTTCGGCGATCCAGTCGGCTCGTCGCCCGGGTATCGAAGGCCGGCCGTCGTAGTGTCCTCCGACCGCTTCAACCGTTCTCGAATCAAGACCGTGATCGTGGTCGCAGTCACATCCAACACAACGCTCGGCCGCCAGCCCGGGAACGTGGCGCTGCCCGATGACCTTCTGGCGAAACCGTCTGTCGTCAACGTGACGGCCTTGTTCACAGTCGATCGCGACCAACTCGTCGACCACGTAGCCGACTTGCCCGCTCGTCAGTCCAGATCACTCGACGACGGGCTGCGGCTGGTCCTCGGCATCTGAGACTAGCTCAGATCCTCGAAGGTCTCCGTCTCATAGAGAGTAACGGGCGTGATTCCGAGCTGGTCGCGCTGATCAACATCCCACGCTATCGACAAAAGCGGGTTGCGGCCCTTCAGGTAGGACTGAAGCGCCCTCTCCGGGTAGCCGAGACGCCCCATGAAACTAGACGGGTTCGCACCGCGGCTTTCGATGAACTTCTCGATATGATCCCACATCCTCTGCGAGCCGCCGCTCCAGCGCCTAAACGTGAACACCTGCAGGTCCAC
>JAKCEB010000090.1:0-7696 GCA_021838305.1 Actinomycetes bacterium | reverse complement strand
TCCACGAGGGCCTCCTTCGGAATCGTCGTCGCAGCGATATCGGGACTCGTCGGCGGATGCACATCGTCGGGCGTGCACAGTAGCGCAGTAGTACAAGTCAAGCCCGCCTCTTCGGCACACAGCATGACTGCGCTACCGGTCGCGACTTACCTACCGGCGGGCTACGCCAAACCAAATTCGATCGCGTCGGATCCAAGCGCACCGGGAGTCTGGTTTACCGCTGCTCTACAAGGCGAAGTCGACCTGTTCCACGTTGTCTCCCCCGGGCTGATCTCTCAGACGATCGTGCTCTCACACACACAGGTTGCAGCAGCCTCGTCTGTCACATCACAGATCGCCGTTACCCCGTCGGGTCAAGTATGGCTGAGCCTAGGGCTCACCCTTTACCACTTCGACCCGTCGACTGGTTCAATCGACACGATTTCCCTCCCCGCGATCCTCGACAACAACACAGCGCAGAGCTTCCTCCCAGCCGGTCTGAAGGGATTCCACTTCATTAGGACTCGTCATCGACGGTGTTGTGGTCGACGGCGTCGTGACTGGTGTTGTGGTCGGACTAGCCGCCGTTGAGGTAGATAGTAGCGTGGTCAGCGTAGTGCGGGTAGACCCCGTCGAAAACGGCTGAACCGTTGCAGTCCCGGAAATGACACGCACCTCCTGAGAGGCCTGGTCTGCCCAATCGTGAGAGATAGTGCGACAGCGAGAACCATGGCAGCGACGGCACCTCCAGCCAGACCGAGGCGACCAAAACGGCGCCGATTCGAGGGTCGTCGGACTTCATCCAGTCGCTCCACAGCCCGGGATCGTTCGGACGGGTTTGGATTGTCATCAAGTAGCATTGGTCGGCCTTCCTGCGCTCCGCCTCGGACGGAGAGTCACCAATAACGAAATGCTCGGCGCGCTGGAGCCCGAGCGCGGATTGTGCCGTCTGAACGGCGCTGGCACAAAACTCTTTAATGCCAAGAGTCGTTTGCCAAAAGGTGGGAAAACACGCTTCAAATGGTCAGGCGTGTCGCGACTCCCGAGACTCCTGACCAATTCGCACACTAACGCCAGCCGTCACGCGGCCGACACCGGTTCGAAGTGCTCCACGACTGGAAACGGCTCGTAGAAGTGGTGGAGAAGCCGACGCCACTCCTCGTACTGCGGCGACCCTCGGAATCCCACCATATGAGCATCGACGTTTGACCATTCGACAAGTAGAAGGTAGGTGTCGGGACGTTCCAGGCAACGGGACAGCGAAAGTCCCATGAATCCGGGCATACCCGCAATAATCGCCTTTGCCTCAGCGAACGCCGCCTCGAAACGGGACTCTTCACCGCTCCTGACAGGCAGCAACGCGTGCTCAATAATCATCGCAACATTATGCTGCAAACGACAGCCTCCAGAATGTGCACGAACTTGCCGCGCTCGACACGGACACGCGTGCGCGGAACCGAAGTTCGGCCGTCGAAGACCTCTCAGGAAGGTAAGTCGAGCATAACGGCGATCGTCTCGCGGATCTGGGCGAGCGTCGCAGCCCCCACATTGCCGCGAACCGTAATGATCCGGCCGGTCGACGCCACCCGAAGGTGCTGACACTGCGCTGCTGAGCTACTCGCGAGACCGTTGTGATCGTCGGGATCGATCCGGATCTCTGAGTGGAAATCCCGAAGCGTCGACGTCAGCGGAACCACATAGACCACAGAGGGCTCGGCGGTGAGAATCCGCTGGGCAGACACGACCACGGCGGGATGACGAAACCTCGCCTCGTGACCATGAGGTAGTCCGAGGTCGAGATCGACGGTGTCACCCGAGTTCAGCATCGAGCCAGGAGGACGCGGCGGCTAACAGCGGTTGAGTGAGCTGCTTCCCCATTCGGTCTTGGCGTAGAGCACGAACAGCGGCAACGACTGCGCCTCCGACGGTCGTCCCTAGATCCTCCGCTAGCTACTTCAATTCTTGGTGAGTCTCACCGTCGATCCGCACACTCGTCGATTGCATGCAAATCAGCATACACGGGCCGGCGATGTCCAACGCAGCGTCGACCCCTTGGGTTGCGATGGCTCGGACCCACGACGACGGCGAGGACCGACGAAAGCAGCGACGGCCAGATCCCAGCGGTAGAAGTCGGCGTAGCTGTCGAGCCGACCGAAAGCACAGTAGGCAGGCCATCTGGAGTCTGAGCCGGTCCCGACGGGGCGACCCTAGCAAGATGTCACGGACGGCTGAGCGGAGCCATAGGTTACCGTCAGCGAGTTGTCGATTTCTGCGACGAGCTGTCGCAATTCCTGGTACGAGCCCACAGCGCCTTTAACCGCGAGGAGGTACCCGGTCGCACCGCCCTCGCGAGCGTCCAGTCGGTCGCCTTGTCGCTTGTTTTGGGCGATGCTCTCGACTCCAGGTAAGGCGCGCAAACGATCTATGCCAGCGATCTCATCGAGATCCGTCGCACTGGCTGGAGAGGGGATCCAGCGAGCGAATGAGATGAGTGGGCTGACAATAGCGGGGGGCGGCTCAACCTCGAGACCGAGGGCCAGCCGAAACGCCAACGCCGCCAAAGGGGGCCCACCGAGTCGTGCTATGAGGAAAGCGATAAGTCCACCGACTCGAGGATTGATCTCGATGAGTCTCGGACCCGAGGGTGTCAGTTTGATTTCCGTATGCACTGCGCCGTGGCTAAGGCACAGCGAGCTAATGGCCGCGGTGGCTAGCGTTAGCACAGCCCTACGGTCTTCCAATGAGCAGTCACTTGGAAAGAAGCTTCCAGTTTCGCGGAAGGGCGGAGCAAATGAGAATCGCCCAGTAACGCCGAAATGATGGGCGACGCCATTCAAGAGGACGCTCTCAACGGAGACAATGTCGGCACCGACCTTCGATGCCGGCTCGGGTGACCCCTCAAGGAACTCTTCCAAGATGAAGTTCTCCTTGTCGCACAGCTCCAAAGTTTTCCGAAGATCTGCGTCGTCACGAACGAAGAACGTGTCACGACTACCCGAGCCATGACAGGGCTTCAGAACGGCCGGATACGCCAGGGGCAATGGACGATCGGTGGCTTTCGGGAAGTCGGAGGGTGTCAGTTTCATGAATCCGGGTACCGGAATACCAGCCTTCTGCAACGCTGAGCGCTGCTCGTATTTGTCACTCGACCGGCGAGCAGCGTCGACGCTATTGAAGGGCAAGCCGAACGAAGCGGCCACTGTGGCTGCCAACACCTGGGGTGAATCCGTGAAGGCGACTACTCCCTGCAGTTCATACGGCCGCAGAAGGTCCAGCACCTCCTTTTCGGTGTTCCCCGTTATATCGACAAGCGCTCCGAGGCGCGCCATGATCCTGTCCGGAAACGTCATCTCCGCCTTAGACCTAGACCAACCAACAACCCAAACAATGCGACAGAGGCCACGGGCCGCGTCCGCGAGTTCGAGCGGCGAGGCCGATGCCTGCTCCCAAAAGACCGCCACCCGCGGAAGCTCGGCTTGACCCGGTTCTTTTACGTCATCGCCAAGCGACCTCACGCTCCGTGAGTTTACTGGGACTCACCAGAGGTCCCCATCCAACCGTGGCAATATTCTTGTTTCGCCAAGTCAGTGAGCGTCGCGTTCGAGTGGGGTCTCATCGACGCCAACCTAAGCGCGCAACGCTGAACCGCCCACCACGGGATCATCTCCCGGCCGTCGCTGCCGATTGAGCGACTGAACTCGTCGCGCTCTGCCTACGACGCCCAGCAATCCAGCGCGATCACAGTCGGATGCCGCTTGGTGTCGACTCGCTGACGATTGTCGCGAGACTGTCCATTGCTTCAGCGACTAACGCGGCCACTTTGTCCAAGGAGGAGCTCCGAGCGATGCTCGCTGCGGCTACTTCTGTCCGACTCTGTGTGCTGCCTCCAGAGCGGAAGAACCGGCGCCTCACTCGGCCGGCTACCACCACAGACTCGCCGACATCGAGATCCTCGCCCCAGGCCGGTGCACCGAGCCATGAGACGGGTATCGTCTCGGCCGGTCCGTCGGGTCTGCGGACCGTGACCTCGAGCGCCAACAGTCTCGTGCCTGAGGGCAATTCGACCAGTTGGGAAGGCCGTGCGAGCACGCCTTTCACGACTACTACGTTCAGCATTTTCCCACACCTCCGAGTATCGAGCCTCGGCCGACACCGTCCCCGCGGCTAAGGCGCCTGTGGGGGGAATGCGGTCGCGGCTACACTTTGTAACCTGAAGTAGGTCGACGTCCTGCGTCGGCGAGAGGCGGCTCACGTTCCGTCGAGTGCCTGGCGAATACCATAACGAGTAGGTGTGACCATGAAGGAGTCGGAGCTGGCGGCATCGACGTCGCCCCGAGATTGAACGAGCTGCCTCGGTGCCACTGGTACCAGTCGGACGACATCGGCTGCACTCGCGACAACCTCAAGGAACTGATGGACCGAGCGGAGGGCGGCGGGATCGAGTTGCTGGCCCCTCACACCAATATTGCTGAAGGAATCACGGCATGGCCGGCTCAGCGCAGAGCGGTCAGACGTCCACGCACGTCGAAAGAGTCGGGGTCGACCGACGCGACCCGGTTAAAGAGGTCTCTGGCGCGCGGCAAGTCCCCTGCCCGCTCGTAAAGGTCGGCTAGCGCATACCACTGTCGTAGATGCCTCTCCGAGGGCTGCGCGACCTTGCGGGACGCCTTTTCGAGCATCAGGATCGCTCCTGCCAGGTCACCGCAATCAGCCTTGACCTCTGCAGCGACTATGCGTCCTTCAGCGACGACGTCGCCGCTCGGGGAGGCCTCACGCAATTCAGCCCAAAGCTGTTCGGCGTCTTCGTAGCGACGAAGAGCGCGGTAGCAGTCGGCGAGCACCGGATGCTGGTCGAAGGAACCGGACATCTCCTTGAATGCTTCGAGCTGGGTGGCCGCCTGGACCCATTGCCCGCTTCGGTACAAGGCGAGCCCGAAGAGCTCACGAACGGCGGCCGACCCGGGGACCTCCGCCGCCAACGGACGTAACACGCGCAGCGCGTCACCGTAGCGCTCTTTCTCGTAGGAGTACGTTGCATCGGCCAGCCGGGCGGCGAGCTTCTCCCCCTTGGCCTTGCCCGCCGTCGCGGTCACCTCGTCGACTACGCGACGCGGCACGCTCCGACGTTTCCCGCCGGGAGCGGGAGAACCCTCTCGGCCGACAGCGATATCACGCAACTCGGAGCCAGCGCGCTTCGGTGTCCGGTTGGGCTCGCTAGTGGGGACAGCTTCGGGCTCTAGAACCCAGGTTTCGTCCGGCTCCCACATCCCTCGATCGGCACGCCGTCCCTCGCTTTCCTCAACCGCGCGCCGCCATACCTGCGAAGATGTCGGTGCGTCGCCCGAAGCATCGGACCGCGAGAGTTCTCCCGCGCCCTTGCGCGCTACGGAGCCCCACTTGCGCCCTGCCGCCGCTGCAGGCCCCGGCTCTCGCCACTCGGTGCGCTCTTCAGAGAGGGGTTGGGTACGCCCACCGACCGAGCGATTACGGTCCGGTGAACGTGGTCCACGACGGTCAGAGAAGCCCGACCGGCTACGGTCGGCTGAACGTGGTCCGCTCCGCTCCGAGAAGCCCGACCGGCCACGGTCCGGGAAGCCTTGCTCACTGCGCTCGGAATCGCGGGAACGGCGATCCGCCGGGTCGCTTCGCCGCGGAAATGCATCGCTGCGCTCGGAAGCGCGAGAACGGCGATCCGCCGAGTCGTTTCGCCGTGGAAACGGCCCGTTACCATTTCGTTCGCCGCTTCGAAACGGCGGTCCGATTGGGTTGCTACGTCCCGGTCTCCGCTCGGCGCCCCCGGCCGCGACGCGACGAGGACCCTCATCCCGGCCCCTGCGAGGTTCCTCGTCTCGACTACCCCAGCGCCGGTCAGAATCAGAGCCTGCCGACGTCCTTCGGCCACCATTGACATCGCCACGTCCTCGTCCTGCATTCCGACCACCACCAGGCGCCGGACGACCGCCGCCGAAACCCTGCCGCCCCTGACCCTGTGGCCGATCACGACCTGAGGCGGGACGGCGACCAGAGAAGCCGCTTCGGTCGTCCGATGATTTGGTCCCGCCGTTACCGCTACGACGAGGGCGCTCGGATTCATCGTCGCGTCGCGGCTTACCGAAATCCGCATTACGTTCACGGCCCCACGGGTCGCGCTCGTTGCGAGACGTCCCTGCTGAACGCTGGCGACCGCTCCAGCCGCTCCGGGACCCTTCGCCCGATGACGAACGACCTTCGGAGCCCCGACGAGCCCGGTCAGTCCCGCTAGCCGGCGCTTGGCCTGAGCGGAAACCGGAGCGTGGTTGGCCTGACCTAGAAGCTGACCCTCCCCCGCCACCAGACCGGTATGTAGAAGAACGAGGCTGGCGGCTTTCAGGCATAAGATCCCCATCCTACCGTCCTTGCGATTCCCGACCGAAGCGGCACCGATGGCCTCCTTCGGACTATCAGCGCCCCCCGGTCTACGATCGTTCGCATCACCGAACCAACGCAATCGCCGTCGGCACTCCGCCCGGCTCTGCACGACGGGCGACTGGCCAAAATGCGCGCCTTCGCTCGAGCAAGCCACCCCGAGCCGACAGTCGCTGTGACCGCTATCGCGGCGGCTTACACCGTCACTAGGGGTGCAAGCTGGCGAAAGGCAGCATCAGTCGGAGTCGCCGTGCTCGTCGGACAAATATCCGTCGGCTGGCAGAACGACACAATCGATGAACATCGCGACTGCGAGGCGGCCCGGCAGGACAAGCCCCTCGTCTCCGGCGCTATCCAAGCGGCCGATCTCCGCAACGCCTCGATCACAGCGACCCTCGCATGTCTACCGGCATCGCTGTTACCCGGGCGTCGCTTCGCGCTTCGCCACCTCGCAGCTCTCGGCGCAGCCTGGTCGTACAACGCAGGATTGAAGGCGACTCCACTCTCCGTCGTACCATACTGTGCAGCTTTCCCACTCCTTGTCGTAGCGATAGCGGCTGCTGTCCCGGAACGCGGCCGCGCACCGCTGTGGCTGCTCGGAGGGACAGCGATCCTCGCCGCTGGGGCGCACCTCGCCAACGCGTACCCCGACATCGAGGCCGACCTCGCCTCTGGAATGAGAGGTCTCCCGCAGCGCATGGGCCCTCGGAACTCCGTCGTCAGCGCTGTCGCACTGCTGGCTGGGGCCACAGTTGTGTTCGCGTTCGGCGACGGACAGCCGCGACGAAGCAATCTTCTTGGGATAGCCGCAGTCGCCGGCATGTTGGGATACGGGGCGAAAGCCGCCGCGCGGAGGGGACGAACGGTGTGGTTCAAGATCGCCATGGCGACAGCTGCCATCGACGTCGCTCTGCTCGCTACGTCTGGGCGGCCCGCAACGCAAACGAGCCCCGCACCGTAACGGTGCAGGGCTCGTTTACAAGAAGATTCCGGCGACGTCCTACTCTCCCAGGGGGCAACCCCCCAAGTACCATCGGCGCTGGCAGGCTTAACTTCCGTGTTCGGGATGGGAACGGGTGTGACTCCGCCGCTATGGCCACCGGAAAACATGCTCGACTGCACCGGCAAAGGTCTGAGACCTCTCCCGGTGTTTCTTGAGCGTTCCATAGCGAGCACGAGCTAAAAGTCTCCAAGCCCTCGTCCGATTAGTACCGGTCGGCTGAACGCATTGCTGCGCTTACACCTCCGGCCTATCAACGTGGTCGTCTACCACGGGACTTACCTGGTTAACCCAGTGGGAAATCTTATCTTG
>JAKCEB010000089.1 GCA_021838305.1 Actinomycetes bacterium | reverse complement strand
GCGACGTCCTCACCTTGATCGAGAAAGCCGAAGCGACGCTCGACCGGGAACAGGCCGAGCAGACCATGACCCGGCTCCAGCAGGGTCAGTTCACGCTCGACGACTTCTTGGAGCAGATGCAGCAGGTCAAGAAGATGGGTCCGCTGTCAGGTCTCATCGGGATGATCCCGGGCCTACCCAAGGAGGTGCGCAGCGCGGACATCGACGACTCGATGATGGGGCCGATCGAGGCCGTGATAAGGTCCATGACCCCAGATGAGCGACGGAATCCTTCTATCATCAACGGGTCCCGTCGGACACGGATAGCACGCGGTAGTGGTACGAGCGTCCAAGAGGTGAATAACCTTTTGGACAGGTTCAAGCAGATGCAGACATACATGCGCCAGATGGCGTCCATGCCCGGAGTTATGGGTCGGGCCGCGCGGCGCGCTACAACCGCCCCGAAGCGGGTCAACAACAAGAAGAAGAAGCGTCGTTAGGCGCATGAGAGGCTAGGAAAGACATGGCAGTCAAGCTCCGCCTGATGCGGATGGGAAAAAAGAAGCAGCCCTACTACCGGGTCGTCGCCGCTGACAGCCGGTCGCCGCGAGACGGACGGTTCATCGAGATACTCGGGACTTACGAGCCTCGGGCCGAGCCGAGCCGCTTCAATGTGGATCGTGACAAGGTTGCCAGGTGGATCGGAAACGGTGCGAAGCCCACAGAAACGGTCGCCCGGCTCCTGGCGAGCGGCGATACCTCCGCGCAGTCCTCGTGAGTTTTTCCGACGCCGGCGGCCCGCCGGCCGGGGATCTCACGCCTGACGGGGAGCTCACGCCCGACGGGGACGACTCGCCGGAGTCCGACGGCTGGGACGACGACGACCACGTGCCGGCCGGACGTGCCGGTGCTGTCCTCGCTTACCTTGCGTCGAGCCTCGTGGAGACTCCCGATCAGGTGAAGGTCGTTGCATCCGAGGCGCGAAACTCGACGAAGCTGACCCTGAGCGTCGCGCCTGGCGACGTCGGAAGGGTGATCGGCCGTCGGGGCAGGGTCGCCCAGGCGATCAGAACTGTGGTGAGGGCGGCGGGCGTTCGAGACGGCCAGGATGTCCAGGTGGACATCGCCGATTGAGGGTTCGTGTCCGCATGACTGCCATGTCCGCTTAACTGCCGTGTCCGCTTGACTGGCGTGCGCGATTGAAGGGCGTGGCCGGGCGGCCGGAGCCGCCGGCGCTCCTCGAGGTCGGGCGTATCCTAAAGCCCCACGGGCTCAAGGGCAGCGTTGTAGTCGAACTTTGGAGTAACCGAGGCGAGCGTCTCGAACCAGGCGCCGAACTTCGCTGTTCCGCCCGGCGCTTGAACGTGGCCACGTCGGCGGAGTTGCCCGGACGTGCTCAGGGATCGCGGTGGCTGGTCCGCTTTGCCGGCGTCGACAGCGTCGAAGCGGCGGAGGATCTCAGGGGAGAGGTGCTCATCGCCGAGTCGATCCAGGTCGAGGGTGCGCTGTGGGTGCACGAAATGATCGGCTCGACACTCTGCGGCCCTGACGGTGCGCCGGTCGGCGAGATCGCTGCTGTTCAGGGCAACCCCGCAAGCGACCTCCTCGTTCTTGACGACGGGCGGCTCGTACCTTTGACCTTCGTGGTCAAAGACGCAGACGGAATTTTCATGGTGGACGGCCCGCCCGGCCTATTAGACCTCTGAAGTCTGTCATGAGGAGAGGCTCGACCAGGATGCAAGCGGGTTACCAGCAGTGCTCTTGTAACGATCGATGCAGGTGAACGACCGGCCTTGCCGATGAAAGTGTGCTCAGTCGCATGAGAATTGACGTCATCACGCTCTTCCCGGACCTCATCCGGTCTTGGGGTGACGCAAGCCTGTTGGGGCGCGCAACGAGAAGCGGCCTCGTGGATCTGAGAGTCCACGACCTGCGCTCTGCTGCCAACGACCCACGCCGATCGGTCGACGACAGCCCGTATGGCGGGGGAGCGGGCATGGTACTTAGCGCCGAGCCGGTGTTCGTCATCGTCGAGCGCGAACAGCCGAAGCGGCCGCTATTCCTACTCGCTCCGAGCGGCAAGCGCTTTGACCAGTCCATGGCTGCGAGCCTTGCCGGATCAGGCGGATTCAGCCTCATTTGCGGCCGCTACGAGGGTGTTGACCAAAGGGTGAGCGATCATCTTTGCGATGGCGAAATTTCTCTCGGTGACTTCGTCCTGAGCGGCGGGGAGATCGCCGCACTGGCGGTTATCGAGGCGGTGGCACGCCTAGTTCCCGGTGTGATGGGCAACACGGAATCGGCGGACGAGGAGAGCTTCAGCCGGGGCCTCCTCGAGTACCCGCAGTACACAAGGCCGCTGAGTTTCAGGGGTTGGGAGGTGCCTCCTGTGCTTGTCGGCGGTCACCACGGCCTCGTGAACCGTTGGCGTCACGCTCAAGCCTTGGCGCGAACCCTCGCGCTACGGCCCGATATCATCGAGGCTCGCGGAGGCCTCAGCGACCAGGAGCAGCGACTGCTCGACGAGTTCGACGAGTTCGACTCCGAGCCGCTAACCTAAGATGTCCTACCGAGAACTGCCCGAAGTTCGAGTTCTGTCCGACGCTGTAATCCGCAGGAGCGCTACTCCCAAATGAACCCCACCGACCTGATCGACCGTGACGCCGTCCGAGAGGATGTGCCGCAATTTGCCCCTGGGGACACCCTCAAGGTGCATGTGCGGGTCGTGGAGGGGACCAGGGAGCGCGTTCAGGTATTCCAGGGCGCGGTTATTCGCCGGCAGGGGTCGGGCATCAGGGAGACGTTCACGGTACGCAAGCTCAGCTTCGGCGTTGGGGTCGAGAGGACTTTCCCGCTGCACTCGCCGGTCATCGCGAAGATCGAGGTCGTCACGAACGGTGACGTCCGGAGGGCGAAGTTGTACTACCTGAGGGACCGGACCGGCAAGGCGGCGAAGATCAAGGAAAAGCGCACACCTTCGGGGTCGCCGGGTTCGTCGGGATCGCTGCGTTCGCCGGGGTCTGGCCGTTCCGCGGCAAAGTAGCCATGGCTAGCTGACTGGCCGCAGGTGTTGTTCAGGTAAATCGGGGCCTTGGTTTAGTTCGAACCTGCCCAACTTCGCGGCTGTGTAGCTCGTGTGGTCGTCATATTTGGTCAGGATGTTCGGGGGCCGTACACAGCCTGACCATTTCAAGCGTTTTTTCGCACTTTCTGGTACACGATCTTCCTTCCCAGAAAATCCTGTACCAGCCCTCGCTCAGAGAACGCGCTTTTTGGTACAAAACTTTTCTGAACGCATAATCCTGACCAATTTTGACGGTTTCCGCCGCCGGTAGTCCTTCCCCACGGCACTGGTGCGTGACATGGGCCTTTCCCCCACCCCTACGGCTAAGGATCTTCGTCTATTCGAGGGTTGTTCGCGGCTCATCCGAGGGCGCAGTCTGGCCGTTCGTCACCGACCAACTCGATCGTGCCCCGACATGGCTGCAGTCGGCCTAGCATGTGCCCCGTGAGTGAAGCAGTGCCCCGATGAGCGCCGAGGACCTCGAGCGCTACGAGACGGAGATCGAACTAGCTCTCTACCAGGAGTACCGGGCGGTTCTGGCGATGTTCCGGTACGTGGTCGAGACGGAACGCCGGTTCTACCTGGCCAACGACGTTCAGGTGGAACCGAAAGGAGCGGGAGACCGGACGTACTTCGAGATAGCGCTTCGCGATGCGTGGGTCTGGGACATGTACCGACCGGCGCGGTTTGTCTCATCTGTCCGGGTGGTCACCTTCAAGGACGTCAACGTGGAGGAGCTCCCGGACAAGGAGTCCTTCTGAGTGACGGCCGGTCCCGGAGCGACGGAACGTCGGCGGGGCTTGGGACGCCTCGGGGAGGACCGCGCCGCGCAGTGGTATTTGGAGCACGGCTTCGAAATCCTCGCGCGCAACTGGCGATGTTCTCAGGGCGAGATTGACATCGTCGCGTGCAAAGATTCCGTCCTTGTGTTCTGCGAGGTGAAGGCAAGAAGTTCGTTGCGCTTCGGTGAGCCGTTCGAGGCTGTCGGTCTGACTAAACAGAGTCGGCTCCGTCGACTCTGCGCCGCATGGCTGCGCTCGAACGTCCAGAACAATTCGCGCAGGGGACCTTTCGAGATTCGCTTTGACGTGGTGTCAGTCACAGGGGGATCCCTGGACGTGATCGAAGCCGCATTTTGAGCGGAAGTTCCGAAATCGAACCGTCGCCTGGCTCCACGCCGCGGTCGCTCGCTCCCGCAACCATGGCGGTCCATCTCGGTCGGCCCCTCGCGTCGCCGGGATCAGCAGTCAACCCGCACCTCGTACTCAGCTCCACATTCCATCAAGGCGGTTCCACCTCCTACGCCAGGGATGGCAGCCCGACGTGGGAGGGCTTCGAAGCGTTGGTGGGCGGGCTCGAAGGCGGCACTTGCATAACTTTTTCGTCCGGAATGGGTGCGGTGTCGGCCGTCGTGGAGAGCCTGCCAATCCCCGGACGGGTAGTCGTCGCCTCAGACGCGTACAACGGGACTCGCCGACTCTTGGCCGATCTTGCAGGACGCGGCCGGCTTCGCTACCGGACCGTCGACCTAGCAAGCAGCGCCGATGTCCTTTCGGCGTGCGCAGAGCTGGTAGAGGCACCGGGCAGGCCGTCGGGAACGGACGGGGCGTTCGGAGCGGGTGGCCTGCTGTGGTTGGAGTCGCCGACGAACCCGCTCCTCACCATCGCCGACATCTCAGCCCTCGCCAACGGGGCTCACGAGCTAGGAATGGACGTCGTGGTGGACAGCACATTCGCGTCGCCGCTCGGGCAGCGACCGCTCGATCTCGGTGCCGACGTCGTGGTCCACAGTGCGACGAAGATCCTGTCCGGACACTCCGACGTGCTGATCGGGGCGGTCGTCACACGGCGAGGCGACGTATCGGAGCAGGTTTCGCGCCGCAGGACCCTTCACGGTGCGACACCGGGGTCGCTCGAGTCGTGGTTGGCGCTTCGCGGCGCTCGCACGTTGTGGGTTCGCCAATCCAAGGCAGCCGCCAGCGCGGGAGTTCTTGCGCAAATGCTGCTTGCGCACCCGCAGGTCTTGAGGGTGTTCTACCCGGGGCTACGATCGCATCCAGGTCATGAGGTTGCGCTCAAGCAGATGAGCGACTTCGGGACGATGGTCAGTTTCGAGGTGCTCGGCGGCGCGGTCGCCGCCGACGCCTTGTGCGCCGCCCTCAGGTTGCTGACTGTCGCAACCAGCTTGGGTGGAGTCGAGACGCTGATCGAACGTCGATCTCGCTGGGCGGGCGAAGAGGCTATCCCGCCCGGCCTGCTTCGCATGTCGGTTGGAATCGAAGACGTCGACGATCTCTGGTCGGATCTCTCGGATGGACTGCTCGCAGCCGAGAAGGCGGGGGAGTGCTCGGGCAAGCACCCAGCCCCGACGGTCACACCGGGCTCGTAGTCTCGAATCAAGCGATCGGGCGCCCGCTCTCCGGCACCTTCGACGGTGCAACCCGAGACGGAGACCCAGATGACCGCAACTGTTTCCTCAGCAACCCTCGTCGGCGTCGAAGGCCAGCCGATATCCGTGGAAGTCCACGTATCGACGGGTATCCCGGCGTTTTCGATAGTCGGCCTTCCCGACGCCGCTTGCCGGGAGTCGCGGGATCGTGTGCGGGCGGCGATCCTTTCCAGCGATATGAGATGGCCGCAGAAGCGGGTCACCGTCAACCTCGCGCCGAGCGCTGTCCGCAAAGGCGGTGCCGGTCTCGACCTCCCTATCGCCGTAGCCCTGCTCATTGCGGACGAGCAGCTTCCTGCCCAGGCCGCCAACGACGTGGGCTTCATCGGGGAGCTCGGACTCGATGGATCTCTTCGACGGGTGCCCGGCGTGCTTGCCCTCACCCACGCGATGTCAGTGTCCTGCCTGGTCGTCCCTCCGGATTGCGCCAGCGAAGCTGCGCTCAACCCCGGCGTGGCAGTCAAATCTGCGGGGAACCTGTCGGCGATCCTGGCCTGTTTGCGGGGCAGAAGGAGTTGGCAAGTTCCTAAAATTTCAAGTCAGGGGCCCCCGCCGGGGCGGTGCCTTGACCTCTCGGATGTCCGAGGGCAGCCGCTCGGGAGGCTTGCCGTGGAAGTGGCGGCGGCGGGTGGGCACCACTTGTTGATGGTAGGGCCGCCGGGAGCCGGCAAGACGATGCTCGCCGAAAGGCTCGTCGGACTCCTGCCGCCGCTTGACATATCTGATGCCCTTGAGGTCGCCCGGATCCACTCGGCAGCCGGCTTGGACCTTCCGGATGGAACCCTTGGGGTGAGGCCACCGTTCCGGGCGCCTCACCACAGCGCTTCCGCCGTTTCCATGGTCGGCGGCGGCGGGACGCAGATGAGGCCGGGGGAGCTGAGTTGCGCTCACCACGGAGTCCTTTTCCTGGACGAGCTAGGCGAGTTCTCGGCGGTGGTGCTGGACACTCTTCGCCAGCCGCTCGAGGAACGCCAGGTTCGAGTAAGCCGCGCCCGTGCGAGCGTCGTCTTTCCTGCCGACGTCCTGCTCGTGGCTGCGATGAATCCCTGCCCGTGCGGGACGAACAACGGTCCAGGCTCTTGTGGTTGCAGTGATACCTCCCGACAGCGTTACGCATCGCGTGTGTCTGGACCACTGCTTGACCGCTTCGACCTGAGGGTGCGCCTCGACAGGCCGCTGGTGTCGGAGCTTCTCCAAGACAGCGACGGGGGGACAGTCCCGGGCGGATGTGCGAGTACCCGGAACGAGTCCACGGCGACGGTTGCCGCTCGCGTGCTCGTGGCGCGCGATATGTCGAGCGGCCGGGGGTACCCTACCAACAGCGCAATCCCATCCAACCGACTCGAAGAAGCAGCGCCTCTGTCCGCGAAGGCATCGCGGCTGTTAGAAGTACGTCTCAGGCAGGGCGCGTTGAGCGCCCGCGGGCTTCACCGGGTCCGAAGGGTGTCCCGAACGATCGCCGACCTGTCCGGTTGGAGCGGGACTCTAAGAGAGGAGGACGTCTACAGCGCGCTTGCCCTTCGCTCGAACGTTCTTTCACGGTCGCCCGGTGCCTCGCCCGGCTCCCCGTACGGTGCCTCGCCCGGCTCCCCGTACGGTCCCGAAGCCGGTGCCGCGTACGGTGCCGAAGCCGTCGGAGTGCGAAATGGGTGACAATTCAGGTGTCTCTCCGGGATGCTACGCAGCGGCATTGAGCGCTCTTCCTGGGATGGGGCCCGCGTATCTCGCGGCAATACTCGCTGAGTATCACCCTCGCGACGCGTGGGAAGCGGTTTTGTCGGGGAGGATCGAGCGGCCCGGTGCTCGGCGCGAGGATCGGGGTGGCGCGCTGGATTTGGATGCTGTCGATGTGCCCGCTGCGGATGCGCGTGGGGGCAAATCGAAGCGACCTTGGCGGACTCTGGTCGCGACGGTGGACCCTGTCGGGTGGTGGGCTGCGATATCCCAACACGGGATCTTCGTGACTTGGAGAGGCCAAGTCGATTATCCCGACGCCTTGATCAACGATCCGAGCCCCCCGGCCGTTATCTTTTGGCGGGGACGCATCGAATCGCTTGATGCGCCCTGTGTGGCCGTCGTGGGTACACGACACCCGTCGAGGGATGGGACGGGCGTCGCGTTCGAGATGGGGCGCAACCTCACCGCTGCAGGGGTCTGTGTGGTAAGCGGCCTCGCATTGGGGATCGACGGGGCCGCGCACAGGGGGGCGCTCGAAGCGCTCAGATCCGCGAGCGGTTCCCCCCCGGTCGGCGTCGTCGCAAGCGGCGTGGACGTTGTATATCCAAAGGCCCATTCCGGTCTGTGGGAAGGAGTTGCATCAGCGGGCGCGGTGATCTCAGAGACGATCCCTGGCCGTCCGGCGCAGGCGTGGAGGTTCCCGGCTCGCAACAGGGTTATTGCTGGGCTAGTGAAGCTCGTTGTAGTGGTCGAGTCCCACGCTCGCGGGGGAAGTCTCATCACCGTCGAGGCGGCGTTGCAACGCGGGGTCGAAGTAGGCGCGGTGCCCGGATCAGTTCATTCCGACGCGAGCGTTGGAAGTAACCAGTTGCTCTTCGACGGTGCGAGCGTTATCAGGGACTCGTCGGATGTCCTGTCGTGTCTGGGACTTTTCACCTTGGGCGGCTCAAGCCGCTCGAATAGCGGCGGGCGCGAGCCGGATAGGGACGTGCGCGACGCGGGCGCTCGCGGTGACGGCGACCGTGCTCGAGGTCGGGGTCGGAGCTCGGACGTCCGGTCGGAGCAAGCACTGGATGCACCTGCGAGGCGAGTCCTCGAGGCGATGGGCTGGCGGCCGATCACGGCAAATCAAATCATCACCGACACGGGCCTAGGTGCGCCGGACGTGATGCGGTCCCTCGACACGCTTGCTGGGGTCGGTGCGGTCGCCGAGGACGACGGGTGCTACACAAGGGTCAGGTGACACGCCAATGCCATGACGCTCCGTCTCGGATCGCCCCGATGGAATCCCGGCGGAATCCCCGATGGCTTTCAAAGGAGCCACCGGTATGGATCGCGTCTATTGGTCGATTTAAGAGGATTTGAATAGTTTTAGCCTAATTTCGAGGTGATGTCACACATTGGGGAGGATCGGCGGGTACCCTTTTCATTTGTGAGCTCAAGCGGCCCTTTCGGATGTTGTGATGGATGTAACAATGGATGAGACGGCGGAAGCCACAAGCGATGTCGATGAGCTTTGGTCACGCTATAAAGCTGGCGGCGATCGCCAGCTTCGCGACGAGCTGATCCTGCGCTACTCGCCCTTGGTGAAGTTCGTCGCAGGACGCGTATCAGCGGGACTTCCGCACAGCATCGAGCAGTCCGACCTCGTCAGCTACGGGATGTTCGGATTGATCGACGCCATCGAGAAGTTCGACTCGGAGCGCAATATCAAGTTCGAGACTTATGCAATCACCCGGATCAAGGGCGCGATCATCGACGAGCTGCGATCCATCGACTGGGTGCCGAGATCTGTGCGTACGAAGGCCAGATCGGTCGAGCGTGCCTACGCCGCACTGGAGGCGTCACTTGGCAGGGCACCTACCGATGCCGAGGTTGCGGCCGAAATGGAGGTTTCCGAAACGGACCTCCAGGGCATCTTCAGCCAGATCTCCTACATAGGCATCATCGGCCTCGACGAGGTGATCTCGGGCGGGGGTGCCGACCGGGGCGAGTCGATCACCCTCGGCGATACTTTGGCCGATCGGCGCGAGGGCCCGGTCGCCACTTTCGAAGTCGAGGAGATGAAACTGATCCTTGCAGGGGCGATAAACCGACTCGGCGACCGCGAGAAGATAGTTCTCAGTCTCTACTACTACGAAGGTTTGACGCTTGCTCAGATCGGCCAGGTACTCGGGGTCACCGAAAGCCGAGTGTGCCAGATCCACACGAAGGCCGTGATGCTTCTTCGGTCCCGATTGTCGTCGGTCGACCGCTAACGGCCCTGCTCGAGCGGGGCGGGATTCTCCTGGAAACGATTGATACTTTATACAGCTATAGCCGGTATAAGGTATCAATCGTTTATCAAAGGCACTGTAAGTATCACTATAGTGGTCGGACAAAAGGGTCTTGTCAGGACAAACTGACCCCTTGAACTAGCGCATAGCGGCGCCGACATCGGGACAACTCCGATTGCGTGCTATCGTCTGGGGAAAGTCGAGCCGGACAGCTCGACGGACAACGTATGATTTGCGTTTGACCACCTAACTGGTTCCGCTACACCCACGGTCACTTCCCCGAGTGGAGGTGCAGTATCGGAGCCTTCTACCGAACCGCTGGGAAGGAGCAAGAATCGTGGCTGTAGTAACTATGAGGCAGCTTTTGGAGGCTGGAGTACATTTCGGCCACCAGACCCGTCGTTGGAACCCGAAGATGAAGCGCTTTATCTTCGGTGAGCGCAACGGCATCTACATCATCGACCTCAACCAGACCCTGGAGAGGATCGACACTGCCTACTCGTTTGTGCGTGACCTCGTGGCGAACAACGGAAGCATCCTCTTCGTAGGGACGAAGAAGCAGACTCAGGATCCGATCTCGAGTCATGCCGTCCAGTGCGGTATGCCGTATATCAACGAGCGTTGGCTCGGTGGCATGCTCACCAACTTCTCGACGATTGCCGGTCGCGTTTCGAAGATGACCGAGTACGACAGGATGCGCGCTGCTGGAGACTTCGAGGCGATGCCGAAGAAAGAAGCGCTGATGCTGACGAGAGAACTCGAGAAGCTCCACCGAAACCTCGGTGGAATCCGCCACATGACCCGCCTTCCCGACGCTGTCTTTGTCATCGACACGAAGAAAGAGCACATCGCGGTCACCGAAGCTCGTAAGCTCGGCCTCCCGATTGTTGCCGTAGTGGACACGAACTGTGATCCTGACGTGATCGACTACGTGATTCCGGGCAACGACGACGCGATTCGAGCCGGGAACCTCATGTGCCGCGTGATCGCCGAGGCTGTCGAAGAAGGTCGCTACATCGCCTCTCGCAAGGCCTCCCGCTCTGGAGCGCCCACCGCGACCTTGGAGGCGCC
>JAKCEB010000088.1 GCA_021838305.1 Actinomycetes bacterium | reverse complement strand
TCGTCGTCGCGCTCCCGGCGCCCCTTGATGGCTTCTAGCATCTTTGTTGTTTGCCTTTCGGTTAGGTTGGGACCTGCAGTGCTACGGGAGCAAGACGCACTGTGCGCCTCTGCCGGCCCGCAGAATTGTTTTCGGCGCTGCTTGTGCCAACATGAGCCCCTATTGGCCGACGTTCCGGCATTTCGGAAAGCACAGTCAACTATGTCTGGAAACGACGGGCCTTATGCTGTACCCAAATTCAGAACACTTCAAACCACCTGTGACGAGATCGGCCTCCTCGGTGCGCGAAAAAATGGTCAGGATCACCGTTCACGTAGGACCGGATCCCCTGACCATCTCGTAGCGCCTTCGCTCGTCACCACGCAGACAGCAGCAGTGTCAGTTGTTGTTGCCCACCAGCTTGATGATGTCGAACATCGGAAGGTAGAGCGCGATGACCATCGACCCGACGGCGGAGCCGAGGACGACTATGAGCAGCGGTTCGAGTATCGACGTGAGTGCGTCGACGGTGCGCTCGACTTCTTGCTCCAGAAAGTCCGCGACTTTACGGAGGAGCGTTTCGAGCGAACCGGTCTCCTCGCCGACGGCCATCATCTGGGTGACCATCGGCGGGAACACCGGATGCTCCGCTAGAGGACGGGTGAGGGGCTCGCCGCGCTTCGCGCCTTCTGCGATGGCTTTGACGCCCCGGGCGACGATCGTGTTGCCGACGGTCTCCGAAGTGATCTCGAGAGACTCGAGGACGGGCACGCCCGCTCCGAGGAGGGTGGACAGCGTGCCGGCGAATCGTGCCAGAGCAGTCTTCTTCAAGAGCCCGCCGAAGATCGGTATTCGAAGCAGGATCGAGTCCCGAGTGGCTTTACCGGCCGGGGTCTTCACCCAGCGGCGGTAGAGAAAGACAAGCGCTATTACTCCGAGGAGCACGAACGGCGCGCCGTGCACCGCCACGTTTGATATCGCGACGAGCAGGAGGGTGGGCGCCGGTAGTTTCCCGCCGAGCTGCGAGTACATGTTCTTGAAGATCGGCACCACGAAGAGGATCATCGCCGAGAGGATCCCGAGGACGAGGGTGAGCACCGATATGGGGTAGGTCATGGCGCTTCGGATCTTGCCTCGAAGGGCCACCTGCTTCTCGATCGTGTCTGCGAGATCGGACAGTGTGAGATCCAGGCTTCCGCCTACTTCACCGGCGCGGACCATCGAGCGGTACAGGTTGTTGAACTGCTTGGGGTGCCTCCCGAGCGCCTGCGACAGCGACGAGCCGGACTCGATGTCCGCCCGCACCTGGTCGATGACGCCGGCGAGCTGCTTGTTCTCCGTCTGCACAGCCAGAATAGAAAGGCTGCGCAAGAGCGTCAGTCCGGAGCTGACCATCGTCGAGAACTGGCGGCTGAAGACCGCTATCTCCTTGAGCTTGACCCGGTTCGAGAAGCCGGGGATCGCTATCTCGCGTTTGAGGCCGGGACCCGCCTGCTTGTCGATGCTGATCGGCACGTAGCCCATCTGGCGGAGCCGGTTCGCGACGAGCGCGGTGTTCTCCGCGTCGAGCGAACCGGACAGCACCTTCCCGGCGCTGTCACGAACTTTGTACGCGTACGTGGTGGGCATCAGCGCGACCCTCCGACGAGGCGACGCATGTCGTCCTCGTTGTGGCAGCGTTCCAACGCGACTTCGAGGCTGATCGCCGAAGCTTTCACAAGGGACGCAAGCGATTGGTCCATGGTCTGCATACCGAACTGCCCGCCGGCCTGCATCGAGCTGTAAACCTGGTGCGTCTTTCCTTCACGGATCAGGTTTCTGATCGCAGGGGTAGCGACCATCACTTCGCATGCGACGGTCCGTCCCCTGCTCGCGGCGCGGGGCAGCAGCTGTTGGGTGACGACAGCCTGGAGTGCGGACGCCAGCTGCACCCGGATCTGCTGCTGCTGGTGGGCCGGGAAGACGTCGATTACACGGTCGATCGACTGAGGCGCGTCCTGGGTGTGGAGAGTCCCGAAGACCAAGTGGCCGGTCTCTGCCGCGGTGAGCGCCGTCGAGATCGTCTCGAGGTCGCGCATTTCACCTACGAGTATCACGTCGGGGTCCTGGCGAAGGACGTGTTTAAGCGCCGAGGAGAAGGACTTGGTGTCCTCCCCCACCTCGCGCTGGTTGACGACCGCCCGCTTGTGGGTGTGCACGAACTCGATCGGGTCCTCGACGGTCATGATGTGACAGGCCCGGGTCGTGTTCACGACGTCGACCAGCGAAGCGAGCGTCGTCGACTTCCCCGAGCCTGTAGGCCCGGTGACGAGCACGAGGCCTCTCTGCAGGTTCGCGAACCCGTTGACGACAGCCGGTATCCCGAGCTTGTCGAGCGGGACGATCTTGAAAGGGATAGCCCGCAGTACGGCTCCGACGGAGTCGCGCTGCACGAACACGTTGAGACGGAACCGACCTACCCCCGTGACGACGTGCGAAGTGTCGAGCTCGAGGTGTTCCTCGAAGCGTTCCCTCTGGCGCTGCGTGAGGATGGAGTAGATGAGCCGGCGAAGCTCGGACGGGGTGAGCACCTCGTGGTCCGAGAGTGGTCTGATCGCACCGTCGACGCGGATGCACGGCGGAAGGCCGGAACTGAGGTGAAGGTCCGAAGCGCCGAGGTCGACCATCTCCGCGAGAAGGTCGTTGATGTGCAGTTCGGCCGCTGGCCTGGACCCTCCTCCAGCCGACGTCCCCGAGGCCTCGACTGCCGGACGGTCCTCCACGCCGTAGAGGACCTCGATCGCCAAAGAGATGTCCGACGCGGCGGCCAGGACCGGTTTGACCTGCCAACCCGTGTCGGCCGTTATGTCGGCGACCGCCTTTTGGTCCATCGGGTTCTCCATGGCGACGATCAGCTCGCTGCCGCTCATCCCGACGGCCACGGCGCGCAGGCGCTGGCAGAGCCCGACAGGCAGCATCCCGCCCAGGATCGCCGGGATCGGATCGGCGTCCGGATCCCACATGGGAAGGCCGAGCTGGTCGGCTACCGCGGCCACCAGGTGGCGTTCGGCGACCAGGTTGTCGCTTGCGAGGATCTTCGCGAGCGGGACGCCGGTGTCGGCCTCGCGTCGAAGCGCCGCCTCCAGGGCGTCGCGGGACAGCACTTTGCGATCGACGAGGAACTCCCCGACGGCCCTAGATGTGGCGAGCATGACTACTCCTTCGGTCCATGGCCGTCCGGCCTGTAGAACTCGAGCGCACCTGACCTCTCAGGCGATCACTCGTAGAATCTCTTCCATCGACGTCACGCCCGCCGCGACCTCGATCATCCCGGCCTGGCGGAGGGTGAGCATCCCCTGGCTGATCGCTATCTTGCGGATGTCCTCGGTGTGGCCGCGCTCGACTACCGCCCGCTCCACCTCCTCGCTCACCACGAGCACCTCGTGGATCGCGAACCGACCGTGGTATCCGGTCCCGCCGCAGGCACCGCAGCCGACCGGCTGGAACGTCTGGAACCCGTCGCCCGGCTCGCCGAGTCGCTCGAAGTCCCACCCTGTCGGCGCGAGCTCCGACTTGTTCGGAACGTACGGGCGTTTGCAGCGCGTGCACAGCTTGCGGGCGAGACGTTGAGCTACGACGCAGTCGATCGAGCTTCCCACAAGGAAGGGCTCCACTCCCATCTCTACGAGCCGGCTCGGAGTCGACGCCGCGTCGTTTGTGTGCAATGTCGATAGCACGAGGTGGCCTGTAAGGGCAGCCTCGATCGCGATGATCGCCGTTTCCTGGTCGCGGATCTCGCCGACGAGAACCACGTCGGGGTCCGACCGCAAGATGCTGCGCAGCGCGGCAGCAAAACTCAGGCCAGCTTTCGCGTTCACCTGCACCTGGTTGATACCGGGCAGCTGGTACTCGACTGGGTCCTCGACGGTGATCACGTTCTTCGATTCGTCGTTTACGATGTTGAGCGTCGCGTACAGCGTCGTAGACTTGCCCGACCCGGTAGGACCAGTAACGAGGATCGTCCCGTACGGCTTGCGGTAGCACTGCTCGTAGCGGGCCATGTTCTCGGGCAGGAAGCCGAGGTCCTGCAGGCGAAGCAGCGCCGTCGACTTGTCGAGGACTCTCATGACGACCTTCTCGCCGTGCACGGTCGGAAGCGTCGCGACGCGAAGGTCGACTTCGCGTCCGGAGATCTTGGTGTTGATACGGCCGTCTTGGGGAACCCGGCGCTCGGCGATGTTCATGTCGGCCATGACCTTGAGCCTGCTCACGATCCCCGAGTGGATGTTCTTCGGTGGGCGCATCACCTCGTGGAGGACACCGTCGATGCGGAACCTGACACGCAGGATGTTGTCGCCGGGTTCGATGTGGATGTCCGACGCGCGGTCCGCTATGGCCTGGCCGATCAGCAGGTTGACGAGCTTGACGATCGGCGAGTCCTCGCTGATCTCACGCACCGCCGACAGCGTCGTGTCCTCGTCGAACGCGCTGGAGGCTTCCGCCGATACGTCCTCAGCAGCCGACATCACGCGATGGAATTTTCCGATCGCTTCGGCTATCGAATTGCTCGTGGCGACCGCTATGTGAAGCTCGGCGCCGGTAACCGCGCGGATGTCGTCGATGGCGAACACGTTGGACGGGTCGGCCATCGCGACGATGAGGCGACCCTCCATCCAGCCGATCGGCAGCGCCAGGTAGCGCCGGGCGAGCGAGTCGCTCACCAGCCGCGCGGCTGCCGCGTCGACCGGGTAGTCGGTCAGGTCGACGTAATCGAGTTTCAGGTGCGCTGCGAGGGTGGCTACGAGGTCCGCTTCGGAGACCAGGTTCTCCTCGATGAGCGTCCGGGTGAGACCCTCACCGCGCGAGTGGCTGAGATCGATTGCCCGAGCGAGGGCCTGATCGCTTAGAACTCCCCCTTCGACCAGGAGGGTTCCGAGGCGGTCGTCGTCGCCCAAGCCAGGGCTCGCGCCGCTGGCGGGGGGAGAGTTAGGGGAGTTCACGGTACCTGGGTCTCGTGGGGGTTTGTCGCTTGAGCCTGAGCGGGTGCTTGGCCGGCTCAGTTACGGACAGAGGAGAGGAACTTGAGCAGCAGTCCCCGGTTGATCGGCTCGTCGGCCGGTTCCTCGCTTGCGGAGTTGAACTCGTCGTCGGTGGCGTCTTGCTCCGACATGGCCGAATCAGCCTGGTAACCACCGTCCGCGGAAGCGGAAGGCTGCGTAGAGTCTGCCTCGTCCCACATTCCACGCTCGTGAATTGCTTGGAGCTCCAACTCCGACCAGGGACCCCGGTCGGCGAGAGCATCGACGCGCCCCTCGCCTTCGGACATGGCCTCGTCGTCTCCGGCTTGCGAAACCGCGGCGTCCCCGAGCAGGGCGCTGACCTCGTTCAGCAAGGAATGGAAAGGAACGCCCTGGCCGCCCGAGGCAGCGTCAGCGTCGAGAGGCTGACCCCACCCGGGCGCGCCCTCGTCATCGCCTTCCGCAGCGTCGGGCTGGCCGAGGTTCTCTCCGACTTCGAGCATCGCGGCCCGAAGCGCCGCATAGTGGTCGGGCGAGCCGGCGCCCGACGACTCGCCGTTCGCCGAGTCCGATTCGGCTCCAGCGAGGGAGGACACGGACTCGTCATGCTCCCCGCCGAGGCCCGAACCCGACAGGTAGCCGATCGAGAAGCCTTCGTCGTCTGCAGCGTCGGCTTCGGGTTCCGTCACGGCCGTTACCGGGAATTCGGCGACGAGGCTGCCGAAGTCGAAACCGAGAATGCCAGCAGTCGAACTGCTCGCTGCGCCGTCGCCGTTTGACGAGCCGGCAGATTCCGCCTCCACGTCGTAGGGTGCGTCGCTCGAAGAGCCGTTAGTCGAGTGGCCGTTCGTGTACACGCCCGTTTCCGCCAGATCGAAGACTGAACTCAGGATCGACGCTTCGACCTCTGGCTCGCATACCGCCGCAAGCCCGGCCTCGACCAGGTTGCGGATGACCCGACAGCCGGCGATCTCGCTCGTGTCCCTTAGCGCTATGACTTCCGAGACCTTGCGCCCGGAGCCTATTGCGACGATCGCCGCCCACTGGTCGCGGGCGATGCTCACATTATCGGAGGGGGTGTCGACGGCAAGCTCGACGCGACGATCGAGTGACGGGACTACACCCAGGATTGCGCTCCACTCCTCGCAGAGCGCCTTCGCCTCCGACAGAAGCGGTCCGACTTCGCGCTTCGCCGCCTTGGCGGGGTCCGCGGGTCGGCCCGCGTCGCCGGAGGTGAAAACGAACTCGCCATCGGCCAGCGACATCAGCTCGAACACCGCCTCGGCGGGTTCCCTGCTGGATCGTGTCTCGAAACCCGAGACGTAGCCTTCGTCGAACCACAGGCGCCCTTGGCCCCCGGTCCCAGTCACGTTGAGCTCACCCGTCTTGGCGGTGCTCTCGAGGAACTGTAGGACTTCGGCGAGTGCGACTGTCTGTAGCGAGCCTTGCAGCACTGGGGGGACCTCCGAATAGGGTGATTGAGGTCAGTATCGGCCCAGGTTCGCTCCTCCTTTACCGGCTTTCGCGGATAGTGCCGAGTATGGCCTCGTTCGCGGCACGAACAAGAACCTCCGTCGGGGGCGACTCGCCGGTCCACATTTCCACTTGCCGGCGGGCCTGATGGATCAGCATACCCAACCCGTTCGTGCTGCGGGCGCCTCCCGCCGCGGCGATGCGCATGAACTGCGTCGAAGCCGGATGGTACACGAGATCGACGACCAGCTGGTGAGGGGCGAACCACTCTTCGACCACATCCATCGGCGTGTCGGAGCCGGTCTCCATACCGACAGGAGTCGCGTTGACGACGAGATCCGCCTCGCGCACTGCGGCCTCGACGACGCCTCGGTCGGCCCCGCTCACAGCGCTCGCAGTAGGACCAGCGAGGGTCGCACAGGACTCGCCGTCCACGACGTTCCTCGCTACGACCACGAGCCGGGCCGCCCCCGCCCGAGACGCAGCGTCGCAGACCGCCCTTGCAGCGCCCCCGGATCCGAACACGACGCACCTGGCGCCTCTGACGTCGAAACCCTCGTCTGCGACGGCGTCGAGGAACCCTGCCCCGTCGGTGGATTCGCCGACGAGCACCCCGGGCGTTCCCGCGGACCAGCTGACCGTGTTGACGACACCCAGCTTCGCCGAGACAGGGCCGAGGGTATCGACCGCGGTGGCTACGTCCGCCTTGTGCGGCATGGTCACCGACATCCCCGCTAGGTCGAGCACGCGCATAGCCTCGACCGCGGCGGCTCCTCGTCCTCGCGGCACCCTGAAAGCCGTGTAGATCCAGTCGAGGCCGAGCGCCTGAAACGCAGCGTTGTGCATCGCCGGGGACAGCGAGTGCGCTATCGGGTCACCGATCACCGCCGCGACCCGGGTGGAGCCGCTCGGCGCTTTCAGCAGAGCCCCGCCGCCCGGCACTGGCTCTGCAGGCCTACGAACCCGGCCGCGTTGGATGCGAAGCCGAGCTTCCCGTCGGGGTTGACCTCGACGAAATACAGGTACGAAGTCTTCGGAGGTGACGCTGCCGCCTGAAGCGCGGCTAAGCCGGGGGCAGAGATCGGCGTCGGCGGGAGTCCCTTGTCGAGCCGGGTGTTGTAGGGGCTCGGCTGGTTCAGCTGCGTCGCCGAGGGCACCAAAGCGGGATCGGTGAGGCGAAGGAAATACGTCTGGGTCGAGTCCGCCCCGAGCGTCATCCCGAGCCGGAGCCTGTTGTACAGGGCGCTCGCGACCGGCCCGAAGTCCGACGTGACCTTCGCCTCGCGCTCGACGATCGACGCGACGGTGACGACCTGGTAGACGCTGTAGCCGAGACCTTTCGCCGCTGCCGACAGGCCGATCTGCGCTGCCTGGTCGTTGAACGCCCCGACCATCTGCTCCAAGACGTCGATGACCGTCTCGCCCTGCGTCACGTTATAAGTAGCCGGGAACAGGAGTCCCTCCAGGTTGTCGACGCCTGCCGGCTCGTAGGGGCTGCTCACCGCCCCGTCGCTCGCCGCTTTTAAGAAGGCGGTCGCCGAAAGTCCGAGCCCCGGAAGGCGCGACACCGCCTGCGCCATCTGAGCGACAGTGAAGCCTTCGGGAATGACGAGCTTGTCGACGAGCAGCTTCGGACCGGACCGAAGCGCCGCGACCGCAACGTAATAAGGGGAGTTCCTCGCCAGATGGTAGGTGCCCGGAAGCAGTGCGCCCGACCCGTTCAGCTTGACGTAATAGGGAAAAAGAGTCGAGCCGTCTATGACCCCGTCCCTCGCAAGGATCTCGCCGATCGCCGTCGTCGAAGCACCTTTCGGGATGACCACGGTCACTTTCGCACCCGGTCTGCCGCCCGGGTCTACCTGGGAGCGCGCCCAAAGCCCGGCGCCGGCCGCCACGACCACGAGAAGGACGGCTGTGGCCGCCACGACCGCCACCCATCGCCGGCTCGAATGGTTCGACGGTCGTCGGGGACGCTCGGAACGCGACGGCCGCGGCGAGTCCCGGTAGCCGTCAGAGTCCGCCGTTCCTCGCGGCGCCCCGGGGGTTGTGCTGCGGTAGTGCGTCAAGCGCGAGCTTCTCCGGCGAGTATCGCTGCATCGAGCCAACCCTGGAGGATCACTGCTGCCGCAGCAGCGTCGACCGGCTCGCGACGCTTGCGGGCGCTTCGTCGGGGCCCTTGCCGGCGTGCATCGGACGCCACGACCGTGGAGAACCTCTCGTCGAACGTCTCCACGGGCACCCCCAGCGTCCGTCTGATCTGGTCAACCTCATCCAGGACCGCTACCGCCGCAGGCCCGGTCCGCCCCGAAAGCGACAGCGGAAGCCCCACGACGACCGCCTCCGCCTCGTAGCGCTTCACGATCCCGGCGAGGGCCGAGTGGTCGCTCAGCCGGTCCGCCGCCCGTGCGAGGATGGTCACGCCGGTCGCGATCCGCCGGTCGGAGTCGCTGACCGCGACCCCGATACGCCTCGAGCCGAGGTCCACCCCGATGACCCTGCCCTGCGACGCTTGACGTTCCGCTGCCACCCTTTCAGACCCCCAGCTCCCGCCGAATCGACTCGAGGGCGTCGTCCAAGCGCGACGGGTCCCTGCCGCCTGCGGTGGCGTACTCCGGGTTGCGGCCTCCGCCGCCACCCCCGACGATCCTCGCCGCCGGTCCGATCAGCTCGGGCGCGCTGGGTGAGGTCCCTTTCGCCACGACCGCCGCGATCGCGGCTTTCGCGCCGTCGGGCGAACCTGCGAGCACGACCACGTCGAGGCTCCCCAAGTTGCGGACTTGCGCAGCGAGCTCGCGAAGCTGGTCCGCCGCGACCCCGTCGACTCTCGCCACGAGCTTCCCGTCGTTGGCGAGCCCAGCCAGGTCCCGGGCGCGCCCCGCGAGGGCCGCCTGTTCGAGGCTGTCGAGTCGCGTGTGCGCGTCGCGAAGATCGGCGAGCTTGCGCTCCAGGGCTTCGCGAAGCTCGTCGGGTCTGCTTCGAAGCAGTGCCGCTGCCGCCGTGATCTCCTGTTCGGCCTGGCGCATCCTCTCCAGCGTCGCCGTGCCGGTGACGGCCTCGATGCGTCGAAGGTTCGAGCCGATGGAGCCCTCCGAGACGATCTTGACGGGGCCGATCTGACCGAGACGACCGACGTGAGTTCCCCCGCAAAGCTCGAGCGACGTCGGCCCGGCGGCGATCACCCTGACCTCGTCGCCGTACTTGTCCTCGAAGAAAGCGACCGCCCCGGCGTCGTCGGCCGCCGCCCTGCTCATTACCTTCACCGACACGTCGCCGTCCGCGAGGATCTCACCGTTGACGATGTCCTCGATCTCGGCGACCTCGGCGGCATTGAGGGGATGGTAGTGGGTGAAGTCGAAGCGCAGACGGTCCGGCGCAACCAGGGACCCCTGCTGCTTGACGTGGTCGCCGAGCACACGGCGCAGCGCCGAGTGCAGGAGGTGCGTGCCGGTGTGGTTGCGTCGTATGGCGGTTCGCCGCTCGGCGTCGATGGAAGCAGTAGCGCTCTGGCCCGCCCTGATCTCCCCCTCGATCTGGGACGCGACGTGGCGGTACAGGTCCGGCAGTGCGCGCGTCGTGTCCCTGATTACCGCCCGGCCGGTGTCGGTCTCGATGATACCCGAGTCACCCACCTGCCCACCGCCTTCGGCGTAGAACGGGGTCTCCTTCAGGAATATCTCGAACTCGCCTTCCGCTGCCTGCAGCGTCTCAACGACGGAGGTCGTAACCGAGAAGGTCTCGTAGCCGACGAAGACGGTCGGGCCGAACTCGTCGCGAAGACCCCGGTAGTCGCCGGCCCTGTCGACGCCGGCCGCTGGCGCCCGGCCGCCGGCACGCGAAAGCTGGCGTTGGCGTTCCATCGCCGCAGCGAAGCCGTCCTCGTCGAGGCTCGCGCCGCGCTCAGCGGCGATCTCGCGGGTCAGCTCGACAGGAAAGCCGTGAGTGTCGTGCAGCCGGAACGCCGTCTCACCCGATATCGCCTGCGACCCGGCGGCGAGCTCGGCGTCGAGCATCGTGAGACCTGACCTCAACGTCGCGCGGAACCGCGCTTCCTCACGGCCTGCAACATCGGTGATAAGGGCGCGCTCGGCGTCGAGCTCAGGGTACGCGCCGTGCATCACT
>JAKCEB010000087.1 GCA_021838305.1 Actinomycetes bacterium | reverse complement strand
GTGCAAGCGGTTCGTCAGCTTCGCGGGTAAGCGATGAAGGAAGCTACGAGCTAGTCGTCGCTCCGCCTGCACGGCGAGCTCTGGCGGATCGCCTCCCCGAGGCAGTCGCTGTGGCCGTCATCGACTTTCTCACCACCGCCCTAGTGGATCAGCCGAGGCGGGTGGGCAAACCGTTGCGTGGAGAGCTCGCTGGCCTGTGGTCGGCGCGCCGTGGCACCTACCGCGTCCTTTACCGCGTTCGCGATGACCCCGCGGAGGTAGTCGTCGTTCGCATTGAACTCCGCCGAGACGTGTACCGCTCCCAGTAACGCGGTGCCATCGAGTCGCGCAGCGGTTTCCTCATCGGTAGGCGTCAGCTCTCAGCGGTACCGCCTGAGAACTCCAACGTGACTTTCACGTCGCCTGGTTGCCTGGTGTAGGCGTCGGGTTCGTTCCGCCGCTGACTTCCACGATGCGCGCATGACGAACGCGCCGTATGACCTGGGGTTGCCAACCGGCGCGTTTACGGGGCCATTGAAGAGGCGCCCAGGCACCTGACTTTTTACCGCGCACCGGTAGGCCGGTCACACGCCAACTCTTGCATGCCCAATGCGCGCTGTAGTGGGCTCCTGCGCGACGTCACAAGCTACGATAACTGAACGTGTCCTTCGATCCTAGGAAATTGTTGACAAATCGAGCACAGAGCGCGAAGATTGAAGGGAGGCAAGGTCAGCAGTCCATGAGGAACAACAGCGCAAAAAGCTGCAGTTCAAAGAGGAGGATATCTTATGAAGATTTTTCGTCCGACCTCAACAGGTGGCACGCACTACCTGCGCCGATTCTCCTTTATCCTGTCGTTTACGGTAGCAGCCGTGATATGTTTAAATCTAAGGGTTTCCCCCGCTTCGGCGGCTTCGATTGCGCCGACGAGCCACGCTACGCCCTATAGCGCTATCGGATGCACTTTCTTCGGAAACGTATGCATATCTGTCTGCAATAATCTCCAGTGTACAGGCGTTGGTCTCTTCGTCGACCATATAAACGTATACACAAAAAATGAGCAAACCTTCCCTCAAGGGGGCACGGCCTGTATTCTCGTCAACGGATCAATCTCTGGCCTTGGCGGCTGCTACGGGATTGAACCAGGAACTAGCGGGATCTACGTGGTCTATGAAACTGACTTTCCCAACAATGCGCAAGTCTGCGGAGAAATTATCGGACAATCCGGCATGCCGTGTGAAACGATATTAGGTTGACTTGCCATTGACGGCCCTTCCTATACGTTTTATCCTTCGTTCACGACGGCTCTGCTCATTCTTCGGCCATCCGTGCGCGATCCGTCTCGCTGTTTATTACTCACAAGAACCGACGAAGTCTGTCGGCCACGTTTGGAGCTGTCGCTGCGGCGCTTTACAGGAGAGATTTGATCCGTAGCTCCATTCGTCCAAGCAACCCGGCGTGCCGGTTCGTGACCCGCGTTGCCTTTGAGGCCCGTCAGACCAGCGCCCACACCTGTCGCTGTATACCCCCAGTCGGTACGACGCTGGAGCGCTGGTGCCGCCGGCACAACTCCGCCGAGGCGTTGGCACCGCGCTGTCGGATAGCGCTGGCCTGCGCTGAAGGAGATCGAAGTGATCGTTGAGACAGGGGGATCGGGTTCGCTTTGCTTGCCGATCACGGAGACCGGCTTTATCACCGACGACTATTTCGCCGACCTTTACAGGCGTTCGCCGCTGGGTAGGCCGGCGGTGCCGGCTCGGACACTGGTGACGGTGATGATCCTTCAGGCTTTTCGAGGGTCACTCTGACCGGGAGGCGACCGAGCGGCTGGACGTGGACTTGCGCTGGGCTGCCGGGGCCGGCGTCAATATCCGCCCGGGTGGGCTTCCATCCGACGGTGCTGGTCGGGGTCCGTAACCGTCTCCGGGCGTCGCAGGGCCCTCCACGGCTCGTTGAGGACACCGAAGTGCTGGGGGACGCCTCGATTGATAAGCCTCGTCGCGAAAGTGTGGCAGAGTTGAGGCAGCTGATGAAGATCGAGCGGGTACTATCTGGCCCAAATGGTCATTGAGGCGTAGCCGTCAGCCTGAATTCTACGTATGGGTCAGGGTCGTGTAACCGCCGCTGGTCTTCGGTGGCCGCTTTTGGCCTTCGGTGGTGGCCGTTGGCGTCAGCTCTTAGAGGTACCGCCTGAGAACTCCAACGTGACTTTCACGTCGCCTGGCTGCCTGGTGTAGGCGTCCTTCCAGGAGTCCAGGCTCACCGTGCGGGTGATCAAGCGTGACAGCCAACCCTTGTCGGCGTCAGCGAGCGCCTTGGCGCCTGCCTCGTAGTGGCGGCGGTTGGCGTTGACCGAGCCGAAGACGACGTCGTTCTCCAGGACCATCCGGCGGTTGAGGCCGCCGATGTCGAGCGATATGTCCCGGCCGCCTGAGGAGACGCCGGTAAGGCAGACGATCCCGTTCGCTCCTGCTTGGTCCATCACGTCGAAGATCAGCTGACTGACGCCGGTGCACTCGATGGCCACGTCGGGTTCTATCTTCGTGTCTGCGACGCTTCCGTGGTGGTAGGTGGCGCCGAGGGCGCTGACTAGTTCCGGTTTGAGTCCGTCGGTCACCTGGTCGAGTACGTGCACTTCCATGCCCCGCTCGACGCCGAGAAGCGCCGCCAGGAGCCCTATCGGGCCAGCGCCGGTGATCAGAACCGTCTTCGGGCTCCATACTGCGCGCTTGCCGATCCTCTCGATGTGGTCCCAGGCCTTGGCGACGACCGTGGTCGGTTCGAGGAGCACGCCGAGGTTCCCGAGTGTCGGGTCGACCTTGACGGCGAAGTCCGGAGTGATCCGGTAGCGCTCCCGGGCATATCCGTGATGCTCTTTGATGCCCCACTCGGTGTACTGGCCGTTGCGGCACATGTCCCATTCGCCGACCGCGCAGTTCGGGCAGGGCACCGGGTCCGGGCGACGGACGATCGCCACGACCAGGTCGCCTGCCGCTAGCCCGGAGCCGTCCGGCGCCTCGACAACCTCGCCGAGGGACTCGTGGCCGATGGCGAGGCGCTGCTCGCCGGGCGGCGCCCAGCCGTAGTCGCCTTCGATGATCTCGAGGTCAGTGCCGCAGACACCGACGGCGCGGGTCTTGACGAGTACGGGTCCGTCTGATTCTGGCGGTTCGGGAAGCTCGGTGAGATCCACCGAATTCGCTTGGAGCGGGACGACAGTCACTGCGTGCATGTTCAGACACGTTACCGGCTTCCCTGGCCACCAATGAGGCCAGTTGGTTAGTCAGGCGAAGCAGGCTCGTAGCCGCGTGGCAGAATGGGTGCGTGGTGGCCAGCGTCGAGCTTTTGAGGCCGGGCCGGCTGCTCGTGGCCAATCCTAGGCTCGCCGACTCCAACTTCGAGCGGACCGTCGTGATGCTCGTCGCCTACGGCGAGGAGGGGGCGCTCGGGTTGATCCTCAACCGTCCGAGCGACATGGCAGTCAGCTCGCCTCTTCCTCAGTGGGCTCACATCGCTGCGGAACCAGCGGTCATGTTCCTCGGCGGCCCCGTAGCGCATCAGGCGGTGATCTGCCTCGCTCGTGCCGTGCCTTCGAGGGGCGGGAAGCCGCCGGCCGGTGATGGTGGGGGTGGCTGGAAAGAGCTCGACGGCGACCTCGGTACACTCGATCTCGACAGTGACCCCGGAGCGGTTTCCGGCCAGCTCAGTGTTATCAGGCTCTTCGCCGGCTACGCAGGTTGGGCCGCTGGCCAACTCGAGGGTGAGATGGAGGCTGGGGCGTGGTGGGTCCTCGACGCGGAACCTGACGATCCTTTCACAGCGGCGCCTGGCAGCTTGTGGAAACGCGTGTTGCTCCGCCAAGCTGAGCCGCTGCGCCTGGTTGCCTTCTACCCGGACAACCCCGCGTGGAACTGACCCGGGGACGGGAATCGGAGTAGGCGTCGGCGTCGGATTCCGGCGTAGGCGCATGGACAGTGTGCCAGTGCGCGCGGCCTACGAAAGGCGGGTGAGGAAGACCTCGACTTCCATCGAGGAGGTTGGGCCGCCGTGGAAGATCCCCTTGAGGGGAACGACGTCGGTATAGTCGCGGCCTCGCGCTACCAGCACATGCCCAGCGTCCACCGGGCCCCCCGCCGTCGGGTCCATGGCGACCCAATCGCCGACCCAGTACTCGACCCAGGCGTGACTCTCCCCGGCGACACGCTCGCCGAGGCGGTTGTCGCCGTCGGGGTAGACGTAGCCGGAGCAGTACCGAGCGGGTATTCCCATCGAGCGGAGCAACGCCAGAGAAAGGTGGGCGAAGTCCTGGCAGACCCCACTCCCGCCGTCCCACGCCTCGATCGCCGAAGTGTGAACCCCGGTCGTGCCCGAGCGATACGTCAGGCTTTCACCGACCCACTTGATCGCATCTGCAGCCGCTGCGGACGGAGACGCCAAAGAGGAAAGCCCGGAGCCAATTGCCTGTAGTCGTTCGTCGGATGGCACGCAGCTGGTGGGCTCCAGGAACTCCGCAAACTGGTTCCTGACGTCGTCTCGCCCGAACGAGTCCCATCCCATGTCGCTCTCATCCCAGCGTTGCCCGGAGCTTTCCACCAATGACCTCGCGACGACCGTCAACGCCTCGTGAGGCGCGTGAATGTCGAAAGCGTGGACCTGGGATCCCCAGTAGTCGATGTACGTGAAGATCGGAGCGCGCGGTGACACTTCCACTCGCAGATCCAAAAGCTGCTGCCAAAGGGTGCTGAGCGGCGTGAGCCGCAGTTCGTTGTAGGACGAGTGAACCACGCCGCTGTAGTTGTAGCAGCTCACGTGGTCGATCTGGAGGCGGCTGGTGGTCATAGCCCTATCGGCCGAACGACGTCGAACTCGGCTCGCTCTACCGTCCACTCGATCACGTTCGTCTGGCGGAAGTAGCGCGAGGCGATTGCGACGGATGCCGCCCCGCACTCGCGCTGCAGCTCGGGTAGAAGCTCGGGCAGATCCGACATGAGCTCCGAGACCCTCAGGAATTCGAGAGTGGTCCGAAGCCTGCCGAGAACTCGCCGTCCCTCGTCTTGGGTGCCGACCCTCGCCGAGCGCGGATCGAGCTCGGCGAGGCATTCCTCCGCGCTTCGAAGCGAGTAGAATGCGGACCTCGGGAAGAGCCGGTCCAGTAGCAGGAACTGCGCTGCGAGGTGCCCCTCGGGTTCGCGGCGATATGTCCGTAGGAACGCCTCATGCGCTGACACTGACCGCAGCAGCACCACCCAGTCCGGCTCGGGGCCGACAGTGGCTGCTGCCAGAAGTCTCGCAAGCATGTCCACCCGTTCGAGACTGCGGCCGAGGACCATGAAACGCCATGCATCGTCGCGCGACATCGTCGAGTCGATCAGTCCGGACACGACTGCGCCGCGCTCGCGCACGAAGCGGAAGAAGGCGTACGGCGTAAACGCCGAGCCGTGGCCGCTCTCGGTGAAGAGAGTGTTGTAGGTAACGTTGAGCGCCTCCCACATTTCCGAGCTGATTGCCTCGCTGACACCGCGGGCGTTTACGCGGGCAGCCACGAGCGACGAGACGATCGAGCTGGGGTTCGTCGTGTCGAAGGCGAGGATCTCCACGACGCGCCTCGCAGTCAGCTCCTCAGGCGTCATGTCCGTTATTTTGACACCCATCACCGACAGGAGAACTGCGCACAGGTCGGCCTCGCTTTCGAGCTGTGCTTCGAGCAAGTGGTGGATGTGAACATCGAGGATGCGGGCGGTGTCCTCAGCACGCTCGACGTAGCGGCCGATCCAGAACAGGCTTTCGGCTATGCGGCTCAGCATCCGGGGCTGTCGTCGCGAAGTGGGGGTGTGCGTTGTTGCTGCTGCTGCTGCTGGCGTTCTTGTTGGCGCAGTCGGTCGGGGTCCTCCCAGTTGGGGCCGGGGTCGGGGATTACGACAGGTGTGCCGGCAGCGGGCTTGTCGTCCCAGGCCCCGCCGTTTGAACGTGAAGCGGCTGACTGACTCGTCGACTTCGAAGACGCGGCCATCCTCCTTCGGGCCGCTCCTACTGTCACCCACGTGTCCTTGGAGCCACCACCTTGACTTGAGTTGACGACGAGACCTCCTTCGGGCAGCGCAACCCTCGTCAGGCCGCCCGGTAGGACCCAAATGTCGTTGCCGTCGTTGACCGCGAAAGGACGGAGGTCGAGGTGGCGGGCAGCGATCCTGTCGCCCACCCACGTCGGCGCTGTCGAGAGAGCGACAAGCTCCTGGGCGATCCACGCCCGCGGATTCGTCGTGATGTCCCGCCGGAGTACCTCCAACTGCTCGTCGGACGCCTCGGGGCCGATCACGATGCCGTAGCCGCCCGAGCCTGAAACAGGCTTGAAGACCAGCTCGTCTAGCCGGCCGAGCACCAGGTCCAGCTGGTCGGGCACCTCCAGGCGGTAGGTGGCGACGTTGCGAAGCAGCGGCTCCTCGGAGAGGTAGTAGCGGATCACGTCCGGAATGTAGGTGTAGGTGAGCTTGTCGTCGGCCACACCGTTGCCGACGGCGTTCGCGAGAGTGACGTTGCCTGCCCGGGCGACGTTGAGCAATCCCGGGCAGCCGACGAGGGAGTCGCTTCGGAACTGGAGCGGGTCGAGGAAGTCGTCGTCGACGCGCCTGTAGATGACGTGGACCTCGCGCTCGCCGTCGGAGGTTCTCATGTAGACGCGTCCCGAGTGACACGCGAGGTCACGTCCCTCGACAAGCTCGACGCCCATCTGGCGGGCCAGGAAGGAATGCTCGAAGAACGCCGAGTTGTACACCCCGGGGGTCATCACGACCACTGTCGGATCGGAGATGCCCGCCGGAGCAGACGCCCGCAGAGATTCGAGGAGCTTCGCCGGGTAGCTATCCACCGCTGCTACCCGATGACTGGCGAACAGTTCCGGGAAGATGCGGGCCATCATCCGGCGATTTTCGATCACGTAGGACACCCCCGAAGGGCAGCGAAGGTTGTCCTCGAGAACGTAGAAGTGACCGTCGCCTCCTCGCACGACATCCACTCCCGCTACGTGAACCCGCACCCCGTTAGCGGGTTCGATACCCCAGGCCGCCCGGTGGAAGTGCTCCGAGGAAGTGACCAGGCTGCGGGGTATCACTCCGTCGTCGAAGATGCGCCCGGCGCCGTATACGTCGGCGAGCAAAGCTTCGAGCGCCCGAACGCGTTGAACCACGCCTCGTTCCAGCTTCTGCCATTCGTCCTCGTGGATCAGGCGGGGGATCAGGTCGAGCGGGAAAGGGCGTTCCTCGCCCGAAAGCTGGAACGTGATCCCCCGATCGCGGAACATCCGGTCGCGCTGAGCCGCTCTAGCCTCGAGCTCTCCCGCCGATAGGGATTCCAGGGTCTCGCAGAGGGTCCGCGTGCGGGGCCGCGGAGCCCCGGGGGAGGAGAACATCTCGTCCCACGCCGGCCGTCCGTGTGGATGGGCCAACGCGTAGGCATCAAGGAGGTCCCCCATACATCCCCATTGTGGCAGGTGGATGTTTCCGGCGGGTTACCGCCTCGGCGGGAGGGTTGGCGCTGAGGTGGGCGGGTTAGCGCTGAGGCGGGCGGGTTAGCGCTGAGGTGGGCGGGTTAGCGCTGAGGTGGGCGGTTCGCAGAGCGGCGTCGCGCCCGCTCCGAGGCGTCGAGCATCACCTTACGGATCCGCACCACCGATGGCGTCACCTCGACGCACTCGTCGTCTCGGATGAACTCGAGCGCCTGCTCGAGCGACAGCTGAAGCGGGGGAACCAGCCGGACGGTCTCGTCGGAGGCGGCGGCCCGCATGTTGGTCAGCTTCTTCTCTTTGGTCGGGTTGACGTCCATGTCCTCGGCGCGGGCGTTCTCCCCGACGATCATGCCCTCGTAGACCTCGACCCCAGGCCCGACGAACAGGGCGCCGCGCTCTTGGAGGTTCGTCAAGGCGTACGCGGTCGTCGGGCCGCGCCGGTCGGCGACCATCGACCCGTTCGGCCGGGTTCGCAGATCGCCGTGCCACGGCTCGTAGCCCTCGAAGACGTGGTGGATCTGCCCGGTGCCGCGGGTCTCGGTGAGGAACTCGGTTCTAAAGCCGATGAGCCCCCTCGAAGGGACCACCCAGTCCATCCTCACCCAGCCGGTGCCGTGGTTGACGAGGTCCTCCATGCGGCCCCTGCGCAGCGAAAGCAGCTGTGTGACTACCCCCATGAAGTCCTCGGGGACGTCGACGCTTACGCGCTCCATCGGCTCGTGGATCTTCCCGTCGACTTCCCGGGTGAGCACCTGGGGCTTGCCGACGGTGAGCTCGAAGCCCTCCCGGCGCATCAGCTCGACTAGTACCGCCAGCGCCAGCTCGCCGCGGCCCTGCACCTCCCACGTGTCGGGGCGCTCGGTTGTCTGGACGCGGATGCTCACGTTGCCGACCAGTTCGGCGTCGAGCCGGTTCCTGATCAGGCGGGCGGTCAGTTTGGTGCCCGGCTTGTGGCCGTCGACGGGACGTCCCGCGAGCGGGGAAGTGTTGATGCCGATCGTCATCGAAATGCTCGGGTCGTCGATCGTGATGACCGGCAGCGGCCTCGGGTCGTCCGGGTTTGCCAGCGTGTCGCCGATCATGATCTCCGGGATCCCGGCTACGGCGATGATCTCGCCGGGGCCGACACCCTCCGCCGGCGCGTCGACACGGTCCAATGCCTCGGTCACATAAACCTCGGAGAGGCGGACCCGTTCGACCGTCCCGTCGTGGCGGCACCACGCGACGGAGTCGCCCTTGCGGACAGTGCCGTTACGGACCCGGCAGAGTGCAAGACGACCAACATAGGGGGACGCGTCGAGGTTCGTGACCAGCGCCTGGAAAGCATGGTCGGGGTCGTACTCGGGGGCTGGTATCGCCTTGACCAGCAGGTCCATGAGCGCGCCGAGGCCGTCTGCTTCAGGCACCGCCTCAGGAGTCAGCGCCGCCCGGCCCGCTCGGGCGTTCGCGTACACGATCGGGAACTCGATCTGGTCTTCGTCGGCGCCGAGATCGAGGAAAAGGTCGTACACCGCGTCTAGAACTTCGGCGGGGCGGGCGTCGGGGCGGTCGATCTTGTTGACAACGCAGATGACCGGAAGGCGGGCCTCGAGCGTCTTTCGGAGCACGAAACGGGTCTGGGGAAGTGGTCCCTCGCTGGCGTCGACGAGCAGCAGAACGCCGTCCACCATCGTGAGGCCGCGTTCGACCTCACCGCCGAAGTCGGCGTGGCCGGGGGTGTCGACGATGTTGATCCTCATGTCGCCGTAGCGGACGGTCGTGTTCTTCGCGAGGATGGTGATGCCCTTCTCGCGCTCGAGGTCCATCGAGTCCATGACGCGCTCGGCGACCTCTTGGTTGGCGCGAAACGCCCCGGACTGGCGGAGCATCGCGTCCACGAGGGTCGTCTTGCCGTGGTCGACGTGCGCCACGATCGCTACGTTTCGGATATCAGTTCTGAACATGGAAGGCGAAAATTTTTCCGGAAGCTCCAAAATCGGGCGGACCGACCACCCTAGCCGGTCGATAGGCGCTCAACGCTTCGACCTGTGGTGATCCCTCATCCTTTTGCGGATCAGCTGGCGGCGCTCCTGGAGGTCCCTGTAGCTCATCGACTCCACCTCCGAGGGAACCCCGAGCGAGGCTCGCAGCCCGTCTAGGTCGACAGCGGTCGCCCTCGGGTCGACGCCGACTTCAGCGGCGATGCGCTCCCCGTGGCGGGCGGTGAAGTAGAGGGCGATCCTCGTGACCTCCTCGAAGAGGTCGAGGTCCGGGGCGAGGGTAGCGAGGGCTCCGTCGATGAACAGCAGGTCCTTCACGTAAAGCATCAGCACCTTCGGGAGCTTTGCGCCGTAAGCGAGAAGCTTCTTCGTGATGTCGCGGATCTCGCTCAGCAGCTCCTCGGGTGACATCTTCGTCGGGTCCCGAACCGGCTGGTCGATGCCGAGGTCGACCATGACCGCGTCGAGGTCGGTGTCGGCTGGGAGAGCGCCGAGGTCGCGAAGCGCTGAGAGTTGCATTTTCGGGTCGTTGATCGTGCCGCCCATGAGAAGGCGCAGGAAGGCGAGGCGGCGCGGCTGGTCGAGGCGGCCGGTGATCCCGTAGTCGAGGAGGGCGACCCGACCGTCGGGCTGCACGAAGAGGTTCCCGCCGTGCAGGTCGCCGTGGAAGACCCCGTAGAGCGTGGCGCCCTCGAGGAAGGAGATCATGAGCGCCCGGACGACCTCGGTGGTGTCGATGCCAGCAGCGGACATCCCCGCGACGTCGTCGAAAGTGAAGCCGCTCAAGCGTTCCATGACTAGCACCCGGCGTGTCACGAGCTGAGGGTGGGGTCTCGGCACTACGACGTGGCGTTGCTCTGTGGCGGCGAACACGGCGGCGACGTCGAGCATGTTGTCGGCCTCGAGTCGGAAGTCGAGCTCCTCGACGATCGTCTCGGCGAAAAGCTCTACCAGTGCAGGCGGGTTGGCGAGGCTCGCCACGGGGATGCGGCCGATCAGATGCGGGGCGATCCAGCTCATCGCTGCGAGGTCCTCGCGGACGTTGGGGGAGACGGAGGGGCGCTGCACTTTGACGACTACGTCCTCCCCGCTGAGCAGCCTGGCGGCGTGCACCTGGGCTATCG
>JAKCEB010000086.1 GCA_021838305.1 Actinomycetes bacterium | reverse complement strand
CTCGAAGTGCCCGCGGCCGAATGGGCGGCGAGCGTCGCGACGACACGGGAGGTGGAAGCGTTGGCGCACCAGCTCGAAGCCGAGGAACGCGCCAGGGTGGAGCCGATCGACTTCAGCGTCTTGCGGCAGCTCGACACAGCGTTTCACCTGCGGATCGTGGAGATGGCAAACAACCGGTTCCTGCTGCAAACCCAGGGCGTGCTGCAGGAGATGATCGCCGCCGGCATGGAGACGACTTTGACGATACCGGGGCGCGTACAACAGGCCCGCAAGGACCACCGGATGCTCTTCGAAGCGATCCGCGATCATGACCCCGACGCCGCAAGGGCGGCTGCGCAAGCGCATATCGTCGGCGCTCGAGACGCAGCCATCGAGAGGATCCACACCCAACGCCACGAGGCGGAGGACCACGGAGTGAGAGGGACTTGACTGCGGGACAGACCGGCATTAATCTGAGTGGCTAGAGGTCATACCAGAGTCGTTTGGGTGTGGCCGGCGGATCGAGCTTCAGCGCAAACAGACGTTTGCAAACCTAGAGAGAAAGGTGCCGATGACTGAACAAGAAACTGGCGCCCCGGCGCCCGCCGAGGCGGCGAAGCTGGGGTTCCTGGCGCACGAACCCGGCGACTCGGTCGCCGTCGCGGTCAGAGACGTGGAGGCAGGCAGCGCGGAGATGGCCGTCCACCGCTCACCTGAACGCCGCCAAGTGGTAGTGAGCGAGCCGATACCGCTCGGACACAAGCTCGCTCTCACTGACCTGGCCGAGGGCCAGGCGGTCATCGAATACGGCCAGACGATCGGAGTCGCCCGGCGCGCTATCGCGACCGGCGAGTTGGTGCACGTTCACAACATCAGGAGCACGAGATGGCAAGCACAGAACTGACCGGCTACCGCCGACCCGACGGGCGCGTCGGTATCCGCAACCACGTCATCGTCCTCGCGGTCGACGACCTGTCGAATGCAGCGGTGGAAGGGATCGCCCGGCTCATACCCGGCCTTCTTCCTATCCCCCACGCCTACGGACGCCTGCAGTTCGGCGAGGACCTGGAGCTGACATTCCGCACTTTGATCGGTACGGGAGCGAACCCGAACGTCGCCGCCGCTGTCGTTGTCGGGATCGAGCCGACGTGGACGGACCGCGTCGCAGACGGGATCGCCGCGACCGGAAAGCCGGTTGCGCGCCTGTCGATCGAACGCCACGGCGACCTGGCGATCATCGCAGAAGGAGCCCGCCACGGCGCGCGCCTACTGCAGGACGCAAGTGAGCTTCACAGGGAGCCGGTAGCGCGCCACGAGGTGATGTTGTCCATCAAATGCGGCGAGTCCGACACGACGAGCGGTCTCGGCGCTTGCCCGACCGTCTCGGAAGTAGTGGACCGAACCGTCGCGGCAGACGGGACCGTCCTGTTCGGCGAGACGACCGAGCTCACCGGCGGCGAGCACCTGATAGCCGCACGCTGCGCAGACGACGAGGTCCGCGCCAAGTTCCAGGGCTTCTTCGACGACTACTTGAACACGGTCGTGGCGGCCGGCGTCGACCTCCTCGGATCGCAGCCGACGCAGGGCAACATCCGCGGCGGCCTTTCGACCATCGAGGAGAAGGCCATGGGCAACATCTCCAAGACCGGATCGGTACCCGTCGTCGACGCGCTCGCCCCCGCCTGTGCGCCGAGCCGGCCGGGCCTCAACTTCATGGACACCTCCTCCGCCGCGGCTGAGTGCGTGACCCTGATGGCTGCCGCCGGGGCGGTGCTGCACCTCTTCCCGACAGGCCAGGGGAACATCATCGGGCATCCGATCGAGCCGGTCATCAAAATCACCGCCAACCCGCTTACGGCGGCGACGATGGCAGAGCACGTCGACCTCGACGTGTCCGGGCTTCTCACGCAGGACTACAACCTGCGCGAAGCCGGAGACAGGCTGATGGAGGTAGTCGATCGGACCATCAACGGGCGCCTCACCGCCGCCGAGACGCTCGGCCATCGCGAGTACGTGATCACCAAGCTCTACAGGAGCGCCTGACGGCGATGCTGGCAACCACCGAGCTTCTCTCAAGCGGCCAGGTGGTTCCCTGGCTGATAGACGGCCGCTGGGAGGCGCCGTCTGACGCCGCGACGATCGACGTCACCAACCCTGCAACCTGCGAAGCGATCGGCCGGATCGCATACGGCCAGGCGGCGGACGCGACGAGAGCCGCGGACGCCGCATCCGCCGCGTTCGACTCGTGGGCGCAGCGCTCGGCGGGCCAGCGGGCCGACATTCTTCAAAGAGCCGCTGACATCCTCGCCGGCAGGGCCGCCGCCATAGGCGACTTGCTGTCGGCTGAGACCGGCAAGCGTCGCTCGGAGGCTGCCGGCGAAGTCAACTTCTCCGCTTCGTACCTGCGCTGGTTCGCCTCCCAGGCACGCCAAGCGCACGGCGAGGTTCTAAGCCCCGAGGACCCCGCCCGGCGCCACCTAACGCTGACTAGGCCGGTGGGTGTCGTAGCGTCGCTCACCCCGTGGAACTTCCCGGTGTCCATCCAGGCGCGCAAGATCGCTCCTGCCCTCGCCGCCGGCTGCACCGTGGTCGCCCGCGCGTCCGAGAAGGCCCCGCTTGCGGTGGCTGAGCTGTTCCGGGCGCTTCAAGACGCCGGCCTGCCGGACGGGGTCGCCAACTTGGTCCAAGGGCCGGCGGCGGCATGCACGGACGCGCTCATCGCCCATCGCGCTGTTCGCATGGTCACCTTCACAGGTTCGACGCCGGTCGGTTCGCGCCTGATGGCAGCCGCGTCGAAGCGGATCGTGCGTTGCGCTTTGGAGCTTGGAGGCGACGCACCTTTCATCATTTTCGCGGACGCTGACATCGACGCTGCGGTGAGCGGCCTGATGACCGCCAAGTTTCGAAACAACGGCCAGTCCTGCATCGGAGCGAATCGGGTTCTCGTGGAGCGCCCGATTTTCGACGAGGTGGTTTCGCGCCTCGCGGCGGCGACGTCCGCGATGGCCGTCGGGGACCCGGCGGCCGCTGGCGAACCTGACCTCGGGCCGCTGATCGACGCGTCGAGGGTTCGAGCCGTCGGCGAGCTCGTCGACGAGGCCGTCTCGGGCGGGGCGCACTGGCTCGGGGATAGCCCGCAGATGCCGTCGGGGCCTTGCTACAGCCGTCCCGGTTTCATCGTGGGCGCTCCCGGCGGTTCCGGGCTTGCGACGACCGAGGTGTTCGGGCCGGTCTCGGGCGTGTTCGCCTTCGACGGCGAGGACGAGGCGTTGGCTATCGCGAACGGCACCGAGATGGGATTGGCCGGCTACTTCTACACTCGTGACGTGTCACGTGTGTGGAGAATGTCCGAGCGCCTAGAGGTGGGGATCGTCGGCGTCAACCACCCGCTGCCGTCGGTGGCCTTCGCCCCGATGGGCGGGGTAAAGCAAAGCGGCCTGGGACGAGAAGGCGCCCGGCAAGGCCTGGAGGAGTTCCTCGACACCCGCTACGTGTCGTTGGGACTTTAGGGTGCCTGGAGCGCCGGGCGAGAAGCGCCCGCTTCGAAGCGCCGCTTGGTTCGAGGCGACAGGAAAGCTCGGCTTCTACCACCGCTCGCACACCAAATCCGAGGGCTTCCCCGCTGACGTGTTCACAGGCAAGCCTGTGATCGGTATCGCGGCAAGCTGGTCGGAGCTCGCCCCTTGCAACGCGCATCTCCACGACCTCGCGCAGTCGGTCAAGGCGGGGATCTGGGAGGCCGGCGGCTTTCCGCTGGAGTTCCCGACGCTTGCGCTCGGCGAGACGCTGATGCGTCCCACCGCGATGCTCTACCGGAACCTGGCGGCGATGGAGATCGAGGAGGTGATCCGCTCCAATCCGCTGGACGGCGTCGTTTTCCTCACCGGATGCGACAAGACGACCCCCGCCGCTGTAATGGCCGCGGCGAGCGCCGACGTGCCTTCGGTGGTCGTCACCGGCGGCCCGATGATCAACGGGCGTTTCCGTGGGGTGGCGGTAGGGTCGGGCACGGACCTGTGGCGTTTCTCCGAGGACGTCCGCGCAGGCGTGATGACCCCTGAGGACTTTGTTTCCTCGGAAGTGTGCGTGTCTCGAAGCAACGGTCACTGCACCACGATGGGCACCGCCTCCACGATGGCGTGCTTGGTGGAGGCTCTCGGCCTTGCGCTGCCGGGCTCCGCGGCGATCCCGGCTGTAGACGCGGCCCGAAAAGTGTTCGCCCACCAGGCAGGCCGGCGCTGCGTCGCTATGGTCCGCGAGGATCTGCGGCCCTCCCAGATACTGACCCGGGCCGCCTTCGAGAACGCGCTGCGGGTCAACGTCGCTATCGGCGGGTCGACCAACGCTGTAGTTCATCTCCTTGCGATGGCAGCCCGGGCTTGCGTACCGCTACAACTCGACGACTTCGACACGCTCGGCGCCGACGTGCCGACGCTCGTCAACTTGAAACCGACCGGCGAGTTCCTGATGGAGGAGTTCGCGTCGGCCGGAGGTCTGCCGGCGGTCATGGCCGAGATCGCAGACCTGCTCAACCTTGACGCTCTCAGCGTTACCGGCAGGACGATCGGCGAAGAGATCGCAGGTGCGCCGTGCTACGACCGTGCGGTGATCGCCGCACGCGACACTCCCCTCCTGGCGCCCGGGCGTGGGACCGTCGTACTTCACGGCAACCTCTGCCCCGACGGTGCTGTTCTCAAACTGTCCGCTGCCTCCGAGGGGCTCATGTCGCATCGCGGCAAGGCTTGGGTGTTCGACTCGGTCGAGGAGCTCAACACCGCCGTCGACCGTGAGGACACCGGCATCGAAGCCGACGACGTGCTGGTCCTGCGAAACGCCGGCCCGCTCGGCTACCCGGGCATGCCCGAAGTCGGCAACCTTCCCCTTCCCCGCCACCTGCTTCGCGACGGGATCAGGGACATGGTCCGCATCTCCGACGCGCGGATGAGCGGCACGTCTTTCGGCACGGTGATCCTTCACGTTTCTCCCGAGGCCGCCGCAGGCGGACCGCTTGCGCTTGTGCGCACCGGCGACTGGATCACCTTGGACGTGAAGTCCAGGTCACTGCATCTCGAGGTGCCCGACGAGGTGCTCGCCGAGCGGCGCCGTGAGTGGACTCCACCCGACCTGAGCGGGGAAGGCGGCTACAGCTCGCTCTATCGTGCTCACGTACTGCAAGCTGACCGCGGGGCCGACTTCGACTTCCTCGTCGGGAGGCGCCCGGTCGGCGTGCCGAGGCCTCCCACGTGAGCGGTCGTCCGGCTGCGACCATGTCCGGGTGGCTCGAAGGGCGTGTCGCATTCGTGACCGGGGCCGGATCGGGTATCGGAGCCGATATTGCTCGACGGATGTCAGGAGCAGGGGCAAAAGTTGCCGTCGTCGACCGCAACGGACGCGCCGCAGAGGCGACCGCCGCGGCCATACGCAGCGAAGGCGGCGAGGCGTGCGCGATCCTCGCCGACCTGAGCGTCCCCGCGCAGCGCCGCGAGTCCCTCGCCGAGGCGTCGGCGCGGCTCGGCGCAGTCGACGTGCTCGTCAACAACGCCGCCGACCACGGGGTCCGCCACGGCTTCCTCGAAGTCCCCGAAGACGAGTGGGACCGTGTCCTCGCAACCAACCTCAGCGCGACCGCGATGCTCTGCCAGGCCGCCGCACCTGCGATGGCAGAAGCCGGAGGCGGGGCGATCATCAACCTCGCCGCTATCCAGGCGTCGCTTCCTCTGCCCACTTACGTCAGCTATGTAGCAACCAAAGGCGGGATCATCGCGCTGACCCGTGCCCTCGCCGTGGAGTTCGGCTCTCTCGGGATTCGGGTCAACGCTGTAGCACCTGGAGCGGTCACGTCGGGGTCTACCCGCAATGCAATGGAGCAGTCAGGGCATCCCGACGCTGTGAGCCCGACGCTGTTGGGACGGATGGGAACCGGCGAAGACATAGCAAACGCGTGCGTCTTCCTTGCTTCTGAGGCGGCGTCGTTTGTTACTGGGGCGATGCTCGTGGTGGACGGCGGTCGGAGCCTTTCGCGCGAGCCCGACCCGCTGGCCGATCTATCGAGTCGACGCTGAGCCCAACCTCGGCGTCGACTCACCATGGGGGCCGTTGTGCAGCGTACATCACATAGATTGGTACTTTATACAGTCTATTACTGTATAAAGTACCAAACTATGCCGAGTCCCTCGCTCTAAAAGGTCGGCGAAGGCGACCCAGTATCGGATTGGGGTCTGCCGCGTCACGATCGTTGCGCCGCCGCCCGAGATGCGTCGCGAACTTCACGAAAAGGCCGCCCTTGAGAATGTCAGCGAAACGGACATCATCCGCCACGCCGTCGCCGTCGGGCCGGTCGCCCGCGCCCGGCGTTCCACGCCACCATCTGGTACATCGCCTCACGCAAGAGCGTCGACCGATCCCGTGACCCTCCCTGCACGATAGGCTCGACGGGTGGACACCCCTCAGATCCAAGACGCTCCCGTCAAGCCGGGCGGCACGATCGGCCCGATCGGCACGGTAATGGCCGCTCTGGCCACACCACTCGACGAGGCAGGCGCAATCGACACGGTCAGCCTCGGCCGTCTCGTATCGCACATCCTCGCCGGGGGTGCGGACGGGCTCTGCCCGGCGGGATCGACCGGCGAGGGGCCTCTCCTCTCGCGTTCGACGCGTGTCTATCTCGTCGAGGCGGTCACGGCGTGTGCGCCGCCGGGCACACCGATAATCCCCGGGACTGTCAGCGTCAACGCTGACGAGGCCCTCGCCGACATCGAGGCCTACGCGCAGGCCGGCGCGACCGCGGTGCTCGTCCCGCCACCGTTCTACTACCCGCTCAGCGACGGCGCCGTTGCCGACTTCTACGAGTACCTCGCGGCGCGCTCGCCTCTGCCGATACTCCTCTACAACATTCCCGCCATGACGAAAGTGTCGATATCGCCATCTGTCGTGTCGCAGATCGCCGGGAACGCAACGATTGCGGGAATGAAGGATTCGAGCAGGGACATGGAGTACTTCAGCGCGGTCGCATCCACGGTCCGCGCCGGCGTGGACTTCGATCTGCTGACCGGCTCCGACACGCTTCTAGCTGCGAGTCTCGCTTCGGGAGGGAAGGGAACGATTGCCGCTTCGGTCAATTTTGTCCCCGGCCTCGTCAGCGCCCTCTACTCGGCTTGCGTCTCCGGAAAACCAGACGCCCAGGACCTTCAGGCGAAGCTCGCAGAAGTAGTCTTCGCGTGCCGCAAGCCAGGGTTTCCCGCGGGCTGGAAGGCGGCACTGTCTCTGGCTGGGCTCTGCGAAGCCAACATGGCAGCCCCGCTTCGACCGGCGACTCGGGAAGCGACAGAAACGCTGCGCGCCGAACTGGAGTCGGTGCTCGGCCCTGAGTGGAGCGCTACCACCCGCTGAGACTGGGGCTACGCCACCCCGAGGCTCGCGGCGCGCTCCGCCAGACGCTGCGCTAGCGCGTCGGGGATGACGAGCGTCTCGTCGTCGGTGATCTCCCCGGGAAGCTTGCGCCCGGCGCCCGGGAGGCGACCGCCGGCGTCCTCGACGCGCTGCGCGTAGAGAGCCATCCTCTCCGACGCTTTGCCGTCGACGTCGAACTTGGCCGGGTCGATGGCTATCACCAAATGCCCGATCCGCTGCGGAGCGCTGACAGTGGCAGCCGAAAGCGGGTCCGCTACGTCGCCCGCCAGGTTCGGCCCGCACATGACGCCCGAGAGAAGCTCGACCATTGTCGCCAGCGCGTAGCCCTTCGATCCGCCTATCGGGGCGAGCATTCCCTTCAATGCCTTCGCCGGGTCGGTGGTCGGGTTGCCTTCCTCGTCGAGCGCCCAGCCGGCCTCGAGCTCACGGCCCGCCGCCGCCGCCTCGGCGATCTTACCCCGGGCGACAGCACTCGTTGCCAGGTCGACGATGACCGCGCCCGAGCCCTCCGGCATGGCGAACGCTATGGGGCTAGTGGACAGCACTGGGGCGCGGCCGCCCCACGGGGGCATCACGGCCGGCCCGTTTGAGAAGGCGATCGCGACTTTGCCGTCCTCCGCCGCCGCTCCTACGTAGAGACCGAGAGCCCCGCAGTGGCCGGAGTTGCCGACCGAGACCGCCGCGATCCCGTACTGGGCACATCGAGCCGACGCGAGTTGCGTCGCGTCCCAGACCTGCCAGTGGCCGAGCCCGTTGTCGCCGTCGAATGAAACTGCCGGCCCGGTGTCGCCGACCAAACGGAGTTGAGCAAAAGGGTTAGCTCCTCCACCAGCGAGACGGTCCAGGTAAAAAGGGAGCCGCATCAGCCCATGCGATCCCCGCCCCCATGCGTCGGCCGCGGCGAGCGCCCACGCAGTTCGGTCAGCCGGCGCCTCGGCCATGCCGGCCGCCTGAAGCATCCGCGCGGCGGTGTTTCTCATGGCTCCGACAGTGCTTTGCATATTCTTCTCCTCCAGGGTCGCTGGTCCGGGTTGACAGGGGCTCTCAGCCCTGCCAGTCTAACAGTGGTCTGACCTCTGTTCTTTAGAAGGGATCCGCCGAATGTCACCTGACCAAGCCGCCGAGGCCTCGCCCGCCGCTACAAGCCCTGGCAGTGGTCCGATACTAGTGGCCGAGGACGTCTGGGGAGCCGCGTTCGACTCCCTGGCGGAGACCCACGATGTGTCACGCCAGCCCGACGCTTGGTCGGACCCGGCGACATTGCGCGAAGCGGCCGGCTCAGCTCGGGCACTCGTCGTACGCAACCGCACAGCCGTCGACAGGGCACTGCTCGAGGGCGCGCCGAAGTTGCAGATCGTCGCGAGGGCGGGCGTCGGACTCGACAACATCGACCTGCGAAGCGCAGACGAGCTCGGCATAGTCGTCGTGGCGCCGCTTGGCGCAAACGCCCAGAGCGTCGCCGAGCACACCGTCGCCCTCGCTCTCGCCCTCGCCCGCGACATCGTCGGAAACGACACGCGCGTGCGTGCCGGCACGTGGGAGCGCCGCTACGGGACAGAACTGTCCGCGAAGACGTGGGGCGTCGTCGGCCTTGGCGCGACCGGGCGGGCGGTGTGCGCGCTCGCGTCGGCCTTCGGCATGGACGTCGTCGGATACGACCCCGTCCTCCCCGATGGTGCTGCCCTTCCCACAGGGGTCACGACGCGCGCTCGTAGCCTCGGCGAGTTGCTGTCCGCGTCGGACGTCGTGTCGCTGCACCTTCCGTTGACGAACGACACCGAGCGTATGGTCAACGCCGGCTTCCTTGCCGGCATGCGCCCCGGCTCGTACCTGATCAACGTGTCGCGGGGCGGTCTCGTCGATGAAGAGGCGCTCGTCGACGCACTCGATTCCGGCCACCTCGGCGGAGCGGGACTCGACGTCAGATCTTCGGAACCGCCTACGGTCGGGCGCCTCGAATCCTCGAGTCGGGTCGTTCAAAGCCCCCACATCGCCGGGCTCACCAACGAATCACAGGAAGCCATCTCGACCGCGCTTGCCGGAGATATCGCAGCGGTGCTGGCCGGCTCGCCGGCAACCCACGCGGTCGGCACGCATCGCCGACCTACACGCTGACACCGCGGCCCTCCGGCCAACTGACACCGGCCACGTCCGCGAAGCACCTCCTCCGCGAAGCACCTCCTCCGCGAAGCGCCTCCTCCTCGACGCGCCGCCATAGGCCCCCGAAGGAGGCCTAAAGGTCCGCTGTCACAGGGACTGCCGGCACTTCTACGATACGCGCCGCGGGAAGATGCACGTACGCCTTCGCCGCCCTGCGAGCCGGCTCACGGCACAAGACCCTGCCGGCCGCCCAACCGGACGTCCCCTGCTCCGGGCGGTAGCGATGCACCATCTCTCCGTCGTAGACGGTGCTGACGTTCGTAGAACTGCCGGGCCACACGTGAAGATCCCAGCGGTTAGGGGCGATGTCGCCGGTGTGGCTCGCAGACGGGCCCATGGGGATGACGGCGCCGGCGCGAACGTACAGCGGTATCCGATCAAGTGGAACTTGCATCCGCATTTGTCGGGGGCCCGAGACGACGGTCCCTGTCCAGAAGTCCACCCACTCGCCGGGCGGAAGGATCACTTCCACATCCGACATGTCCGCTGACTCGTCGAGTACCGCTACGACGAGAAGGTCAGGGCCGAGCATGTACTCGTGGCCGACGTGCCACAGCAGCTTCTCGTCCGGGAACTCGACTGCGAACGGTCGCAGCACCGGCCAGCCGAAACGGCTCGCCTCGCCGGCCGCGCTCATCAGGTAAGGAAGGAGTTGGTAGCGCAGCTTCGCGAACTCCCGGACGATCCCAAACGCCCGCTCGCCGAACTCCCACGGTTCGCGCGGGCGTAGACCGTGAAAGCGAGCCAGGGGGGACAGGCAGCCGACCTGCGCCCAGCGGACGTACAGCTCAGGGCTCGGGCCGCTGCCGTAGAAGCCGCCGATGTCGTGCGCCCAAAGACCCGGAGCAGAGAGGCTCCAGCTGATCCCAGCCCGAAGCTCCGCCGCAAGACCGGCGACGCTCGCCTCGGGGTCGCCGCCCCACTGCGCCGGGTAGCGCTGAGACCCCGCCCAGCCGCTCCTGCTCCACACGAGAGCCTCCGTGCCGTCACGCTCCGCAAGGGTCTCCGAGACTGTCCGGCTGTACCAGATCGGGTAAAGGTTGCGCCACGCCCTTCCCCGCCTTCCGTCAGACATGATCGCGTCGTCGGGCAGGCCTTCACCGAAGTCGCATTTGATCACCGAGA
>JAKCEB010000002.1:2238-44135 GCA_021838305.1 Actinomycetes bacterium | reverse complement strand
GAGTCCGACGTATTGAACCAGACTGCGATAGTGAAGCTGGAACTGGACGGTCCCGGTGAGCTGTTGAGCTCGGCGCCGTAGGAGCCGGAATCTCCCGAGAACTTCACGGCGCTGGAGGTTGGGCTGCTGTCGGTGAAGGGCCCGGAAGCCGACGAGTTTTGCCCGTTGTAGATACACATGGGGTCCGTGGAGTCCGCAGTGTCAGCGAGTGACGTCGAACCATTCGGGCACGGAGGCGGTGGGGCAGTGGTGGTAGTGCTCGATGGAGAGGACCCGCTCGGAATCACCTCCGCGAACTGAGGGTCAGTTCCAGTGCTTATCAGGCTGGAGGTCACGTAGTCGCACGTGTTCGCCGGGCAGACACCCGTCGCTGGCCACGAAACAGCGACGACGACGCGCACCATCGGCGCACCTGACGACGTTGTGTTGCACGCGCTCGAAGCCTGCCCCTGCTGTAAGTAGCAGACGCCCATGAAGGTCTGGGTGGTGAAGTGGTAGTTGTCGATGACCGAGCTCGACGACAGCGGTACCGCCGGCGTTCCTGCCGTCTGGTCGTACTGGTCTGTGTTGACGAGGCTTACCCCGTGCGGGGGCGACGTGGCGCTGCCAGCGGATCTGCCGTTTAGAAGCTGAGTCGGGTCGATCGCCCTCGTGTAGTCGACTGCGGTGTCCGCCAGTACGGACGCAACCTGGCGTACACGGCCCTGGTTTCCGGCTTGGGTGCCGCTCGTTGCCGCAGATAGGAACATCGGGAACAAAAGGGCGAGGATCGCGACGGCGATCAAGGTTTCTATCAAGGTGAAGCCGCTTTCGTCGGCGTCACCAGCGCGACGCCTGCGCGACATCACCCGGATTAGTGTCGGAACCCGCTCCACCGCCTACGTGTCGGCAACGCAGCTTCGAGGCTTTAGTTTGCGTCGAAGTGAGACGTCGCTTGCGCGCTAGTGGGAATTGCGAGAAGGGCGAATTGCGAGAAGAGGGTGACCTGGCTGCTATTGCGGATAATGTTAGTTATCCGTAATAACTGCGCGTTGCTTCTAGGGTTCCCGAATTAAGACTAGACTAGGTCTAGACTAGATCTGTGCTAGTCAACATCTACGAAGCGAAGACCAACCTGTCGAAGTTCGTGGACCGGGCGGCCGCTGGAGAGGAGGTCATCATTGCCCGCTCAGGCCGGCCGGTTGCCCGACTTGTCGCCTACGACGCGCCGGTTCAAAACCGGACTCCCGGTCGCATGCGTGGTGAAATCTGGGTCGCAGAGGACTTCGATTCGACTCCGGGCTGGCTCCTTGATGGGTTCGATGGTGTCGGATCGAGCGAAGAGGTCCGTTGAGCTTCTTGCTCGACACGCACGTGCTGCTTTGGTGGCTGGCAGGCGAGGAGATTGAACCATCGAGTGCTGAGCGTATAGCGAACGTGCAGGCGCAGGTATTGGTAAGCGCAGCGAGTGTCTGGGAGATCGCGATTAAGCGGAGCCTCGGCAAGATCCGCTTCGCAGGGCCGGTGGGCGACGCTGTACGACGGGAAGGCTTCAATCTTCTCGCAATCTCTGACCTGCACGCCGAAGATGCTGGAGCCCTTCCACTTCACCACCGCGATCCGTTCGACCGGATGATCATCGCCCAGGCGAAGCGAGAGAACCTAGTAGTGCTCACGCGCGACCCTGTCTTCGCCGCCTACGAGGTGAGCCTGCTCCACTGCTGAGAGGTCACACCAGGGTGACCGCTTGAGCGACGCTTGAGCGGCGCCGGTGATGATTGTCGTAGGCGGCCTGGCGGCGGTATGTTTGGAGTGGAGTGACCTTTCCGAACACGTTCATGGGTGTCTAGATGGGTCCGATGAAGCCCGTCGCGTGGAGTTGGCACGCCGCTTTCTACGACTGGCAGAGCGGGCCGTTCGCCCTGGCCACCGTGGTGGTCCTCTGCGTCGTCGCCTACTGGTACCTGCGAGCAGATTGGCGCTTGGCCGGCAGGGGGCGCCGCTGGCCGGCGAGGCGGACGATGTCGTTCATGCTCGGGCTTGTCAGCATCGACTTTGCGATCCAGTCCCCCGTCGCGACATTCACAGCGTCGTACTTCCAGGCCCACGTCCTCCAGCACCTGCTCCTCATGGTCGTGGCGCCCCCGCTCCTGGCGTTGGGTGCCCCTTCGACGCTGTTTCTTCAGACCTCGACGAGAACCCGAAAGACGCTCTGGTTGAGGGTCTTGAAGTCACGAGGCTTCGCATTATTGACATTCCCCTTGACAGTGTTCGTGATGTACTTCGGCATCATGTTCGCCTTTTTCCTGACATCTCTCATTAATTTCGCAATGCTGCACATGTGGGTCATGGACTCCTTCAACGTGGCTTTCTTGCTGGGCGCAACGCTGTACTGGTGGCCGCTGGTCGGGCTGGATCCGATAGTCCACTGGCGGATGGGATATGGCGCCCGGATGGTGAGCATCCTCATCGCCGGCCCTCCCGAGGTCATTCTGGGTCTGGCAATCCTGTCGTCGAGTAGACCGATAGCGTCGATGTACAGCCTTTCAAGCACTAAAGCTGGAGGCGGCCTCCTGTGGGTTGCGACGGAGGCGTCGGCGCTGATCGGCTTCATACCGGTCTTCCTGCAGTGGGCGCGAGCCGACGAGAGAGCCGCCAAGCGCATTGATCAGCAAGCGACCGCAACTTACACGGCGGCACAGAGCATCGAAGCGATCTCCTTTGGGGCCGACGAGCTTCCCGGAGACGGTCCTGTACCGGCAGTCAGCCCGATGGCGGGCAAGGACGACGCGACTTGGAATGCCTACTGGCTGATGCGCACCGGCTCGGTGCCACCGTCGCGTGAATGGGTCCCCAACTCCCCCGCCGAATGACCTGAGTAACACCTCGAGCGAGGGCGCCGGGCACCTGGCCCAGCTCTGGCGACTGCTGGAAGTGCTCAATTTGGTCAGGATTCGCGCGTGCGAGAAAACGTTTGACCGTTTGAAGCGTTTTTTCGCACTTTTTGGTACACGATCTTCGTTCCCTAAAAATCCTGTACCAGCCCTCGCTCGGAAAACGCACTTTTTGGTACAAGACTTTTTCGGATTGAAGATCCTGACCATTTTTGACTGTCGCCTGCCAGGTTAGACCCACGCTAGACCGACGCTAGACCTCCAAGTCACGCCGGTAACACCCGGCCCCGGTGGGACGCGAGCGTGCTCTTTCGGTCTACAGGAGACACTCTTATCGAACGGCCGGGGCTGCTCACGGGAGACGCCCGGACCGTAGCATGCTGGGATCATGCCCTCTGAGTCGCCCGGTCCAGCGAACCGAGTCTCGACAGACGCTCGGCGATCCGGGCTGCGAGGCATCGTGATAACCCGCCTGAGACGATCCCGGCGTGTGCTGGTGGCGGCGTTGCGTGAGTCTGTGCGTGACCGGATAACGATGAGCGCTGGAAGCCTGGCGTTCCACTGGTTCCTAGCTGTCTTCCCCGCCGCTGTGGCGGCGATCGGACTCGCGGGCTTACTCCACCTGTCCTCCGCTGAGCTTCGACATTTGGTCCACGGTCTCGGCGTGCTTTTACCGACACAGATGTCGGCAGTTCTCACCCAAGCGCTGACCGGACCAAGCCACGCCAGCGCGAGTCAGCTCGAGCTGGCCTTGGGGGTCGCCGCCGCCTTGTGGAGCGCAATCGAAGCAACCGCATCGCTGCAGGTCGCCCTCGACGTGGCCTGCGAGGTTACGTCCGATCGGGGCTTCCTCGGACGGCGCCTGATGGCCCTCCCGCTGGTGCTCGCGACGTTGGTCCTCGGCAGCTCAGCGTCGGTGCTGATGGTTCTCGGCAACCCGCTACGCCGCTTGTTGCCACGCCAGCTTCCCCTGGTGCAACCCGCGTTTGGAGTTGCCTGGGATGTCGTGCGCTACGGCGGTGCAGCGATCTTGGTGATGATCCTGCTATCCACGTACTACAGCCTGGGACCTAACCGGAGCCACCCTAGATGGCGTTGGATCTCAGCCGGATCGGTCGTGGCTGGCGGCGTCTGGCTCGTATCGTCGGGCGTCTTCGCGTTCTATCTGGATCACTTCGGCCACGAGAGCAGGACGTACGGCACCTTCGCAGGCGTCGCGATTCTGGCGTTATGGATGTACTTGAGCGCGAACGCGGTGCTGTTCGGAGCTGAACTCGACACGGAGATCGAACGCGACTCCGGGGCCGAACGAGACTCCGAGCGCGGCTCCGAAGCGGACGGTCAGCTTGCCGCCGGGGACTCCTTGCGGGTCCGGCCCCGGGCTTCTTTCGCCCTTAGGTCACGCGCCTTCTTACGGCGAGTCCTGTCGTGCTTCCAACGCACGGTCGATCGTGCTCCGCGGCCCATGAGGAAAGCCTAGCAGTCCGGGCCGGCAGCGAGGAACTTGACCGTCTCCGCAAGGAATCGGTAGTCCTTCGGGGTGCCGAAGTGGTCTGCGCCAGCCAAGGCGACCAGCCGGGCTGACGGAAGCGCTTCGAGAAGCTGGTCTGGCGGCCCGGCGAAGTCACGGTCTCCGAGGACCACCAGGACCGGCGACCGGACGTCTGCGAGTTCTACGCTCGTCAGCGGGACGTGAGGGCGCCTCAGGCACGCTGCCAGCGCCTTCGGGTCGTTCCCCGGGGCGCGGGCGAACCTGGCAAAGGCGCCGGCTGCCTCGGGGTCGTCTTCACCCGTGACGCCCGTCTCGACGGCCCGCGCCAGGGGTTCGGGGTCGTGGGAGCGCATCACGTTGTCGCCTACGCCGCCGAGCGCGATCCTCCTGAAGCGCCCCGGGTCGCTGGCTGCGACTCGGAGGAGAAGCTGGGCGCCGAGACTGAAGCCGACGGCGTCGACTAGGTCATAGCCGGCTATCGCCTGTTCGACGCACGTTTCCAGTTCGCGGTAGTCATCAGGGTCGGTCGGCTTAGGTGAGTCGCCGTGGCCGAGTAGATCGACTCCGATCACCGTACGTCCCTCTTCCTCCAGCACGTCCACCCAGCCCGGTTCGCGCCAGTTCCTCTCGAACGACGACGCGAAGCCGTGAACGAGTAGTACCGGGATGTCGCTCACTGTGCCAGCGTAGCGGTGGGGCCGCAGTCATGTCGGGCCGACGGTGCAGGCGGCTCGGATACTCCTGTAGCGTGTGCGGCGTGGCTCGACGACTCGAGATTGAACTTACCAGCTCCCGCCCTGACGGCACCTGGACGTGGCGCGCGGCGGGCGCACGCGAACCGAAAGGTGTTCTTGCTGCCGGCGTAGCACCCGAAGGGACGAAGGCCGGAGACGTGATCCGTGTCGAAGCGGAGTTCGAGTTGGAGGGAATCACTGTCACCGCCGTCCTAACGCCACGGGAGGCTCCCCGCCGCGACGCTGACAGGATCGAAATAATCGGCTCCGGCCGTGCTGACCAGCCGGGTGTGACCACGCAGCTCGTCGGGCGATCCGCTCGGCGGCCTGCCAGGGACGACCGCGATCGTGGCCGCCCTGCGAGTCGTGAGAAGCGTGGCGCCGCCCCCGGTCCCGAATCTGAAGCGTCGAATGCGAGGCGACCCGCCCGCAGCGGCGAAGGAGGATCGCGCCGCGACGGTCCCCCGGATCGCGACGGTCAGTCCAGGCGCGACGGTCGTCCGCAGGGTCAGCCAGGGAGGGACGGCCAGCACGGTCGGACTGCCCCGACGACACGCGAAGGAAATGACGACAGCCGACCGCGGGGTCGGGCAACGTCGAGCGCTCGCGGAGGCGACACCACCGAGGCTCGACGCGCCGCCCAGGGACGCCCCCGCCCAGACGCCGACGCGTCGCGCTCGCGAGGCGCCCCGCGAAAGGCGACGAACCGGCTCAACCCGTCCAGCGCTCATCGCAAGGCGGTCATAGAGTCCCTCACCCCCGAGGAGCAGCCGATCGCAGAGGAACTGCTCCGAGGCGGGATTCCTGCCCTGCGAAGCGCTCTGCACCTCGAACGCGAGAAGGCGGTCAGTGAGGGCCGGGTCCCGCCCAACACCGACGAACTTCTCGCGCTGGCCGAGCGGCTCCTCCCCCGCCTGCGGGCTGCTACTTGGCGCGACCGTGCAGACGCAGCGGTTGCCGGCGCGGACAGCGTGCCGCTTCGAGATCTCCGCTCAGTCATCGCGAGCGCAGACGCGGCACGAGACGACGAGTCACGGGCGACGGCAGCCGTTCTGTCGGGCGTCCTCGAACGTCGTCTGGCTGAGTCGGCCGCAGCGTGGCACAGCGAGCTCTCCGAGCTTGTCGACTCTGCCAAGGTGGTGCGAGCCTTACGCCTGTCCGCGAGGCCGCCGGATCCGTCGATGGCTTTGGACGGCGCGCTAGCGGCGCGCTTGACGGAGGTCGCGAGCGCAGCGATGTCGCCGGAGGCTCAGCCCGACGTGTGGGCTGCCGTGATGGAGGCTGTTGCAGACTCGCCTCTTCGCCGGAGCGTCACCCCGACCGGTCTTCCAGCCTCAGCCAGCCCCGAGCTTCGAAAGTCGGCGCACCAGATGTCGGGGCGGATTCCGGGCCTGGCGAAGCTTCTCGGGGTGACGATCCCTCCTCCTCCGCGACCAGCTTCGCAGCGCTCAGCGCCGCAGGTTCACTCCCCGACTCCTGCGGGAGCCTGAAAGCGCTGCATCACCAGCAGCCTTGCCTTGAATCCGTGTGCCTCGAAGAACGATTTGCTGGCCCTGTCGCCGGGTAGGGCTGGCGCGTCGATCGACGTGGGTTCCCACAGCGCGCATAGTTCGAGCAGCCGCTCGAGCATGGCCTCCCCCACCCCGATGCGTCGCGCCTGCGGTTCCACGTAGAGCAGCTCCACCGTCGCCACCCTTCGGTCTCCTAGCGAATGCAGCGTCGCGAACGACATCCCGACCGGGACGGTGTCCACTAGGCCGAGGACCACAGCCGTCTGGTCGTCCGAGACAGCGGTTGTAGCGCGAACCCGGTGCTGTGAAAGAGACGCCGCGAGCATCGGCCCGCCTCGCTGGTCAGAGAGCGGGCCGACTGCGAGATCCCACAGGCGGGCCACCTCGTCCACATCCGCTGCCGTGGCAGGTCGGGCGCTTAGCATCGCGAGCTTAAGGAGGGCGGGCTATCCCTGAAGCTGGCGGATGCGGGTCATCACAGTCCGCCGACCACGGTTGGCGGCCTCGTAGGCGGCTACGTCGTCTAGTTCGGGTGCAGTGAGGCCCGCTAGACGGCTCACGACCTGCGATGCAGACAGGGAGTCGTAGCCGGGGATCGCAAGGGTGCTACCGCTGAGGCGAGTTGAGCCAGATCGGCGGCCCTGCGGTTTCGGGGGGCTGGCGGCTCCGCCCGGATCCGCAGCCTTCGAGGCTGCATCCTTGCCTGATGAAGTCGGATGCCCGGCGCCGCCGCCGACACCAACTCCGAGCGGCCCGGACGCAGGTTGGTCGCCTGCTCGAGGAGGCCTAGCGGTGCCCTTTCGGGGGTCCGAGAGGGGGTCCGAGAGGGCGTCCTCGCTGCGCAGATGGTCGGCGCGGTCAGCGCGCCGGCGGGCCAGTTCCCGGCTCCCCTGAGCGACAGCGAGGCGGCCTACCATCCTTGCCGCCGTGACCCGGGATTCCACTTTCGCCCGGCCCTTCAGGGCAAAGCCGGGAAGCTGCTCCGCTGCGGTAATGACAAGCCCGACCGGAGCGAAAACCATCAGATCAAGCGCCGCATCCAGGGGGCTTCGCTCCTCGCTCACCGATCTATCCTCTCACACGCAATCACGGCAGAGCTGCGCTTCGGGGTCAGCGAGCTGGCTCGGGTGTTTGACGAGGAAACACGACTGGCAGACGAACTCGCCCGGCTGCTTTGGAAGTACACGGGTCGGGGACTCTCCCCGCTCATCTGGGTCCTCGTCGTCGTCGTCGTCATCGTCGTCGTCGACTACCAGGCGCTCCTTGAGGATGACGTCGAGGCTTGCCTCCACCTCGTCGAAGTCCTCGTCGTCGTCGTCCTCCTCGTCGTCCTCACGAGGAGCCTTGGCAGGCGTCGGCACATCGGCGACGATGCCGGTGTCGTCGAGCTCCTCTAGGGATACAACGTCGTCGTCGGCGTCGATGTCGCCTATATCGTCGTCATCGCCTATATCGTCGGCGATGTCGTCTTCGCCTATATCGTCTTCGCCTATATCGTCGTCGAGGTCGCCCAACTCTTCGTCGTCGAGCTCGTCGGGTAGAACTTCGGGGTCTTCGATGTCGTCGTCCAGGTCGTCTCTTGGCATGTGGCGGTCCTTGGGGAATCTCGTGCTGTCATCCAGGCCGACCGGTAACCCGGGTCAGCTGGCGCCGGATCATAGACAACCTTGAGGGCATAGCGCGCCCGGCCACGAAAGACCCAGGCCACAGCGCTGCGAAAGGCACAGAACGTGGCGGGTGAAGCCGGCCGGGCGATCGGAGCCCCGGGTCGAATAGCGATCACTCGAAGGAGACCGCCAGCGCCTGGATGTCTGAGACGTACGCTTTGGCGTCCGGCAGCAGCCCGTAATTTTGAAGTTCCAACGGACCTTCGTAGTAGGCCGCAAGAGTCGCACACTGATTCGAACCCTCGACGCGTGAAAGGTACGACAGGTACGCGGCGGACATCTCGATGTTGTCCGACAGCGAGTAGGCGTTCATGGTTCGACCTACAAGCACTTGCGAGATGAACAGGGCGGTTCCCGGCTCGATCTGGCCGACGCCTACAGCGCCGGTCGTAGAAACGGCACCCTGATACCAGCCTGACTCCTGCCAGGTGACCGCCTCGAAGAGGGGAAGCGACAGCCCGTAGTAACCGGCCCACTCGCTCAGAAGCTGGCGCACCTCGGCGAGGGCCGGGCTGGCCGCTACGGCATCCGCCAGCTGGCCGGCAGGCCCCGAAGAAACAGCGGGAAGGCTCGAGCAGTCGCCTAGAGCGTGGGCGCTCAGCCCCAAACCTGCAGCAGCGCCAGCACCAGCGGCACCGGCGGCTCCTGCAGCGCCGCCCGACGACGCAGGCAGCGAATGCGCCGTGGGGACGGCGGCCCCGGGGATCGTCAACACCTTCCCTATCGAAAGGATGGCATTCGGGTCGATCCCGTTGGCCGCGGCGAGCTGCGCGACGGTGATTCCTCGGCTGGTGGCGATAGCCCAGAGCGAATCCCCCGCCACCACCGTGTACTGGGACGAACCGCCGGACCATCCCGCGGCGGCGAGGCCGACAACCGTGGCGGTCGCAGCGACCAGCGAAACAACTCGCGCCGGGCGAATCCGTGAAGCACTTCTGGCCGCGTTTCGGGCGACGCTTCGAATACGAAACAGGACTGACATTCGGGGATCGACCTCCGTTCTCCCGCCGCAGGCGACCTGGATAGAACGTCTTTCGGTTTTCAACCCGAATTTCTTTAATTTCGGAGGCGCTGACGCCGCCGTGGCGGAGCGAGAGCGACGGCTGAGCGGCCGCCACGACCGGCTGAGCGGCCGCCGCGACCGGCGCAGCTACTGCGGTCTGTCGACCCTGCGAAGCGCAGCCTTGTTCTCCGAGGCGAGCCTTTCCAGCGCGGACGCCTCGTAGTTCGCCCCGTCGGCGAAAGTCATGATCGCAGCGAGGACCTTGTGGCCGGCTTTCGACGAGATCTGCTGGTGCATCTGCTGGCACACAGAGCGGTACTCGGGGTGGCCTTGAGGGCCGGTGCGCAGCTCGATCATGTGCATCGCCTCTCGAGCGTTGAGCTGCATCGAGTAGCGGATCCGGTATGCGAGCGCGACGGCGTAAGCCGCCTGGTTGGGCTCGAAGTCGCCTCGAAGAGCATCCCACAAGTTCGCCGAGCGCTCCATCGCAGAAGAAAACATGTCGCTCATTCCCGCGTCAGCCACCGACGACGGCATCGAATAGCCGTGGGCTGCGGTAAGGCCCTGCCATTCGACGCTCAAAAGTCTGTGGCGCTGAAGGTCCCGGAACGCACCGTAGTCCGAGACGATCTCGAAACGGTAGTCGGTCCTCTCTAGGGCACGCCCCGGGCGGTGCCTACGATTCGTTCTGTCGCCGACGTAGCGGCGTACGACGTCCATGCGTTCCTCGCCGGACATCGACGCCACCCGGGCGACTATGGCGTCGTCTCCGAGGTGGCTGTAGGGGTAGAGCATCGCCGCGACGACCTTCGCCTCGCCGTCGGGGTCGAAGTCGGCGAGGCGGACTTCGGGGGCATCGACTTGGGTTGCGTCCGCCCGCTCGTAGCCATCGGAGCCGAACAACTCCTCGGCGAGGTCCTCCATCGACTCGGAGTTGCGCTGCAAGTAGTCGGCGTGAGCGACCCCCCTGTCAGCGACGTCTACGCGTTTCACCCAGGAGGGGATCACCTTGCGAAGTTCCTCAAGGATCATCGCAGCGTAGACCTGAGCCTCAGGTAGAGGGTCCGCCCGCATCCGCACGAGCAGTGCCTCGTAGGCCTGCCCGCTGCCATACACGCCGAGGTTTGACGTGGCTCCGGCCGGGAGGATGCCCCGGACGGCGTCGAAAGCCTTCGCTCTCACAGACTGGCGCCACGCGATGTCGGAGTCCCCGGGCGCCTTAGGGAACAGGCCCGCGTAGTGCACGCTCATCGCGCTGAGCAGCTCGGCGTAGGAGTCGAAGAGCCGGTCCATGTCGCCGACGTAGCGGGCGCCTAAAGGCGACTCCAGGATCTCTTGATCGCGGTAGTAGCGGTAGCGGCCGTTGTTGAGGCGGCTGTCGTAGGCGACGTAGCGGGTCGATTTTTCCATGTACGACATCAGCCGCCCCCGCTCCAGCACCTTCGTCAACACGTTCGATGCCTGCTCGCAGGCGAGATGCACACCGCCGAGCTGGGCTACCGAATCGTCGCCGTACTCGAAGAACACCCGGTCGTAGAGCTCCTCGGCCCTCGCAAGCCCGACCGTGGCGTCGACTCCGAGGTCGCCGCTTATGTCGAGGTCGCGGACGAATTCGTCAAGGAAAAGCCGGCGGAGGCTCTTCGACGATCGGGAGTACCGGGCGAACAGGGCGCCTTTGACCACCTCGGGCAGGTTGACCAGCGCGAAGACGGGGCTGTCGAGGTTCGTGAAGTAGCGCCGGAGGATGTCTGCTTCGTCGTCGGACCAGTCCTCAGTGGTGTAGACGCCTGACTCGATCTTGAACATGTCGGGTTCAGACTAGAAGCCCGTGAGGCCGAGAAGGGGGATCTAACCGGGGTCGCAAGGCCCGTCACGCTCCGGCGGGGACGTCCGGGAGGCTGAAGGACGCCTCGACAACGCCGCGCATCAGCGCATTTCTCGCTCGCCGGGCGGACGTGGCCGTCGAAGGTTCCGGTGCTACATCGCCAATCTGGCCGAGAAGGTCCACGAGCTGCCTCATGGCACGAACGAAGTCGCCTCCGGTCATCGTCTCGTCGTCGAGGACGTTCGCCAGTTGGCCGCCCGAGGCCCACTCGAAGGCGAACTCGACGAAGCCGGCGTCAGGCGGCCGGCTCGGGGTGAGACCGAACGCAACCTCACGGTCGGCTAGTCGGCCGGCGACATCGTATACCGCTTCGACTCGCCCGGCGACGATAGACGTAGGGAAAAAAGGCGCATCGGCCGACTTCGAGCGACCCTCGAAGGTGAGCGCCGAGACGACTGCAGCAAGCTCGGAGGCGCCGATACCGTCGAAAAGTCCGAGGCGCAGGCATTCGCATACAACCAGATCGGCCTCGCTGTAGATACGGCGAAGGCGCCCCCCATCCACGGTCAGCGACCATCCGCTTAGATAGCCGAGGTCCTCCAGCAACGACAGGATCGAGTCGAACTGGATCGCGAGCGATCTACCGGGATGTCTGCGCGAACCTGACCGTCCCGAGTCCTGGCGATACTGGGCGAACGACAACTCCAACAGGCGGTGGGCTTCCATGGGGCTGTAGCGGTCCACGAAGTTGAGCGCCATGTTGTAGGTGGGACGAAAACTGCTCGAGAGCGTGTGATCCCCCGAAGCGACGAGTTTCGCGACTGCGTCGAAAGCGACGAACGGCGACCTCAAGGTGATGGCGTAGCCGACGGAGTCCAAACCGCGCCGGCCTGCACGCCCGGTCAACTGGGCGTACTCGCCGGGGGTGAGCGCCTGGTGCGAAACCCCGTTGAACTTGGTGAGCGAGTCCAACACGACTGTTCGCGCGGGCATGTTGATGCCGAGCGACAGGGTTTCGGTAGCGAAAACTACCTTTACGAGCCCTTCAGAGAAGCATTCCTCGACGGCCTCCTTGAATGGGGGGACCAGTCCGGCGTGGTGAGCGGCGAAGCCCGCCCGCAGCCCCGAAAGCCACTCGGAGTGACCGAGCGCCGCCAGGTCCTCGTCGCCGAAGAGGTTCGTGTGCCGGTCGGCTATCGCAGCTATTCGGGCTCTCTCCGCGCTCGACGTGAGCCGCCCCCCGGAGCGGACGCATTGCGTCACCGCCCGGTCGCAACCGGCTCGGGAGAAGACGAAGAATATCGCCGGTAGCATCTCGGTTTGCCTCAGAAGGTCGATCACCTCGAGTCGCCGCGGCGTCGAGAACGTCCGTCCCCGTTCGGGCTCGCCTCTAGCCGAGGCGAGCAGCTTCCGGTTCGCCTTCCCCTCGACGAGGACCGGGTCGACGACGAGGCCCCCGGATCGTCTGTCGCCGTAGAGGTAGAGGTCGTCGACTTTGACCGGCCGGACGGCGTTTCGAACTGCTTCCGTCGGACCGCGAACCGACTTTATCCAGCCTGAGAGCTCCCCGAGGTTGGACACGGTCGCCGACAGGCATACGAGGCGCACCGAATCCTCGAGGTGGATGATCACCTCCTCCCACACCGGCCCTCTCGTCGAGTCGGCGAGGTAATGAACTTCGTCCAAGACGACGTAGGCGAGATTGTCGAGCGACGGCGAGGAGGTGTAGATCATGTTGCGAAGCACTTCGGTGGTCATCACGACGACCGGAGCGTCGCCGTTGCGGGCGTTGTCGCCGGTCAGCAGACCGACGCTCTCCACGCCGAAGCGGCGTGCGAGCTCCAGGTACTTCTGGTTGGACAGCGCTTTGAGCGGTGTCGTGTAGAAGACCTTGCGTCCTTGCTCTACGCAGCGTTGTATCGCGTAAAGAGCCACGACTGTCTTGCCGGACCCCGTCGGCGAGGAGACGACCACGTTGGCGCCGGCGTCCACGGCGTCGAGCGCACGGAGCTGGTAGGCGTCGAGGGGAAAGTCGAACGACGATTCGAAGGCGTCTCTGGACGCTCGGGCGCTGCGGGCCACCACCTTCGGGCGCTACTTGTGCAGAGCCCTCCCCACGATGATCGCAACCTCGTAAAGAACGAGCATCGGCACGGCCATCGCGAGGAAGGAGAAAGGATCGCTGCTCGGCGTGACGATCGCAGCGACTGCGCAGATGACGACGATCGCGGGCCGGCGCCACTTCCTCCAAAGGCGGCTCGGTACCACACCGGCGATCTCGAGGAACACGAGGATGAGCGGGTACATGAACACGGCGCCGAATACGACCGCCATGGCCACGTACAAGGTGAAATACCGCGACGGCGAGAACAGCGGCACGACGCCCTGGCCGCTCACGTCGATCAGCCAGTTGAGGGCCTTGGGGAAGATGAACACGGCGGCTGCGACGCCGCTCGCGAACAAGACGACAGCTGCGGCGACGAACGGGAAGATGTAGCGCTTCTCATTTTTATGAAGGCCGGGCGTGATGAAGCGCCACAACTCCCAGAAGATCACCGGCGTGGCGAGAGCGACCCCGCCGTACCCGCAGACCTTGAGCCGGGTTGTGAAACCTTCGAGGGGGCTAGACGTCACCAGGTTCGGTGTCACAACCTTCCCGGGGTGGCGGGCGGCGAAAGACGTGTACGGCTCGAGCATGAATTTGATGATCGGGTTGTACAAGAACCAGATGACGGCCATCCCCGCCACCACGGCGATCAGGGCAATTATCACCCTGTTGCGTAGCTCGGCGAGGTGCTCGAAGAGCGTCATCGTCGATTCCTTGGAGCGGGTCTCCCCGGATTTCTCCTCTGTGGTCACACGCCGCTCCCGATCAGTTCAGAGACGGGTCGTCGGGCGCGCCGCCCCAAGTCGCCGGTTGTGAACCGTTGACTGCGCTGACCGTGTTGGCCGAGCTGGCCGGGTTGGCGGATACAGCGGCGGCGGGGTTAACCGTTGCGGCGGGGTTGGCCGAGGGCGCGGAGTTAGCCGTCGCTCCTGGTTCGATGAGGCCCGTGACGGCCCCCACGACGTTCCGGCGGATCGCGGCGGGCCGCAGCTCTGCAAGGTCCGACATGTTGAGCCCCGTAGAGTCGAGCGCTCCCGAGACTTCCTCGTGGAAAGTCGCAGTCATCGCGCGCAGGTTCGCGACGAAGCGCCCCAGGCTCCGAGCTGCCTGCGGAAGGCGGTTGGGGCCGAGGACCACCAATGCCACGAGGGCGAGCATCACCAACTTGTCGGGGCTCAGATCGAGCACGTCGCTATCCTACTCGGGTTCAGATGCTATTTCCGGCGCCAGGCAGGCGGTTCGGGCACGCCTCCGACGACTAGCGCCTCGGCGCTCGCCGGCGCTCCGGTGACGCCCGGAGCGGCCTCGTGGCCCGGCGGAGATCCGACACGTCGCGTCGCAGGCGGGCGGCGACCCAGGCGGCGGTTGCCGCACCAACGGCTGCTACGCCGAGACCTACGGCCCACTGCCAATCAGACGACATACGTTGCAGGTCTAGCTGTCGCGCAGGGCGTTCGACAACTCGGACCACCAGCCGTCAGTTTCGAGGGCTGCGTGGAAGTCGAGAAGATCGTTGTGGCAGATCGGCGCCCCTACCTTGGTCTCGGCCAGCTCCGCAGGGTAGTTCCAGGCGACGAGCCTGGAACCGGCCGCTGAGAGGGACTCCACGACGGACACACTGGCCGGTTTGTTGGCTATGAGCGAACACGTCGGGCAGACAAACGAGTACGTTGACGACCCGTCGGAAGTGCACGTCTGGATCTGGACCTGCTCCGAGGTCAGCTCCACGTCGCCGCAGGTGGGACAGGTCGCCCAGACAACGGCGAAGCGCTGTTGGCGCCGGGAGCGGGTGTAGGCCACACTCGTATCTTCGGCGCCCTGCGGGATCTCCTTGAGTCGCTCCGGGCATTGCAAATGCGAGGTGTTGATGCCAGCAAATCGGCTCCGAACCTGGGGCGACAGGCCGCTCGGTTTCGCCCACCGCGGGGCGCGCAGCGTGGAGAAGGAGAACACGATCGCTGCGTTCACGCGAGCCCTCGACCTTGGAGCGCCCGGACTCGAAAGCGACGCCTGGCTGACAAGCGACGGAGTGGTCGTACTGGACCACGACGGGGTGCTCGGCCCGATCTGGAGGCGCCGCTCCATCGCTGCGACCCCACGACGAGACCTGCCCGGACACATCCCGAGCCTCGGTGACCTCTACGCCGCCTGCGGCAACAGCTTCGAGCTGTCCCTCGACGTCAAGGACCCCCGGGCTCTGGACGGGATCGTCGCCGCGGCCCGCGAGGCGGGTGCGGTCGAGCGACTGTGGCTTTGTTCGTCGGATTGGCGTCCCATGGCAGCGTGGCGGACGATCGTCCCCCAAGCACGCCTCGTCGAGTCGACCAACCTATCGTGGATGACCGAAGGCCTGCGCCCGCGCCTCGCTTCGCTACGCGAATCGGGCATCGATGCCGTCAATCTCCACCGCTCCCAGTGGAGCGCGGAGCTACTCGAAGAGGTGCACGCCGCCGAACTTTTGGGACTGGCGTGGGACGTGCAAAGCGCCGGGCGGCTCTCCGAAGTGATCGCCTTCGGCGTCGACGCCTTGTACTGCGACGACGTCGCTCTGATGATGAGGATCCTCGACCCTGGTACACCCGAAACTTGGTAAGGTAAAAGTATGACCGTAGCCAAGGTTACTGTGAGTCTTGACCGTGTGGTAGCGGAAAGGGCGCGCCGAGACGTCAGAGAGGGACGGGCAAGATCCGTAAGCGCCTGGATCAACGAGGCCGGGCTCGCACGAGTTGAGGGGGAAGATCTTGCGTCGGTTCTCGCAGCCATCTTCGAAGACACCGGAGGGCCGGTAAGCGAAGAGGAGCTTGCTATGGCACAGCGGCGACTGGCGCAAGCTGAACAACATTGACTGTCGTCCTCGACGCTGGGGCGCTTATAGCCATGGAGCGGGGAGATCGAACGACGGCAGCGATCATCGAGGTAGCACGTCGGGGGCAAAGGGGCATAGTGGTACCTGCGGGAGTAGTCGGGCAAGTATGGAGGGACAGCAGCCGGCAGGTCCGGCTGGCCCGGCTGCTTAAGGCTCATGAGGTCCTCGTCGAGCCTTTGACAGACTCTGGAGCTCGTGCTGCCGGGCTCCTGTGCGCTGCGGCGGGGACATCCGATGTCATCGACGCCACTGTCGTCCTAGCCACTCGCCGGTACAGCGCAACGGTGATCAGCTCCGATAGAACCGATCTTCGAGCTTTGGACCCGGATGTGCGCGTCGTGGACTGCTAACCGCCGAACTCCGGTCTGGCCGAGACCAACTGCAGCCCTGAGTTCTCACAGACTGCCGATCTGCGATATGGGCCAGACGATGGCGAAGGCCTCACCGATGATGAGGTTCCCTGAGATCGGCCCGATGTAGCGCGAGTCCTCGGAGTTCCCCCTGTTGTCGCCCATCACGTAGTACTCGTTGGCCGGCAGATGAAGCGTGTTGCCGGTGCAGTCCACGTGCGAGTAGCCCGCCGCCGGGTCGCAGATGGGCGGCCCCGGGGCAGCCTTCGCCTGCGCGGACAGCCACGGCTCAGCGGCGAGACGGCCGTTCACGTAGATCTCGCCGTTGGGCCCCGAGCTGAGGGTCTCGCCGGGGAGGCCGACAACTCTCTTGATCAGGTAGGTGATACCCGGCGTGAAGTCGCCTGCCGGCTTTTTGAAGACGATGACGTTGCCGAAGTGGACCGGATGCAGGTGGTAGCTGAGCTTGTTGACCAGCACCTTGTCGCCGATGTGAAGGGTCGGCTCCATCGAACCGGACGGGATGAAGAAGGGCTGCAGGACGAAACTTCTCATCGCGAGCGCCGCCGCGAGCGCCACGGCCAAGACAGCACCCCACTCGATGAGCGCTCTGCCGCGCCGGCGGCGCCGGGTTGGCTTCGTCGACACGACCGCATGACTCCCACGACCGACGTCGTCAATGCCCGCCGACTCGTCTATATCGGAGTGGCCGTCATTTGGCTCGCCTGCGCCGAGACGCGGTGACTCGTTCGGCAGGTCAGGCACGAGACTTGACGCTAGTCAACCGCGGAGCCATCTCAGTGTCGGTACCGGCCTAGGAGTCGCCTGGCAGCCTCGCTCCGCACGCCAGGGTCGCCCGAGACCACCCGGATCGCGTCGCCGCCTCGAAGGAGGAGCCGCTCGATCCACGCCCTCTCTCCCACCTTGAGGCTCACCCGCAGCACTCCGGCGCCAATGTCTTCAATCCCTTCGTTCGGGTATTGTTCGGCGACCCAGTGGGCGCGCGGCTCGAGGTCCAAGACCCAAGTCGCGTCGCTCGGCGAAGCGCTGTAGAGCGTCTTGGCGGCTGCGCTGTTGGCGCGGCTCGCGGGTGATGTCGCGAATGTTTCGGAGGTCACCGACGCTTCCATCATCCGGTCGACGCGGAACATCCTCTCGGCGCCTGCCGTCTCGCACCAAGCCTCGAGATACCAGTGTCCCGCCAAGTTGAGGACCCTCCAGGGATGCACGATGCGCCCGGTGGTGGCGTCGCGGCCGAACGAGTAGTAGACGAGTCGCAGCTTGCGGTGCTCGAGTGTTGCGCAACGCAGCGTTTCGAGGGTCCCCGCCGGAGTGTCGTCCAAGTCCACGTCGAGCACTTCACCCTCCGGTATGCCGAGGGCGACTTCCAGCTTCGCCAGCGCCGACGCCAGAGCGCCGTTGGCTTCTGATGCGGGCATCCGGAGGTAGAAACGGCCGACGGCGGCGAGCGCCAGCGCCTCCCGGCTGGTCAGCTTCAAAGGCCGACGAAAATAGTCCGCCATTCGTATCCACACGCGCCCACCCGAGATGTCCACGTCGATGAGCACGTCGGGAGTAAACGGGTAGACGCCACAGAGGAAGAGCAGGTCGAGGTCGGCGATCAGCTCCTTCTCGGTAACGTCGAAGCGAGCGCACACCTCCGAAAGGTACGGTCCGTCTCTCGACGCTATCCAAGGTACGATCGCAAGCAGTCGACCGAGGCGCTCGCCGGCGCTCACGGCGCTCACGCGAGCGCCTCGAGCCAGGAGATCACGTCGTCGCGCAACTCCGCCGGCCCGACGATCTCTGCGTGATCCAGATACCCGAGCACCACACTTCGCAGGCCCGCGGTGCTCGTGACGGCGATCTGAAAGAGGGTCGAGCCGTCATCCCTCACCTCTTTGACCGCCGCTTCGCCGAACTCGGTTCGTGCGAGGACAGCGTGGTCGGCGTCGACGAGGACCGCCGCCAGCTTCTGGGCTTCGTCGCCGATACGCCACGGCGGGGGCGGCCCGGCGCGCGCCTCGCTCGGCGCGTCGAAGGCACCGGAGTCGCCGACTGCTACTAGTTCCGAATCGACACGGTCGAGACGGAAAAGCCTCTCCTCGGCGGGCCCGCTGTCGAATCCGGCGAGATACCAGTGCCCCCGGTGATACGAGAGGCGCCACGGGTCCACGACGCGTTGCCGACCGCTGTAGGCGAATGCGACCCGGCGTCGCTCGGCGATCGCAGCGAAAGCGACGGCCGCTGTGGCCTCAACGTGGACTTCGGCTCCCGCTACTTGCGCGACTTCACCCCGAGAGGGCACCCGAGAGGGGCCAACCGCTCCGCCGAGCTTGCGAAGCGCCGCCTGGAGGGATTCGCTCCACTCCCCCTCCAGGTGAACCGCCGAGGCGGCGAGACGTATCGCGGTCAGCTCCTCCTCGTCGAGGCCGGGGTCGGCGAGTTCGTACAGCTCACGCGGAATGCGGTAGCCGACCTCCTCGTTCGCGCCGTCGGGTGTCTCGGTAACCACAGGGAAGCCCATCTGGCGCAGCAGGTCCTTGTCGCGCTCGAAGTTCCGCCGGAAGGCATGAGGATCCGACGAGTAGCCGTCGATCCTCTCCGCTATCTCCGCCCGCGTCAAAGGGTGGTTCGTGTCGATCAGGGCTGCCACCAGGTTGACGAGACGTTCGAGGCGTTCCATGTCGCGCTACCAAGCCGTCAAAGCGACGCGATCAGCTTGTCGACGCGCTCGTCTGTCGATTTGAACGGGTCCTTGCAGAGCACGGTGCGCTGAGCCTGATCGTTCAGCTTGAGGTGGACCCAGTCGACGGTGAAATCCCGGCGGCGTTCCTTGGCCCTGCGGATGAAGTCGCCGCGCAGCTTCGCCCGGGTGGACTGGGGGGGCTGGTCGACGGCGTTCTCGATAGCTTCGTCGGTAGTTGCACGCTCGACGAGCCCGGCCCGCTGCAGCTTGTAAAAGAGGCTTCGATCGGCGTTCACGTCGTGGTACTGAAGGTCGATGAGCGCCACCTTGGGATGCCCGAGGGCGAGCTGGTGGCGCTCTCGGTAGCGCTCGATCAAATGGTGCTTAATCACCCAATCGCACTCGCGGTCCATGGACCAGGGGTCCTTGGCGAGGCCGGTTATGCAGTGCTCCCACATGTCGAGGGCTCGATCTTCGAGAGGTGAGAGCCCTTTGAGATCCCGGTAGCGTTTTGCCCTCTCCAAGTACACGGACTGGATCTCGAGCGCCGACGCCTCCCGGCCGTTCGCGAGGCGCACACGCCGTTTGAGGGACGTGTCGTGGCTGATCTCGCGGATCGCGCGGATCGGGTTCTCCAACGTCATGTCCCGAAGCACGACCGAAGGGTCCTCCAGCATCCGCAGCAAGATGCTGGTGGTGCCGATCTTGAGGAAGGTCGCGTACTCGCTCATATTGGAGTCGCCGACGATGACGTGCAGACGCCGGTAGTACTCGGCGTCGGCGTGCGGCTCGTCGCGGGTGTTGATGATCGGGCGGCTGCGGGTCGTCGCGGACGACACACCCTCCCAGATGTGCTCCGCTCGCTGGCTGATGCAGTAGATCGCTCCCCGGGCCGTCTGGAGTACCTTCCCGGCGCCCGCGTATATCTGGCGGGACACGAAGAACGGGATGAGGACCTCCGCGTAGTGGGCGAAGTCGTCACGGCGCGCCGTCAGGTAGTTCTCGTGGCAGCCGTAGGAGTTGCCGGCCGAGTCGGTGTTGTTCTTGAACAGGTAGACGACACCGCGAATGCCCTCTTCGCGCAGCCTCGCTTCCGCCGAGCCGACTAGCTGCTCGAGGATGCGCTCGCCGGCCTTGTCGTGCGCCACCAGATCCTCGATCGAGTCGCATTCGGGGGTGGCGTACTCGGGGTGGCTGCCGACGTCGAGGTAGAGACGCGCCCCGTTCTCCAAGAACACGTTCGAGGACCGTCCCCAGCTGACCACCCGCCTGAAAAGGTACCTGGCGACCTCGTCGGGGCTGAGGCGACGCTGGCCGCGAAGGGTGCACGTCACCCCGTATTCGTTCTCGAGGCCGAAGATACGTCGATCCATGATTAGCGCAGGCTAGCCCGGCCCGCAGCGTCGGGGATCGCTACGAGCCGGGCTAGAGCACTTGCCGATGTCAGCCCTGCTCGCGCTCTTCGGCGCCTGGCACCATCCGATCGCGGATTGCGTTGACAACGGTCGCGTCGAGGAGCGTCGTGACATCGCCGAGCTCGCGTTGCTCCGCTACGTCACGCAGCAGACGGCGCATGATCTTGCCGCTCCGGGTCTTGGGCAGTTCCGGTGTGAGCAGGATCTGGCGGGGCTTCGCGATCGGCCCGATCTCGCGGGCGACGTGCTCGCGAAGGTCGATCACCAGCTGGTCGGAGCCTTCGGGGTTGTCCGCCCCGGATTTGACGGTGACGAAGGCGACTATCGCCTGGCCGGTCGTCGCGTCTGAAGCCCCGACCACCGCCGCCTCCGCGACCGACGGGTGGCCGACCAAGGCGTGCTCGACCTCCGTCGTGGAGATACGGTGACCCGAGACGTTCATCACGTCGTCGACTCGGCCGAGCAGCCACAGGTCTCCGTCGTCGTCGCGCTTCGCCCCGTCACCCGCGAAGTAGATGCCGGGAAAGCGCGACCAGTACGTGTCCTTGAAGCGCTGGTCGTCTCCCCAAATCCCGCGGAGCATCCCCGGCCACGGGTCCTTGATGACAAGCAGGCCGCCCTCGCCGTTGCCGACCGAAGTTCCGTCGTTCGATACGACGTCTGCGGTGACACCCGGAAGCGGCTTCATCGCCGCGCCAGGCTTGGTGGTTGTGATACCCGGTAGAGGCGAGATCATGATCCCGCCCGTCTCGGTCTGCCACCAGGTGTCGACGATCGGGCAGCGGTCGCCGCCGATGTGCGTCCGGTACCAGATCCACGCCTCGGGGTTGATCGGCTCGCCTACCGATCCGAGCAGACGAAGCGAGCTCAAGTCGTGGGCGGCGGGAAGGTCCTCCCCCCACTTCATGAACGTCCGTATCGTCGTCGGGGCGGTGTAGAGGATGTTCACCTTGTAGCGCTCGACGATCTGCCACCACCGGTCGCGCGTGGGAGTGTCGGGGGTCCCCTCGTACATGACAGAAGTGGTTGCGTTCGCGAGCGGGCCGTAGACGATGTAGCTGTGGCCGGTCACCCAGCCGATGTCGGCGGCGGTCCAGAAGATGTCCTTGTCAGGATTTAGGTCAAAGACGAGCCGGTGCGTCGCCGACGTGTGCGTCAGGTAACCGCCGGATGTGTGCAGGATCCCTTTCGGCTTCGCCGTCGTTCCGCTCGTGTACATGATGTAGAGGGGATGCTCCGCGTCGAACATCTGCGCCTCGTGGTGCTCCGACTGGCGGTCCACCACCTCGTGCCACCACACGTCGCGGCCCTCACTCCACGCCACGTCCTGGCCCGTGCGACGCACCACGAGAACCTTCGTGACGTTCGGGCAGGACGCTACAGCGTCATCGACGGCCGGCTTGAGCGCGCTCGGCGAACCCCTGCGGTAGCCCCCGTCGGAGGTTATGACGAGCCTCGCGTCGCAGTCGAGTATCCGGTCTCGGAGGGCTTCAGCCGAGAATCCCCCGAACACCACGGTATGAGGGGCGCCGAGGCGGGCGCACGCGAGCATCGCGGCGACGGTCTCTGGGATCATCGGCATGTAGATGGCAACCTTGGTGCCGGCCTCCACGCCGAGCTCGGTCAGGGCGTTGGCGGCCTTGCAGACCATCTCCTGCAGGTCCCTGTAGGTGATGGTGCGCGTGTCGCCGGGTTCACCCTCCCAGTGGTAGGCGACCCGGTCCCCGAGCCCCGACTCGACGTGGCGGTCGACGCAGTTGTACGCGACGTTGAGCTTGCCGCCGACGAACCATTTGGCGTACGGCATCTCCCATTCGAGGGCCGTGTGCCATGGTTCCGCCCACGTGAGGCGCCGTGCCTGTTCCTCCCAGAAGGCGGTCCGGCCTTCCGCCGCGTGCTCGTAGATTCCCGGTTGTGCAATAGCAGCAGCCGCGAACTCGGGTGGCGGAGGGAACCTGCGGTTCTCATGGAGGAGCGCCGAGAGCTCCTCTCCTTTCGTGTCTGTCATTCGGTCCTCCCTAGCCGGCTAAACGCTCTGGACGGGCTTGATGAGCGGCTTGCCCATGAAGAGTACCTGCCTGCCCCTCATCCCGTTGATGACGCCTGCCGCCGACGCGTACCACGCAACCGCAGCGGTGATCACCCCGAGGACCCCGCCGAACTTCACGATTCCCGTGCTGCTGGCGAAGTTCCCGATGGTAAGGACCAAGAACGTCACGTCCAGGATCGCGAAAAGGCTGAACAGCACCAGGTTCGTGGCGGCGCTGCAGAGCCACATGTAGGTCGTGAAAATGAAGAAGGCGAGCAGTATCCACCCGAGGTCGTTGCCGGCTTGCGCGGCGGACTTTGCGCTGCCGGCCGCAAGCTCGACCCACAGGCCGAGGCCGATCCAGAATGCCCCGTAGGAAGTGAAAGCGGTCGAGCCGAACACGTTGCGGTTCTTGAACTCCCACATCCCCGCCAGAAGCTGAGCGAGGCCGCCGTAGGCGAACGCGTACCCGAGCCACGCAAGCCCGGTCCCGCGATCCCACCCGGCGTTGTGCACCGACAGCAGGAAAGTCGTCAACGCGAAGCCCGCCAGCCCGAGAGGGCCAGGGTCCGCCGCCGACGGCGACTCCTTGATAACCACCATGCTCGTTGATTCTCTTGCTGTGTCGATCATTAGCGATACCCCCGTGATAACGGTTGGCGGCACCGACCTGGTGACCACCGTCACACACATTGACGCGGAGGTGCCCTCGACAGGCTGCCAATTCCGGGTTCGGCGCCGAAGCGACGTAATTCTGCGCCGAGCGGCTGAGGTGCTGCGCCGAATGGCAGTTTCGGTGCGCCAAACGGCGCAACCGCTCGCCACCTCGTCTGTGTGGCACACTTGATCGCGGTGTTTGCTGGGGAGGTGCGCCGACAGTGATGCTCTGGGCGGTTCTCGCCGTCGTTGTCGTCGGACTGGCCGGCGTAGGTGCCTACTCACGCTGGGCGCCCCGCCGTCTCGTGACCCCAGGTGAGAGAGGCTCCTACCAGGCGCTCAGCATCGCGAACCAGGCGGCTCCGGCACTGCGCGGCGGGCTGACTCCGGACGCGATGTGCCGGGCGCTCGGGCCGCTGCGATCGTTGCTGTCCAACAGCGGCGTGCTCGTCGGCGACGACGGCGGGGTGATCGCGTCGGACGGCGTCGACGCCGAGCACTGCAAGCTTCTCGAAGAGGCGGTGCGCTTCGTTATGAAGGCCGGCCGTCCGCAGCTGCTCTCCGGCGACGAGCTTCGATGCGACCACCCGGGCAGCTGCGGGCTCAACGCCGGGGTGGCGGTGCCGCTCCTGGTCGACGGGCACGTCGTCGGTGCGCTGGTCGCGGTCGACTCGTCGGCTTCGCCTGGGCTTCTGCGCCTCTGCGGCGAAGTCGCGAAGTTCGTCTCCACCCAACTGGAGCTGGCCGAACTGGACCTTTCGCGCAGGCGGGCGGTCCAGGCGGAGCTGCAGTTCCTCAGGGCACAGATCTCCCCGCATTTCGTCTACAACGCTCTCACGGCGATTGAGTCTTTCATCCGCACCGACCCGGACCGGGCCCGGGAGCTGCTCGTCTCCTTCGCGGAGTTCACCCGCTACAGCTTCGCGAGCCACGCCCAGTACACCAACCTCGCAGACGAGCTCCGCCTCGTCGACATCTACCTCGAGCTAGAACGCGCCAGGTTTGGCACCCGACTCGGAGTCACGCTCAAGGTTGCGCCCGAGGTCCTGAGCGTCCGGGTTCCGTCCCTCATCCTTCAGCCCGTCGTCGAGAACGCTGTTCGCCACGGGATAGAACCGAAAGGCAAAGGCCGCATCCGCATAGAAGCAGTCGACACCGGCGCCACCGCTTTGATCAGCGTCGAGGACGACGGCGACGGAGTCGACCCGCGCCATCTGGAGAGGGCACTGTCGGGCGTCACGGCCTCGGTCGGACTGCACAACGTGGACGAGCGGCTGCGGGCGACCTTCGGCGACGAGCACGGCCTCGTGATCGAGACCGCCCCGGGAGCGGGAACCAAGGTGTCTTTCAGCGTCCCGAAGTTTTGGAGCGCAGCGGGACGCTCCCCGTCGGTGCAGTCGCGCGTCGGGACCACATGAGGCTCCTTTCGGCCTTGGCGGTTGACGACGAGCTGCCGGCGCTCGACGAGATCGGCTACCTCCTTCGGACGTCCGGTTTCGTCGAGCGGGTGGTGTCGGTAGCAGACGCCACCAGCGCGCTGCGCGAGCTTCGCGACCGCAGCTTCGACCTGGTCCTCGCCGACATAGCAATGCCCGGGCTCGGCGGGTTGGAGCTCGCCAGTGTCATTGGGCGCTTCGCAGAACCACCCAGTGTCGTCTTTGTGACGGCGCACGCCGAGCACGCCCTCGAAGCCTTCGACGTCGGCGCCGCCGGCTACCTGCTCAAACCCCTCGACCGTGACCGCTTGGAGCCGGTCCTGCGCCGGGTGCTCGCCGGTAGGGCCCCGACGTTTGCGGCGCCGGCCGAGCATGTCCAAGCCGAGCCGGACACCACTGGCGACGAGGACCAGGACCACCTCGACATCGTCGTCGTCGAAGCGGCCGGCAAAACCGTCCTCGTCGAGCGCAAGGACGTCGCCTGGGTCGAGTCGGCCGGCGACTACGTCCGCCTGCACACCTTCGACGGCCGCAACCTTCTCGTGAGAGTGGCGATGGGCCGCCTGGAAGCGGCCTGGGCAGCCGAGGGCTTCACAAGGATTCACCGCCAACATCTGGTCAACCTGCGCGCCGTGCGCGAGCTGCACGGAGACGGCGGGCGCGTCTTCGTCCAGCTTCCCGACGTGACCCTCGCAGTGAGCCGACGCCACGTCAGGGACCTCCACGACCAGCTCGTTCGCCTCGCGAGGCGCCACCATTGACTTCTGGCGAGGAGTCCGGCGGAGCCGATCTCCCCAAACGGGTGACGGTTCGCGGCGGACGCCAAGCCGAGCGAAGCGCAGCGTCGCGGTCGGTTCCCTCAGCCGCGGACCTGTACGTGTCGGGCAGCTACGGCGAGACCCTTCTGCGCTCCTTGATGCGGGCGCAGCTAGGCGTCGCCCTCGGCGTGCTCCTTCCTGCTGCTGCGGTCGTGGTCACCTTCCCGATCCTGTCCGTGTTGTTCCCGAGCCTCATCCGGATGTCTTTCCTCACCATCCCCCTCACGGTGCTGGTCCTCGGATTCGGGATCTATCCGCCGCTCGTCGTGCTCGCCCTGCTCTACGTGCGCCGAGCGGCGAGAGTCGAGGAGCGCTTCGTCGCGCTCCTCGAGGACCAGTGAACGACACCGGAGCAGTCATAGGGGTCGTAGCCGTCACCGTCGCCACTGCGGCGGTCGGCTCTCGCGGACTGCGCGTGTCGCGCACCCGTGAGGACTTCCTCGTCGCCGCCCGCCAGGTCCCGTCCGCGCTCAACGCGGCGGCCATCTCCGGGGAGTACCTATCGGCGGCATCGTTTCTCGGCGTCGCCGGCCTTGCCATGGCCGACGGGGTCGGGGCGCTGTGGTACGCGGTGGGCTATGCAGCGGGATACCTCGTCCTGCTCGCCGTCGTCGCCGCCCCGCTACGCCGCTTCGGCGCGTACACGATCCCCGACTTCGCCGAAGGCCGCCTCGACTCGCCGCTACTTCGAAAAGTAGCGACCGGCTTCGTGCTAGTCATCTGCGTCTTCTACCTCCTCCCCCAGATGGAAGGCGCCGGCGAAACCCTCCAGGTCGCGTTCGGCGGACCCTACTGGATAGGCGTCGTGGTCCTCGGAGTGGTAGTGACCGCAGCGATAGCGAGCGGCGGCATGAAAGGGATCACGTTCGTTCAGTCCTTCGAGTTCTGGCTGAAACTCGTCGCGATCGCCCTGCCAGCGCTCGCTCTAGTAGCGGTTTTCTACCACCCTCCGCTCGACAGCGTCGCAGGAAACGCGCCTTCGGTGTTCCCGCGTGCCACGACGGTCCAGTTCAGCTCGCCGACCGGTATCGACGTGTCGAAGCCAGTCGTGGTGGTCGTGCGCGGGTCCCTCGACGCCGTCGCCTACAGCGCCCCGGGTGGCACCCGCGTCTCGCTCGCGGTAGGCGCCCACCGGGTGGGTTCCGAGACGTCGATCGCCTTTCCCCCGGGTTCCCCGGCGCCGACGCTCGGCGGGACTGCCGCGCTCACGAACCGTGAATGGCTCTCGCCTCTCCTGCGTCTCGGCGGCCGATCGATCCACCCGCTCGCAGCGACATACGGGATCATCCTCGCGACGTTCCTCGGCGCTCTCGGACTCCCCCACATTCTCGTCCGCTTCTACACCAACCCAGACGGCCAGACCGCCCGGCGGACGACCGCGATCGTCGTCGTCCTGCTCTCCTGCTTCTACGTGTGGCCTGCCCTGCTCGCGCTCCTCGGACGTCTCGAAGCCCCCGGGCTGTATCTCTCCAAGAGTACCGACACCGTCGTGCTGATCCTCCCCCGCCTCGCCGTCGCCGGCACTGCCGAGCGGGTCCTCTCCGCGCTCGTCGCAGGTGGCGCGTTCGCCGCCTTCCTGTCGACGTCCTCCGGTCTGCTCATAGCAACCGCCGGAGCGCTCTCCCATGACATCCTCGGCAAGGGGGTGCGGGCGTTTCGATGGTCGGCGCTCGGAGCCGGAATCGTCGTGACCGGCGCAGGACTCGCAATACAAGGCAAGTCGATCAACGTGCTCGTCGGGTGGGCGTTCGCTGTCGCCGCCTCGTCGTTCTGCCCGCTGCTGATCCTCGGGATCTGGTGGACGCGCCTCACCCGGATAGGCGCCCTCGTCGGGCTCCTCCTAGGCGGCGGCGCCGCGTCGGGTGCCGTGATAGCAGCGATGGCCGGCGCCGGACAGAGCGGCTGGCCGGCGATCATGCTGCAGGTGCCGGCCATCTGGACGGTGCCGCTCTCGTTCGCCACAATGGTCAGCCTTTCGCTTCTCACCCCCCACGCGCTGCCCGCCGACGTGATGGGGAAACTGCGCGCGCTGCATCTGCCCGAAGGCGTGCAACGCCGGCCGGGGATGCCGGAACGCTGAGTTGCTTGTCGAGCCCGCCAGCTAGCGGCTAGCCGGTAGCAGTAGCAGAAATGCGCATCTTGAGTCCCGGGAAAAGACTGTGCGTGAAATTGCACGGAAAATGTGCAATTTCACGCACAGTCTTTGGTGGGTGCGGTCTTTTGCTGTTTCGCGGTACTGCCGAGCCGCAAAATTCAGCTGGCCGGCTCGCCCCCCAGGGCCGCTGCGACCTCCGCCTCGTCGAGACGGCGGAACGCGCGCCGGCCGTTCGAGCGGGCCAGGACCGCGACTTCGAGCTCCTTGGCGAGAGGCACTCGATCCCCTCCGAGCGCCCGAGCGCTGCGACGCAGCGCCTCGTCGAGGGGCCAATCGGGGTCGAATCCGTCCGCGAGGCGGGCGCTTATCGCCTCGGCCTCCCCGCCTAGGACGCTCATGCGGTCCTCGTCCATGATCGACCCGTCGTAGAGGATGTGGTACAGCTGCGCTGGGCCGCCGCCCTCGCCGCCCTCGCCGACCTCGGCGACGAGGATCTCAACCTCGAGCGGCTTCAGTTCGTGGGTGAAAATATTCCCCATGTACTGCGCATAGATGTTCGCCAGGGAACGGGCGTCGACGTCCTCCCTGCTGAACTGGTATCCCTTGACGTCGGCATGTTGCACCCCGGCCCGGCGAAGCGAGTCGAACTCGTTGTAGCGCCCCACGCCCGCGAAGGCGATCCGGTCGTAGATCTCGCTCACCTTGTGCAAGCTCTTCGACTGGTTCTCCGCGCAGATCAGAATGCCCCCCGAGTACACGGACGCGACGAGCGGCCGGCCGCGCGCGATGTTCTTCCGCGCAAAGTCCGCCTTATCCTTCATGAACTGCTCCGGCGCTACGTAAAACGGCATGCTCATCGGCCGGACTCCCCCGCGCTTGAAGTCGTCGACTCGGTCGTCGGCTGCATCCGCTGTGCGACCACGGCGGCGAAACGCTCGGCGACCTCCTCGGTGCCCAGGTACTCGAAGCCCGCAGAGGTGATCGTCGCTACGCTCGGATAGATCCCGCGCACGACGTCGGGACCGCCGGTGGCAGAGTCCTCGTCGGCGGCGTTCCAGAGCGCCTCAACTGCGAGCTCGACGGCCTCGGAGCGGCCTAGCCCTTCTCTCCAGCCGAGCTTGACCGTCGCTTTCGCGTCCCGGCCCCCGGAGCCGTCGGCGTGGAAGTCGGTCTCCTCGTAACGCCCGCCCGTGGGGTCGTAGGAGTAGATCCGCCCGACGGAGCGTCGAAGGTCGAAACCCGCGAACAGCGGGACCACGACGAACCCTTGCATGGCCATCCCGAGGTGTGATCGGACCATCTGCGCCAGCTGGTTCGCCTTACCGTCGAGACTGAGCGTCGCACCCTCGACCTTCTCGTAGTGCTCCAGCTGTAGCTGAAAAAGCTTCACCATCTCCATAGCCGGCCCCGCCGCGCCCGCAATAGCCACGCCGCTATAGCGGTCCGCCGGCAGCACCTTGTCCATCGCACGGTGAGCGATCGACGATCCGGCGGTCGCCCGGCGGTCCCCTGCCATCACAACCCCGTCGCCGTAGCGAAGAGCCACGATCGTCGTCGAGTGGCGCACTTCGAAGGGAAGCTGAGACGCCTGGTCGCCCGAGCCGCCGACACCCGATGCGAACGGACCCAGGTCGAGCCGGCGGAGGACCTCGGCGAAGTTCGGGCCGGGCGAATCCGTAGGGTCGAACATAGGGAGCGTCACTCAGCCACCGCCGTCGCGCCGGGCGCACGCCCGTCGACGGGAGCGGTCACTGACCGCCCTTTTGCACGTAGCTGCGCACGAACTCCTCGGCGTTCTCCTCGAGCACCTCGTCGATTTCGTCGAGAAGGTCGTCGAGCTCCGCTTTGAGCTCGTCGCCTTTCTTCGCAGAACTCGAGCTGATTTCCTCGACCGAGGTGTCGTCGCTTCGAGATGACGATGACTTCCTTATCTGTTCTCGTTCAGCCATTACATTCAGCCTCTTCTTGTACGGGCGACATCTTGAAATTTCCCATCAGCCTACGAGCCGAGATGCTCGATCAGTTCGGCCGGGCTAGACACGCTATCTAGCAGACTCTCCACGTGTGCGCGGGTTCCTCGCAGCGGCTCGAGCATGGGTACCCTACACAAAGGTTCCCGCCCCAAGTCGAACACGATCGAGTCCCAGTTGGCGGCTGCTATCGACGAAGCCCACCGCTGCAGGCATTTCCCTCGAAAATACGCCCGGGTCGTCTCGGGAGGCTCGTCCACCGACGCCCGCACCTCCTCGGCGCTGAACAGGGTCTCCATCCCGAGCCGGGAAAAAAGCGACCGCGCCGGGTCGACGTCGTGGTACTGCAGATCCATCGCCCGAAGCTTGTGGTCACCCCAACCGAGGCTGTGGCGTTCCCGGTAGCCCTCGATCAGGCGGAACTTGGCGACCCAGTCGAGCTGGCGTGCGAGGCTCATCGGGTCGCTTTCGAGACCTTCGAGAATGTCCTCCCATCGACTCAGGATGTCCTGGCCGACGCGGTCGCCGCCCACCGAAGCCAGCCCGAAGCTCTCCGAGTACTTTTTTGCAAGCTCTAAATGCTCCCATTGGATGTCGAGCGATGTCATCGATCGACCGTCTTGGAGCTCGAGCGGCATCGACAGCGAAGTGTCGTAGGACACCTCGCGCACCGCGCCCACCGGCGAGCGCAGCGTGAAGTCCTTGCCGCAGCGGGCGAACCAGTCGTCCTCGATCATCGCCAGCACCAAGGCCGTCGATCCGACCTTGAGGAAAGACGCTACCTCCGACATGTTCGCGTCGCCCACGATCACGTGGAGGCGCCGGTATTTGCGCGAGTCGCAGTGTGGCTCGTCCCTGGTGTTGATGATCGGGCGCTTCAACGTCGTCTCGAGTCCGACGACCTCCTCGAAGAAGTCCGCCCTCTGCGTGAGCTGAAAGTTGATCATCCGGTCGCCGGGGACGAACGTCTCGGAGCCGACCTTTCCGGCCCCGCTGAAAATCTGACGGGTCACGAAGTGCGGTATGACACCGGCCACGATCCGCGAGAAGGCAACGCTGCGGTCCATCAGGTAGTTCTCGTGGTTCCCGTAGGAGTTGCCTTTGCCGTCGGAGTTGTTCTTCAAAACCACGACGCTCTGGCCTGGCGGAAGGAACTTCGACGCGAAGCGGATCGAGTCGGCGAGGATCATCTCGCCGGCGCGGTCGTAGCGGATCAGGTCGTAGACGTCAGCGCACTCCGGCGTCGAATACTCCGGGTGCGCGTGGTCGACGTAGTAGCGGGCGCCGTTGGTGAGGACCGCGTTAACGAGATGCGTTTCGACCTCGGGCGGCATCGAACTTTCACGGGCGAAGCCCCTGGCGTCGCGGCCGGGGCTCTCGTCCTCGAAGTCCCAGCCGACGCGCCGGTTTCGCTCCGACACGTAGGCGTTGATCAGCGCAGACGAAGCGGCGACCGGGTTCGCGTCCGCGCTTCCCCGGATAATGATCCCGTATTCGGTCTCCATGCCGAGGACCTTGGTGATCGCCACGGTAGTGACCTTAGCGACTCAGCAGACTTTCCTGGCATTTATCGGCGTGACAAATGCGCCTGCAGCTGCGACGACGCCTACAGGTACTGTCCGGTCGCAACCCTCTCAATCGCCCGACCGCCGGTGGTCTCGTCGTCCTGGGATTTGATCGTCCGGATGTAGACGATCCGCTCGCCTTTCTTGCCGGAGATCTTCGCCCAGTCGTCGGGGTTGGTGGTGTTCGGGAGGTCCTCGTACTCCTTGTTCTCCTGGCGTATCGAGTCGAGCAGATCCTGGGTGCGGATGCCGGGGGTGCCGGCGGCGATCACCCTCTTGATGGCGAGCTTCTTCGCTCGGCGAACGATGTTCTCGATCATCGCTCCCGACGAGAAGTCCCTGTAGTACATGATCTCCTTGTCGCCGTTTTGGTAGGTCACTTCGAGGAACTGGTTGGCGTCGTCGTCGCGGTACATCTCGGTGACGGTCCGCTCGATCATGACTGCGACAGCCTTGTCACGGTCCCCGCCGCCGAGGTCGGTCACCTCGGACTCGTCTAGGGGCAGGTCGGAGGTCAGGTAGCGAGCGAAGATCTGTTGAGCGGCGTCGATATTCGGCCGCTCGATCTTGATCTTGACGTCGAGGCGGCCTGGACGGAGTATCGCCGGGTCGATCAGGTCCTCGCGGTTGGAGGCTCCGATCACGATGACGTTGCGCAACGCCTCGACGCCGTCTATCTCGGCCAGGAGCTGTGGGACGATTGTCGACTCCATGTCCGAGCTGATGCCGGTGCCACGCGTGCGAAACAGCGAGTCCATCTCGTCGAAGAAGACGATGACCGGCACGCCCTCCTCGCTTTTCTCCCTTGCACGCTGGAAGACAAGCCTGATCTGGCGTTCGGTCTCCCCGACGTACTTGTTGAGCAGCTCGGGGCCTTTGATGTTCAAAAAGTAGCTTCTAGCGCTGTGATCGCCGGTGGCCTCGGAAACCTTCTTCGCGAGCGAGTTGGCCACCGCCTTGGCGATCAGGGTCTTACCGCACCCTGGCGGGCCGTACAGGAGGATCCCTTTCGGCGCCGGCAGTTTGTGCGCAACGAAAAGGTCACGGTGCAGGAACGGCAGCTCGACCGCGTCGGTGATCGCCTCGATCTGGCGGTCTAGGCCGCCGACGTCGGCGTAGGAGATGTCGGGCACCTCCTCTAGGACGAGCTCCTCCACTTCGGGCCGCGGGAGCTTCTCTAGTAGAAGGCCGGTCCTCGAGTCCATGAGAAGAGAGTCGCCGGCGCGAAGTCTGGTACCTCGAAGCGATTCGGCCACCTCGACGACGCGTTCGTCGTCGGCGCGACCCACTATGACGGCCCGGCCGTCGTCGAGAAGGTCTTTCAAGGTGACGACTTCTCCGGCCTTCTCCGACGCCCTTGCGAGCACCACGTTGAGCGACTCGTTGAGCACGACTTCGGCGCCGCGGGTGAGATCGGCGGTGTCGTCGGCGAGGCGCGGGTGAAGCGCGACCCTCATCTTGCGCCCCCCGGAGAAGACGTCGACGGTTCCGTCGTCGTTGCGGCCCAGCAACGTCCCGTATGCCGAGGGCGGCTGCGTGAGCTTGTCCACCTCCTCGCGAAGCGCGGCGATGTGCTCGCGAGCCTCCCTCAAGGTGAACGTGAGCCGCTCGTTTTGCGAGATCGCCTGCTGAAGCTGGCCTTTGGTCTCGAGGAGCTTCTCCTCGAGGGTCCTGACCCTGGTCGGCGACTCGGTCATCCGCCGGCGTAATACCACGACCTCGTCTTCGAGGGTCCGGGCGTGCTCGCGAAGCTCGTCCAGCTCGCCTTCGGAATCGAAGCGGCCCGCCTGCCCCGACGATGTGGCCGGGTTGTCGTCGTCGAAAATGTCGCTCATTTCGCACCTCGCTGGTTGTCGCCTTTCGAACCTACCTCCACGGAGAGTGAGAACGTTGGCTTTGCGGCAGCACGCCGTCGAACGCAGCAGCGTCGGGTGCGCAGCCGGTACAGTGGAGAGCAGTGGGCGTGTCTATGCGCGCCCGACACCCGAGTCCGAGAATGCGAGGCTACACACCGCGATGAAGGTTTGGATCGACCAGGACCTCTGCACAGGCGATGGGCTGTGCGAGGAGATAGCGCCAGCGGTGTTCACGCTTCTCGACGACGGGCTCTCCTATGTCAAAGAGGGCGACAAGGTCTTCGACAACCCGGGTGGCCACGACGGACTTGCGATCGTGCCCGACGGCATGGAGGACGCCACCCGAGAGTCGGCCGAGGAATGCCCGGGGGAATGCATCTTCATCGAGGAGTAGGCCGGGTCGGATAGCGCGCCTCGGAAGTCACCTCCGTAGCCTTGTCATCCCCCCGTGATGCAGGCCCCAGTCGACGCGTCGGCGGAGCGGGGCTCGGCTAGAAACGTCCTCACTTCGGACGTGTTCAAAGCGTACGAGGTTCCCGCCTGCTGCGCCGAGATCGCAAACGCCACCCCGACGACTGCGCCCTGGGGGTTTACCACAGCCCCGCCGGAGTCGCCTCGGGCGAGATCCGACGCCATTACGAGGATGCTCCGCTTCGTGTTGTGCACTCCGTAGATATTCGGCCCGACGGCTTCTTGGACCGCGGCCACTCGCGCCGGGGTGACAGCAAGCGCCGCCTGTCCGTTCGGATGGCCGAACACGGCGCCTGCAGCCCCCACCGTCGGAGTGCCGAGCGGCAGCGGCGGCGCCCCGAAACCCGGTACGGACAGCAGGGCCAGGTCGATCGACGGATCGTAGGAAACGACTTGGGCCGGAAGGACTTGCCCGCTCGGCGAGATGACCGTAGTTGCGCCCGGCTTCTCCCCGGCCACCACGTGTGCGTTCGTGATCACCAGGTTCGACCCGACCACGAAGCCGCTGCCGTCGTATATCGACTGGCAGGCTTGGCCTTGGACCTTCACCGTCGACGCGCTGACGGACGCCACGAGCGCAGCGTTCAGCGGGTCAGCTACCGGCGGGGAGCCGACCGGGACCGCCGGGCCGAGGGCAGCGAAGACCTCCGGGTTACCGTTGCCGATGATGCGGCGGAGCACGTCGAGCGCCGGCGGGGGTGCCGGAAGATCTCGTGAGATAGCCCTAGCGACGACGGAGTTGCCGACAGCGCGTGCGAGAGCCCCCGGGGCGGCGGCAAGCGTCGGGACGAGCAGCCAGACGACTGTGAGCACCCCGGCTGCACCGACCACGCCTCCGACCAGGCGGTCCACGAGGCGAAGAGGCCCGATGGGAAGCACGTGGTGGAGGCGGCCGCCGGCGACCATGCCGAGGGCTTGGCCGACCATCCCGCCACCGACGAGTATCGCAATGGCGACGATGACCAACGTCGAAGCTGTTGACGTCTGCATGTGGCGGAAGACTGTCGGTAGCAGGCGCGCTGCAACGTAGATGCCAGCCGCAAGGCCGACCCACGACACAACCCTGCCAAGGAATCCAATCCGGTAGCCACCTAGGGCAGCCAGCACCGTGACGGCTAGCACCACGAGGTCGAACACGTCCCCCGAGTTGAGCTTCATGTCTGTTGATCGGCGGCGACGGCCGGGTCCTGCACCGCGGTCTTTCGTAGGAGCCTTGCCGACGTGAGGAACCCGGTATGGGCGACCATCCGATGGTCGGGTCTCACCGACTGGCCTTCGACGTGCCAGCTTCGTTGAAGTACCTCGACGGTCTCTGCCAGCCCAAACCCGCTAACAGCGAGCGCTTCTCGAAGGGTGGCGACCTGGCCGATAGTCGGAAGGTAAGACAAAAGGATCCCGCCCGCGTCCAGGGCCGACTCGGCGGGGCCGACCATCCGCCACGGCTCGGGTAAGTCCAGGATCATCCGGTCGAAACCCGACTCGCTGATCCCCTCGTAGGCGTCGCGTATCTCAACTTTGTAGCGCTCTAACGCCGAGTCGCCCAAGTATTCGACGACGTTCTTCGACGCACGAGAAGCAAAGTCGGGCCGTATCTCATAGCCCGTCACCTTCGCACCGGCACGCAGGAGCGCCATCGACATCGCGCCGGAACCTACCCCCGACTCGAAGACCCGAGCGCCGGGGAAGATGTCGGCAATCATGAGAATCGGGCCGAGATCCTTCGGATAGATGACCTGCGCTCCGCGGGGCATCCCGAGGACAACGTCCGACAGCGTCGGGCGGACAGCGGTATATCGAGCGCCGCGTGTCGATCGAACCTCGCGACCCTCCGCGAAGCCGATGAGGTCATCGTGGGATACAGGGCCCGAATGAGTGTGGAACTCGCCTCCGACGGCGAGGCGGACCAGATAGTGGCGACCTTTGTTGTCGTAGAGCAGGACCCGCTCTCCGGCAGACAGCGGGGAGATCATCTTTTCGTTGTCGCCCTTTCCACAAGCTTGCAGAAGGCGCAGACCTCTGAGACGGTCGGGCTTGCGCAGGTCGGGCAAGGGTGCAGCGCTTCTCGTTCGGCGGCAGAGACTCCCGCCACGAGCGGCGCAGCGCGCTCTAGGTAACCGAACAGGAACGATGCCTTGGAGCCCGGCGAGGACTCCTCGAGGTCGTCGAGAACTCCCTTGTAGGCGAGATGGCGGTTCCCGACCGACATCGGGCACTCCTCGACGATGTAGTCGATGCCCTCGAGGACGCAGTACGCAGCAGTCTCCCGCTCGGCGAGGCGAACAAGCGGTTTGACCTTTCGAACGAAACCGCCGCCTGCTTCTAGAACCGGGTGTTGGCGACCGAGATAGGCGAGGTCCCACCGGAGAACGTTGCCGAGAAGCACGGCAGCCTCGTCGTCGAGATTGTGACCGGTAGCGAGGACGTCGTAGCCGCCGCGCGCCGCCTCGGAGTTGAATAGGTGGCGCTTCGACAACCCGCACGCTGAGCATGGTGCCCGCCGTGCCGCCTTCGAACCTGAAGCGATGTCGAAACCGTAGGTTCCCGGTAGGTCGACCTCCACGAGCGTTGCTCTGCGGGAGCTCGCAAAAGACCGGGTGTAATTCGCTGACTCGGAGCTGTAATCACCGATCCCCAAGCCGATGTAGAGGCCGTCGACGTTGTATCCGAGATGCATCAAGATGTCCCATAGAGCCAGGGAGTCCTTGCCACCAGAGACTGCAATCAGCACCCGTTCGTTCTCGGAGAACATCTGGTAGGCGTCGACGGTCTTTTTCACCTGGTCGCGGCAGTGCTTGACGAAGCAAGGGTGGCAGAACCCGGCGTTGTGACGCCGAACTTCGATCACGGCGGGCTCGCGACATACCCGGCACTTCACGAGGACCCGCCGGATATCACAGGCCGGAGCTCGACTGTCGCAGAGTCGTCGATTGTAGCGTCGGCCGTGACGAGGGTGCCGTCGACGATGATGAGAACCGCCTCCCTTTTGACCTCTGTCGTTGCCAACAGCGAGGTCACAGTGAGCGGTCCACGAAGCTCGATCTCCCGGCGAGGGTTCCGCATGATCACTTTCACGCGACCACCTTCACGGGACCACCTTCACGCGACCACCTTCCTAGCGGCGATCCCGGGCGGCTCAACTCTCGGGCTCGTGGAAGACCTGCAACGTTTCGCCGGGCGCGAGCCTCTGAGAGAACACGACTTCCTCGCTGCGCTTGAGCGCTCGCTTCGCGAGCCATGCGACGCCGGCCACGGCCCCTACTACGGTCCACCCACGGCTGCCCCCGGTCACGCCTCGGCGCCAACCTTGACGGATGCCCGCGCGGAGGATCCGCTCCAGGCGGGTCACAGGCGCCGGATCTCCACCCAGGTGGCCTTTCGGCGGCCGCGGCGCTTCCCGAGCCAGAATGCAAGGACCAAAGCTACGACCGCGCCTGCGCTGGCGAGCGGGACCAGTTTGCTACGCGCCGCCTCCACCTTCGTGTCGGCGTCACCCCTGATCTGTTCGAGCTTGGCCTTTATGTCGGAGATCTCGACACGTCCCGTATTGCCACCGGACCCGGATTTTCTTGGACTCATCTGACGCCTTTGGAGATTCGGGTGGCGGCCAGCGCAGCGCCGGCAGCGGCTACGACCAGGCCAACTCCGTAGGGAACCCACGACAGGTTCCCGCCGAGGTGGTTTCCGAGCTCGCCTTGCAGCAGCCGCACGATGGTCAGCGCCGCAAGGACTCCACCCACGGCGAGCAGGAGCGCTCCTGCCACGCCCCACGCAACGAAGCGGGTGAGGCTCCGAAGCGGCGTGATGGTCTCCTGCTTGGCGTAGGCGACGACGAGGTTCACCAGCTCGCTCAGGTGCTCACCGGCACCGTCGGTGCCTTTAGAGCCCTGGTCGGCCTTGTCGCCAGCGAGTCCACGAGCCGTCACAGGATCCATATCCTTACCGGTTGAGGTGCCCGGACGCAAACAGTGCTCCTCATTTCCTGCGCAGAGGGGCCGCTAGCGACCGTTTCAAAAAGACTGTGAGCGTAATTGCACCGAAATTGTGCAATTCCGCTCACAGTTAATTGCAAACACCGACAAAACGCGATCCCTGGGCACGGCAGGGCCCTATCTGAGAGCTACACCGAGAGATGGGCAGACACCTCGATGCGTGCGGAGTCGGGACCGGTCGCTCGTCGGTCCTGACGGGTGGAACAGCGTGAGGGTCGGCTAGATTCAAGCGGGTGGTGCGCCCCTTGATCGCTGTCCTCGTCGGCCTTTTCACCTGCCAGATAGCAATATTTCTCACGACGGTTTTTCTTCACCGAACGCTGTCGCACAAGGCGATCACGATGTCGCCGGGTCTGCGTTTCATGTGCAGGCTCCTGACCTGGATGTCGACGGGTATCCGTCCACGCGAGTGGGTGGGAGTTCACCGCCGCCATCATGCGTATACAGATGTCGAAGGTGATCCGCACTCCCCGGCTCTGGAGGGATTCTGGAAAGTGCAGCTGGCCAACGTGGCGCTGTACCGCCGGACCGCTGCCGACGGGGTCACGGTTGACAAGTACGCGAAGGACCTGGCCCCGGACCGCTGGGACAAGGCGCTTTTCGACCGGTCGCTCCTCGGACTTGCGCTAGGCATCGGTTTGGTGTTCCTCGTGTTCTGGGGGAACTGGGAGATGACCTTGATCGTGATAGGCGTTCACACGGTCAGCTACCTGTTGCTCAACTCAGCGGTGAACGCAGTCGGGCATGCCTCGGGCAAGCGGCCCTACACGGGACTCGCCACCAACAACCAATGGCTTGCGTGGCTGACCGGCGGAGAAGGCCTGCACAGTAACCACCATGCGGCGCCGACTTCGGCGAGGCTGTCGTTCGCCACTCGCGAGATCGACCCCGGATGGTGGTTGATCGCTCTGAGTCGCAAGCTGCGTTGGCTCGAAGTCCGCCATACCGCTCCTCGCCTTGCGCGTGGGGCGAGGCGCGAGCCTCAGGCGGCCTAGGCGCGCGCCTAGCGCTCACCAGCTCGCTCCCAGCGAAGGACCCCCAGACGTCCTTCCCGCGCCGGCTATTGGAGAAGGCGCCCCCAGCGTCGGTTGCGCTTCGCGTGCAGTAGCCCGGAGTAGGGTTGTCGCCATGACAGACAGCGCAGCCGAAGCACTCGGAGTGGAGGTCATCCGCGGTCTAGCGATGGATGCTCCACAGCGGGCGAACGCCGGACATCCCGGCACTGCCATGGCCCTCGCTCCTCTCGCCCACGTGCTGTGGACGAGGATCATGCGCTACGACCCGGAGGACCCGGGTTGGGCGGACCGGGACCGTTTCGTGCTTTCGTGCGGGCACGCCTGCATCCTGCTCTACACGATGCTTTACCTGACCGGCTACGGGCTCGACCTCGATGACCTGAAGAGCTTCCGCCAGCTTCACAGCCTCACCCCCGGCCACCCCGAGGTCCACCACACGCGCGGCGTCGAGGTCACGACCGGGCCGCTCGGCCAGGGCTTCGCAAACGGCGTCGGGATGGGCATAGCCGAGCGGATCCTTCGCTCGCGCTTTGGAGCCGACCTAATCGACCATCACACCTTCGTCGTGTGCAGCGACGGCGACCTGATGGAGGGGATCAGCCACGAGGCGGCGTCGCTCGCCGGCCATCTCGGGCTCGGGCGCCTCGTCTACGTCTACGACGACAATCACATCACCATCGACGGCCCGACCGAGATCTCCCTCAACGACGACCCTGTCAAACGCTTCGAGGCCTATGGCTGGCACGTCGAGAACCTCGGCGAGCAGGCAAACGACCTCGACGCGCTCGAAGGCGGGTTGCGTCGGGCGATGGCCGAGGAGTCACGGCCGAGCCTGCTGGTCCTGCGCAGCCACATCGGCTACCCGTCGCCGAACCTTACCGACACCTCCAAAGCGCACGGCAGCCCGTTCGGTAAAGCGGAGGTCGAGGCGACGAAGAAGGTCATGGGCCTTCCAGCTGACCAGGATTTCTACGTTCCGCCCGAAGTCCTCGAGTACTACCGGGAAGCCGGCCGGCGCGGTCGGGACCTCCGCAAGGCGTGGCAGGGACGCCTAGATGGCTGGGACGGGGACCGCCAGGCGTGGGACGCGGCGTGGGGCCGTCGTGGCGAACCCGGTTGGCAGTCTGCGCTGCCCGTCTGGGAGCCGGGGGTGTCGGTAGCGACCCGGAACTCTGTTAAGGCGGCGCTCAACGCGATTGCCCCCGCTGTGCCCGGGCTCGTGTCGGGGGGTGCGGACCTCACCGGCAACACCGGCACGCAGCTTGAGGGCGAACCGCGTCAAAGCGTCGAGCACCCCGAAGGCAAAGCAGTCGCCTACGGCGTCCGCGAGCACGGCATGGGGGGCGCCATGAACGGCATGGCACACCACGGCGGGGTCATCCCGATTGGCGGAACGTTCTTCACGTTCAGCGACTACATGCGCGGATCCGTGCGTCTTGCAGCTCTCTCCGACGCGAAAGTGATCTACTTCTGGACCCACGACTCGGTCGGCCTCGGCGAAGACGGGCCCACCCACCAGCCGGTGGAGCAGCTCGCGTCGATCCGGGCCATCCCAGGGCTGCGGGTGATCAGACCAGCCGACGCAAACGAGTCGGCGCAGGCGCTTCGAGTTGCGATAGAGCGTGACGGCCCGACGGCGCTGATCCTTAGCCGCCAGGACCTGCCTGTGCTCGCCGGCACGCGTGAATCGGCCGCTCTCCTCGAAAGGGGCGCCTACATCCTGTCGGACCACGGCGCGGACCACGGCGCGGACGACAGCGCAGCCCACGCAGCGGACCCCGTAGACCACGGCGCAGACCCCGCCGACGACCCGGACATCGTGCTGATCGGAACCGGCTCGGAGGTTTCGCTGTGTGTCGAGGCCGCGAAAATCCTCCAAGGACACGGCATATCCGCCCGCATCGTCTCGATGCCCAGCTGGGACCTCTTCGACGAGCAGGACGACGACTACCAGGACCAGGTTCTCGGCACGGGCGCACCCGTGCTCGCCGTCGAGGCCGGGTCTTCCTTCGGGTGGGCGCGCTACGCCGACGACAGCGTGTCGATCGACCGTTTCGGGGCGTCCGGTCCGGGTAAGGAGGTCTTGGCGTACCTCGGTTTCACCGCCGACAACGTCGCAGCGCGTGCCCTTGCGCTGATCGACGCCATGGACGAACTTGACGGCTTCAGCGATATCGACGATCCCGACGAAGAAGAGGAGGACCTGTGATGACCAGCCTCAACGACCTTTATTCCAAGCATGGCCAGAGCGCCTGGATAGACAACCTCAACCGGCCCTCGATCCAGGGCGGCGGCCTTGCCGGCCTCGTGGATCGAGGCGTCCGCGGGGTGACCTCGAACCCGACGATCTTCGAGAAGGCAATGGCAGGCTCGGACGCCTATGACGACCAGTTCGCTCGTCTGATTGCCGACGACACCGTCGAAGCCGCTTTCTGGGAGATGGCGATCGACGACGTGAGCGCTGCTTGCGACATCCTCTCCGGCGTTCACACGTCGAGTGGGGGCACCGACGGCTTCGTGTCACTCGAAGTGTCACCATCCCTTGCCGGCAGCACCGACGAGACGATCGAAGCGGCCCGAAACCTGCACTCCAGGGTCGACAAGGCGAACCTCATGGTCAAGATCCCGGCGACGCTCGAGGGAGTGCCGGCCGTACGAACCATGATCTCCGAAGGTCGCAACATCAACGTCACGCTGATTTTCAGCCTTGGCCGCTACGCCGAGGTGATCGAGGCCTACCTGAGCGGTCTGGAGATTCTTTCGAGGGCCGGCGGCGACCTGAGCCAGGTTCACAGCGTTGCCTCGTTCTTCGTGAGTCGCGTCGATACCGAGGTGGATCGTCGCCTGTCCGAGTCCGGAGCTGACAAGGCGCTTTTCGGCAAGGCCGCCGTCGCACAGGCGAAGCTCGCCTACGCCCTGTTCCAGGAGAAGTTCTCCGGCGCTCGCTGGGAGGCGCTGGCTGACGCCGGGGCTCACCCGCAGCGTCCGCTTTGGGCGTCCACGTCCACGAAGAATCCGGCGTACCCGGACCTGCTCTATGTGGACACGCTCATCGGCCCGAACACAGTCAACACGATGCCCGACGCGACCGTCGAAGCCTTCCTCGATCACGGAACCGTCGACCGCACGATCGACCAAGGCGTCGACGAGGCCCGTGCGAGCCTCGAAGCGCTAGCAGGCGCCGGGATAGACATGGACGACGTGTCTGTAGTCCTCGAACGCCAAGGTGTCGCCTCCTTCCTCGACAGCTGGAACAAGCTTCTCGGGTCGCTACAAGAGAAGGCTGCCGCTACCGCCGGGCGCTCGAGGTGAGCGACGAGGTACCGGCTAACCCGCTGGCGGCCGGCCTAGACGCCGTGCGTCACGCCCCGCCCGGCGTTCTCGTCGTGGTCGGCGCTTCGGGGGACCTGACGGCCCGCAAGCTGCTTCCCGCGATCGAGCAGCTTTCCAGGCGCCGTCTACT
>JAKCEB010000002.1:0-2138 GCA_021838305.1 Actinomycetes bacterium | reverse complement strand
GACGAGAAAGTCAAGGCCCTTCGAAGCGTGGTCGTCCCGTCACTCGAAAGCGTCAAGACCGACGTCGTGCGGGGTCAATACGACAGCGGTTGGAGCGAGGGCACGGCAGTCCAGGCGTACCGCCACGAGCCGGACGTGGACCCGAACAGCCGCACCGAGACCTTCGTCGCCATGAAACTCATGTGCGACAACTGGAGATGGGCCGGCGTTCCTATCTACGTTCGTACTGGAAAAAGGTTGCCGAAGCGCGTTACAGAGGTCGCCCTACAGTTCCACCGTGTGCCGCATCTCGCTTTCGGCACCGCGCAGAGCCAAGGTCTGCGACCGAATGCCCTGCTGCTGCGCATCCAACCCGACGAGGGCGTGGCGCTGCGCTTCGGGGCGAAAGTTCCCGGGCAGGCGTTCAACGTCCGCGACGTGCTCATGGACATGTCCTACGGCTCGGCTTTCTTGGAGGACGCCCCCGAGGCTTACGAGCGGCTTCTCCTCGACGCCATGGTCGGAGACCCCACGCTGTTCATCCGAAGCGACGAGGTCGACCAGGCGTGGAGGATCGTAGACCCGATCCTCGAGGCATGGCAGGGCCGCTCGGTGCCGCTGTCGGGCTACGCGGCGGGCACCTGGGGTCCCCGCCAGGCGGAGCAGCTGATAGAACGGGACGGGCGGCAGTGGCGGACGCCGTAGCGGTCGACAGCTGGTCGGCCCAGGGCGTTCGCCTCTCAGATATCGTCGGGGCTCTCGCAGACCTGCGCGACCAGTCGAGCCATCACGCCTCGTCCTCGCGGACGGCAGTGATGACGATCGTGGCGGTCGCGCCCGGAGACGAGCAGGCATACGCGGCCACCGGGGCGCTACGCTCCCTCGCCGGGCATCATCCGTCTCGGATCGTCCTTTTGCGCCCCGACCCTGACCAGGTAGCTTCCCTCGACGGGCGAGCGACGTTGTATTCACTCGACGGGGACAATCACAAGGTCAACTTCGAAGAGGTCGCTATCGAGGTCGGCGGTCAGGCGGCGAACCACCTCGATTCGCTCGTCGAAGCCTTCACCCTGTCGGACCTTCCTGTCGCCGTATGGTACGTGAGTTCCCTCCCCGACCCGTCGGACCCGCTTCTCGCCGTGGCGGACGTGGTGCTCGTCGACAGCCGCGACGCAGAAGACCTCCTCGGGTTGCGTGGCCTGCTCCAGCTCGCACGGCGGCGGACGGTCGTCGACTTGAGCTGGACGAGGCTCAAGCCTTGGAGGGAGCTAGGCGCTGCGCTCTTCGAGCCGGCCGACCATCGGTCGTGGCTCGGCTCGCTCGAACATATCGAGGTTTCGGGTAAGGCCGGCCCGAGAGCACTGACGGGTGGCTGGCTGGCAGAGCGCACCGGCCTCGCATCCGGGAACGTGACTCTGCTCGACGCCCGGCATGTGTCGTTCAAGTTGACGTGTACCCGCGACGGCAAAGATGCCACGTTCGCCGTCGAGCGCGACGACGACCGCCGGCGCGTGCGCGCCGAGGGCCGTCTCCCCGACGGGACGACATCGACTATCACCGCGGAGCTACCCGAGGATTCCCTCGCCGCGGCACTCGCGGGAGCTCTGACTCGCCTAGGACCGGACCCGGTCTGGGAGGCGGCGTTGTCCGCTGCGACAAGCCTCCGCGACGACTGACTTTCGCCGTCTGGTCATCATGCACGACGGCGGAGTCGAACCCCATTAGTCTCGGACATCGTGAACGGTGAAATGGTCGTTGTCGATGACGTCCCCGCGGAGTTCGCCGCGCGGGTGGTGCAGGCTTTCCAGGCGAGGATCGGCGACCTGTTCAGCATCGCCCTTTCGGGCGGCGAGACCGCACGCGAATGCTACGAACGACTCGCGCTCGAAGGGTCGGAGGCGATCGACTGGCTTTCGGTCAACGTGTACTGGGGTGACGAGCGCTGCGTTCCCGCCGACGACCCGAACTCCAACCAACTACTCGGCCGTAAGGCCCTCCTCGAGCGGGTAGGCGCAGCGAATGCCGTCTACCCGATGATCTGCCAGGAGGGACCCGACGCGTACCAGCTGCGACTCGGATCGATCGAGCGCCTCGACCTGGTCCATTTGGGCTTGGGCCCGGACGGCCACACCGCTTCTCTTTTTCCTGATTCGCCAGCG
>JAKCEB010000085.1 GCA_021838305.1 Actinomycetes bacterium | reverse complement strand
ACCCGCTCCGCGTTGATCGGCAGACTGCGCACACGGACACCGACGGCTTCGGCGACGGCGTTGGCTATAGCTGCCGGAACAGCCACGTTGGTCAGTTCCCCAACAGATTTCACGTTCGCCTCTCCGAGGCCGTCGCCGCCTTCGAGGAGCACCGTCGTCAGCTTGGGGACGTCGGCGGCGCACGGCAGCTTGAGCTCGCCGAGGTTCGCCGCCCACGGCTGTCCGTCTTCCTCGATGAGGTCTTCCATCACAGCCGACCCGAATCCCATCACCGTGCCGCCGTCTATCTGCAATTGGTGGGCGACAGGGTTGACGACACGTGCGACGTCGACGGCGCTGACCAACTCGAGCACCTTCACCTGACCTGTGGCGGGGTCGACGGCGACCCTCGCGATTTGTGCCGCATACGACAGCACTGGAGCTGGAAGCCCGTCGCCGGACTGCACTTCGACCGGGCCGTCTTTGTCCGAATGTTCGAAGCGGCGGACGAGCTCGTCGACCGCGACCGCGATGCCGACCGTCACCCGGCTTCCTCCGACGCCCGGGTCACCGGGCAGCTGTGACGTGGACACCTGGCGTACCTCTACAAGCTCCGCGGGGACGTCCAGGCGCTCGGCGAGAAGTTCGCGTACCACAGTGTGGTTAGCCGTCCCGGTCTCGGGGATGGGAACCTCCACCTCGAAGCCGCCGTCAGCTTTGGGCAGCAATCGCATGCTCGTTGACGAAGCCGCCGTCGGGCGGCAGTAGACCGCGACGCCCACCCCGTCCGCCCAACCGTCGGGCACGGGGACCCTTGCCGGCGCGGCCGCGGCTGCCCGCAGGGTCGGAACGGCTCTCGCCTGACGCCAGCGGTGGCCGTACGCGTCCGTGTCACCATCGCCGAGCAGGTTGGCCGCGCGGAACTCGACGGGGTCGAGGCCGACTGCGGCGGCAAGCTCGTCGATAGCGCTCTCGACCGCGAATATGGTTGCCGTGGCGCCCGGAGCACGCATGTGCCCCTTCGGAACTGTGTTCGTGTAAACGACTCGGGATCTTATGGACCATGCCGGGAGCCGGTACCCGAGTGCGGCTTCGAGCGCCCCGTGCAGGTTGACGGTGGCCGTCGGCTTGTGCGCCGCGTAGGCGCCGCCGGAGAACAAAGCGTCGAACGCCAGGGCGGTCAGCACGCCGGACGAGTCACAGCCGACCCGGACGCGCACCGATGCCGGGTGGCGGGCGTCGGTGGCTGTCAAGTCCTCGGCGGAGCGAAGCACTAGACGGACCGGTCGTTTGAACATGCGCGCGAGCGCCACGCAAAGCGGCGCATCCCCGGGGGCCCCTTTGCCGCCGAAGTCACCCCCGAGCGGGGTCGGCTCCACCTCGAGGTCGCCTGGCTGCAACCCGAGACACGTCGAGACCTGTTCTCTAAGGCGGTACGGTGACTTCGTCGTGCCCCGCAGTCTCACCCGGCCGTCGTCGAGGGGAACCGCCAGCCACGCCTGCGGCTCCAGGTACCCCTGCTTGGTGGAGGGGATGGTGTAAGTCTCGTCGACAAGGAAGGCACTCTGCGCCAGGCGGTCCTCGACCGTCTCGGCGTCGCCCTCTGTCACTAGCGACTGGAGGTTCGGGTGCATCGCCTCGGTGACCACCGCACCGGGATACTTCCACGGCTCGTCGTGGACGCGAGGGGATCCCTCCTCGAGAGCGGCAGCCGCATCGAGCACCGCTGGACGTTCGTCGTATTCGACTTCGACCAAAGCGGCCGCAGCCTCGGCGGCTGCGCGCGATTCGCCGAGGACGACGGCGACTCTCTCCCCGACGTATCGCACGACGCCGTCAGCCACCAGCGGCATGTCCCGGACCCGCCTGCCGCAGAGACCCTTCGGCAGATCGTCCGCCGTGAGCACCGCCACCACACCGTCAAGCTTCGCTACGGCAGTCGTGTCGAAGCGAATGATCGTCGCGGAAGGTTGCGTCGAGCGGACCATCGCAGCGTGCAGAGCCCCTCGATGCTCGAAATCCGCCGTGTAGAGGGTGGAACCGGTCGCCTTTGCGCGCGAGTCGGTGCGCGACGCTCTTCGAGGCAACGTTGTCTGGCTCATGTGCGCTTCAAGTCCCGAACCTCCCTAGAGGTCTGATTGTATAAGGTCATACCGTATAGGATCAAAGCGTTCTCCTTCGGGCTGCTCGTCGTTCGAGGGTCCGCCCCGCTGGCGAACTCGATCGCTCTAGACATGCAGGGGAGCAAGTATGGCCACGAAGACAACTACGAGAGTCTCGCACTATCACGTTCAGAAGAAGCGCCGTGCGGACTTCCTGGAGCAGTGGCGGGAGTACCGCAACACCGTCGTGAGGTTGGGCGACGTGAACATGGTGGAAACGCCCCGACGGCTGCGCCAAGGCGTGTACGTGGGCGTCGACGGGGACCGGCCCACCCGCACGATGGATGCGACCGCCCACGAGATCGATCCGGGAGTCATATCGAGCACGCACCGCCATTCCTGGGATGCGATGATGTTCGTCGTCGCTGGATGGGGATGGACGGAGATAGACGGAGAGAGAGTCGCGTGGGGACCCGGCGACTCTCTGCACCTGCCGTCGTGGGCCTGGCACCGCCATGGCAACGACGGGGAGGCCATGGCGCGATTCCTCACGTTCTCCTCCGAGCCGATGGTCGCAAGCCTCGGAATGGCAGCGCTGGAGGAGGCGGGGGACGCGGAGGCGGGGGACGAGTGGGACAACCCCGCGGGGGGCGACCTACCGGCGGTCGCATTGGCGCCTCGGCCTGCGTTCTCGCCGGCGGTAGACGGCGACGACCCGTACTCGCGGCGGGTGCGCCGGCTTGCCCATGAGCAGACGGCTCGACGCTCAGGACGCCTTCACACGAGCTGGGACGACCTGGAGCTTTTGAACACCCCGCGTGGAACTCGTACCACCTTCTTGTTGGACCGGGCCATCGGATACCAGGCGTCGGGTATCACGATGGCAATGTTCGAGATCGGACCCGGCCGAGGCCAGTCGATGCACCGCCATCCGGGCGAAGCTTGGCTTTACGTGCTCGAAGGGCACGGTCACAGCTACCTCGGCTCCGAACCCGAAGGCGGGGAAACCCATCCCTGGGCCAAGGGTGACATCATCGTCGTCGACCACTATCTCTGGCATCAGCACTTCAACGATGACCCCGAACGCACCGCCAAGGTCGTCCGAATCCACATGTTCGACAGCGTCCTCGAAACTATGAGGGTTCTGTGCGACCCGCTGGTGCTCTTCGAGGAGCCACCCGACAAAGTCCGCGACGCGCAGGCCGGTGATCCGAGCACCGTGAACTGGCCGGAGCTGACGAGGCCGACTTGGCCGTGAGCGCGACGGCCCTACCCGCGGGAGTGAGAGGGATCCATGCGCTGCCGTCGGATCACCATGACGGCCCCTGGGATGCGATTATCACGCCGCCCGGCGTCAAGGAGCGGCTGCTCGGCACGGTCGTCCTTCGCCTGCTTCACGGCCGGCGCCTGGCGACGCTCAGCGGTCCGCTGCACGGCCTCGTGGTCCTTGCGGGTCCTCCCGGCACGGGAAAGACCACCCTCGCGCGCGGCGTGGCGCAGGCCGCGGCAATGGCGGTCGCCGCACACGGCGCTACGACCCTCGTCGAGGTCGACCCGCACGCCTTCCCGAGCGACATGCTCGGCGAAAGCCAGCGCAACGTATCCCGTCTCATGAACGACACGATCCCAGAGCTAGCCGCGCGACGCCCGCACACGATCGTGGTCATCGACGAGGTCGAGAGTTTTGCTGTCCGGCGCTCGACGGCGTCGTTTGAGACGAACCCGGTGGATGTCCACCGCGCCACCGACGCAGTTCTCGCTGGGATAGACGCCGTCGCCGCAGCCCAACCCCGCCTGGCGTTTGTCGTCACGACCAACTTCGTCGACGCACTCGACGAGGCGTTCGTGTCACGCGCCGACCTTTTCGTCGAGCTGACGCTACCCGATATGGTCACTCGGGCGCAGATCGTCGCAAGGTCAATCGCCGAGCTGGCGCTGCACTGGCCCGAGCTGATCGCCCTCGCGCAGGACATGGAGCTTCATGACCTGCTTGCCAAGCGAACCGAGGGATGGGACGGCCGCCGGGTAGCCAAGATAGCGCTCGGCGCGATCGCGGGCGACCCTGCGACCGCCGTAAACCCGTCGCTTCTAGACGCCGGTCGCCTCGAAGGACACCTTGACGGCTTTGGGGAAGTGCTTCGCTCGACGGGCTCGCGCTCGGGTGCTGCAAACGGAGAAGACGAATGACGGCAGTGTTGGAGTTGGCCGGCTCGTTGACGGCAGGGCCTATGACGGAACCGATTCTGAGCGGGGAGGTAGTGCCGCAGGGGATGTCGGTCACGTGGACGAAGTTGCATCCGTCGGAGATGTTCTGGCGCCAGCTGCGCTTCGCCGAGTTCGACGTCTCCGAGTTGTCGCTGTCGTCGCTTCTCATAGCAATCGACCGCGGAGACGACCGGTGGATGGCGATCCCCGTTTTCACGACACGGGAGTTTTTTCACACGTGGATCCTCGTTCGCGAGGACGCAGGCATCGACACTCCAGCGGACCTCTCCTCAAAGCGCGTCGGGGTCCCGGAATACCAGCAGACTGCGGCGGTCTGGGCTCGGGGCGCGCTCGAACACGAGTTCCAGGTGCGGCCGTCAGACGTCGAGTGGTTCATGGAACGGCCGCCTCAACTCAGCCACGGCGGGGCCACGGGGTTCGTCGCGCCTGACGGTGTCCGTCTGAGCTACCTCGGCCCTGACAGCGACATCGGCACCGCAATGTTGTCAGGGGCACTGGATGCGACGCTGCTGTACCTGCGCGACCCCAACCTCGTGGACCGTTCCCGCGTCGACCTCGAAGCCGACCCCAGGGTCCGGCCGCTGTTTCGCGACCGAAGGGCGGAGGGCGTCCGGTACTTCCGGACCACCGGCCTTCTGCCCGTCAACCATACGGTGGTGGTTCGCCGGGAGATAGCCGAGCGACACCCTTGGGTGGTCCTCAACCTCTACGACATGTTCGTCGACGCGAAACGCGCTGTCATCTCCAAGGTCCGATCGTCGATCGCTCCGTGGAGTGCGCTCGGTTTGATCGACAGAGCCGAACGCGCTCTCGAAACAGATCCGAGGCCTTACGGGCTCGGCCGCCAGGCTGCCGTCCTCGAGACCCTCGCGCGCTACTCCCACGAGCAGGGACTCACGTCGCGCCAGATCCGTCTAGACGAGGTGTTCGCCCCGTGCACCCTGGAACTGTAGGGCTGTGAGACGGAGACCCCTTGAACGTCTGAAGGTATGATGGTATGATAATCGCCCGGTCAGGGCCGTTAGGCCGAAAGCGCCGAGGGGAAAAGCTGACAATGCGACATCGAGTGCTCCGAGCAGGGTGGATGACGACCTGAAGTGGGCAACAACCTCCTGTCAGGACTGAGCAACCTCCTGAGCGTGCAGGGGACGGGTCTGTTGTGCGTTGGAATGCTCGTAGGAATCTTCATGGGTATTCTCCCCGGGCTGGGGGTTTCGCTGGCGCTCAGCTTGATGTTGCCGTTCCTCTACCACCTCGGCGTCGTGCCGGCGGTAGCGCTGATGCTCGGCACGCTCGCCGGCTCGTACTACGCGGCGTCCATACCGGCGATCCTCCTGAACACTCCCGGTGCACCCGAGTCGTTCCCGACGACGCTCGACGGCTTCCCGATGGCACAGGCGGGGCAGGCCGGCCGTGCACTCGCCATCTCGGCGACGTCGACGCTCACGGGCGGTCTGATCGGTTGTGCAATATTTGTCGGTCTGTTGCAGGTCGCCGGCCGGCTGATCAACGTGTTTCACCCGCCTGAGTTCGCGGCGATCATAATTCTTGCGCTCGTGCTCATCGGCGGCTCGGGGGAATCCAGGCGTGTGAGCAAGATCGTGATATCGGGGGCGCTCGGGTTCATGCTCGCGTTCATTGGCAGCGACCCGATCACGGGCGTGGAGCGTTTCACTTTCGGAAACGCAGATCTCTTCAGCGGCATCAGCGTTGTGCCGTTTGCGCTGGGCGTGTTCGCAATGACACAGATGGTCGTAATGTATGGCCGCAAGACCTCCGTCGCAGGCACGAACTCCCTTGGTACGAGCCGTCAGTTCCGTCGCCAGGTTCCTGGAGGAATAAAGGAGACGGTCCGCAACCACTGGTTCGATGTACTGCGCTCCGCTGTCGTTGCGTCGCTTCTCGGCCTCGTCCCCGGCATCGGTGGTTTTGCCTCGAACTTCATCTCCTACAGCATCGGCCACCAGACATCCAAATACCGCCGGGAGTTCGGCAAGGGCAGCCCGGCGGGCATAGCGTCAGCCGAAGCGTCGTCGCTCGCGAAGGAGGTTGGGTCGCTGATCCCCGCAGTCGCCCTTGGCATTCCGTCGGGGCTCGGCATGGTGATCTTCATAGCCGGGCTAAGCATCCTCGGCCTGCAGCCTGGGCCGACGCTGATTCGAAGCGACCCGTCACTGCCCTACACGATGATGTGGGTGATGGCGATAGGCGGCCTCGTGTCGTGCGTACTTGGTCTGCTGGCGACACCGTGGCTCAGCCGGATCACCTCTGTGCGCGGGCCCGTACTGCTGCCAATAGTCGCGAGCCTGGCAATAGTCGGCAGTTTCGCTTCGGTCACGAACTTCCTCGCTGTTGTAGAAGTCGCTCTGTTCGCGAGCGCCGGCCTTGTCATGCGCAAGCTCAATTACTCCCTGGCTGCGATCACGATCGGACTCGTTCTCGGCAACACCTTCGCCGACAACGTACATTTGACGACGGCGATTTACGGATGGTCGTTCTTTACTAAAAGCCCACTCGCCGACGTGTTTCTGGCGTTGGCGTTCGCCATGCTGGCGGTCCTTGTGCTACGCGGGCGCAACGACAACAGCCCATCCGGTCAGGACGCTGCCGCCGCATTCTCACGCGAGGGATCGGTCGACGACCACCCTGTCCTGGATCCGGTCTTCAGCGCACTCATCGCCGCCGCGTCTATCGCCTACACCGTCACTTCCCTTGGATACCCGAGCCAGGCGGGAAGGCTTCCCGCAGTCGTCTCCTCAGTGGCGGCCGCAGTAGCGACCTACCGGCTTGTACGTTCCGTGCTCGTTTACATCTCGGACCGACGTCGCCAACCGGTCGCCGTACAAACCGAGGCGGCGGCCGTGCAAACCGAGACGACCGCGCCGCAAACCAGGTCTCAGAACTGGCGGGAAGCAGCGGCGCTCGCGTGGATCTTCGGTCTTGTCGTAGCCACGTACCTGTTCGGGTTCGAGCTCGGATTGGCCGCCGGGGTCGCTGCCTATTGCCTTACCTCGGCGGGGGCGAATGACCTTCGATCCAGGCTAGTAGTGGCAGTCCCAGTGACGGCATTGAGCGTGGCTATCGCCTACTCGTTCGTCCGTCTGCTCCACCTCAGCTTCACCGGCGTGATACTCAACGTTTGACCAGCCCAGACCAACCAAAGTGCGATGTACCCCAACCCCAAAGGAGATCAGTTCAAATGTCTAAAACCCGTCGATTCGCAAGGAACCCGCATGTCGCATCGGGAGTCAAAGCGCGACGCCTCACGGCACTCGGGGTGGGGGCTGTGACTGCGTTGGCGAGCCTGTCGGCTTGCGGATCGTCAAGCAAGTCGACGTCTTCGGCGACGACGGCCTCATCAGGCTCTGGCGGGGCTTCGACCGCTACAACGACTGCAGCGGCGACAAACTACTTCAAGGGCAAGACGATCACTCTGATCTCGCCTGACTCGCCCGGCGGCGGGTACGACCTGTACGCCCGGCTGTTCGCACCCTACCTAGCGTCCGCTCTCGGGGCGACAGTCAACGTCGAGAACGTCAACGGCGGCGGCACAATCGTCGGTACCAACAAGATGGCTGCTGCCACCCCGGACGGCTTGACGTTAGGCCTCGTGAACGTCGGCGGCGACATCGCCAGCTCGGTGGAGGGACAGCCAGGAATGAACTTCAACTTGAGCAAGCTCAGCTGGATTGGCCAACCCGGCCAGGTTCCGAACGTCCTGGTCACCCAGCCCGGCTCCGGGATCACGAGCTTCGCCTCGCTGCTGAAGGCGTCTTCCCCCGTACCGGTGCTCGACGTGAGGAGCGGCGTCGGCGACCTTCTCAACCGCGTCGTGCTCGGAGCGTTCCACGCGCCGACGAAGTTGGTGACAGGGTTCAACGAGGTGGCAGCCCTCAAGCAGGGCTTCCTCGCGAAGGACGGCAAGCTGATCTTCGAGTCCGTGCCTTCCATGGCGTCGCTTATCACCGCGGGTGAAGCCGTGCCGCTTCTGGTCACCAACTCGTCGCCGGCCTACACGAAGCTTCTCGGCTCCACTCCGACCCTTACGACCGAGCTTTCCTCGGTGTCACTGTCGGCTTCGGACTCGGCTGCTGTCAAGGAGGCGCTGCTTTTGAGCGACCTCTCCGACGACTTCGCCGGGCCTCCCGGAATCCCCGCAGCGGAGCTCGCCGTGCTGCGGAGCGCGTTCGACACGGCGGCAGCTTCCGCCGCTCTCAAGGCGCAGGCTGCAAAGCAGAATCTCGCGCTCGGACCTACAGCCGGTGCTTCGCTCGGCGGCGAGGTAGCGACGGCGGTGACACAAGGGTCTTCCATAAGCCCATACGTGCCGAGCAAGGGATAGCTCGGAAGCGGGCGTAGCTGCGTGGCGAGGTATCTTTGTCCTCAGATGCCCGGCATGACCATCAAAACGCCCATCCGAGCGGAAAGCTCCCTCACGGTGTGAGCGAGGAGGCCGTCGAGGCCGCAGACTTCGGTCTGCGGTCACTGGTGGCGTCTTTGTACGTCCCCGGTGCTATCTACGCGGTGGGCCAGGGTGCCATCATCCCGGTGACGGCGCTCATGGCCCGCCACGTCGGCGCGTCGATTGCCGTCGCCGGGGCGATGGTAGGGCTGCGCGGGATCGGAACGATGTTCGGCGACATGCCCGCCGGGGCGATCGTATCCCGGCTCGGGGATCGCAACGCGGTGCTCGTAGCGACGGCCGTGCAGGTGATCTCTTCGATTGCCGCTGCGACCGCCACTTCCGTAGCGGTCCTAGCGGTTGCGACCATGCTGTCTGGCATCGGGTGGGCGGTGTGGGGCGTCGCCCGCCTCTCCTACGCCACGGCTGTCCTGCCGGCGGGAAGGAGAGGCCAGGGCATCGCCACTCTCGGCGGTGCGAGCAGGATCGGAACTTTTGTCGGTCCCCTCATCGGGGCGGCGGTGATCAGCGTGACCGGCGTTTCGGGGGCGTTCTGGGTGGCGGCCGTGTCGTCGCTTTGCGGTTGCGCCTTGATGTTCTCGACGACCAGCCGTTCCGAATCGGCTTCCAGGCAGGCAGGCCACGGCGCCGTCAACCTACGCGAGACCGCCCGGGCGCACTCCAAGTCGCTGCTCGGGCCGGGCTTGGGGGCGTTGGTGATCGGCGCACTTCGAACCAGCCGCCAGGCGCTGCTCCCGTTGTGGGCGATACACGTCGGCATCGACGCTTCGGGTGTCAGCCTGATCTTCGGGATTTCGTCGGGTTTGGACATGCTGCTTTTCGCCCCGGCCGGGTGGGCGTCGGACCGCTGGGGCCGAAAGCGCATCGCCGTGACATGCCTCGCCCTTCTCGCCCTCGGACAGCTTGCCGTGCCGCTTGCGCACAGTTTCGTGGGACTCATGGCCGTCGGGCTTCTCCTCGGTCTGGGCAACGGCATCGGCAGCGGGATCGTGATGACGATGGGCGCTGACCTAGCGCCGTTGCGGGGTCGGGCGGCATTCCTCGGTATGTGGCGGTTCATCGCCGACGCAGGCGGCGCCCTCGGCCCGTTCATGGTGTCGGGGATGATCGCCCTGACCGCAGTTGCACCTGCCGCGTTGAGCATAGGGGTCTTCGGCGTCGCTGCCGCCGCAGTCATGGGGCTTCGAATGCCTGACCTCGCGTCGCTGCGAGTCGACGAGTGATGTCGCACGGCCCCCGAAGCGAAGTCGGTTCGGCGCCTCGTTGCACAACCCGACCCCTAGCATTACACTGTTAAGGAAAGCTTGCGCCCTCCGTTGCGGGCGCAACGTCCTAAGGGGAAAGCCGAATGACCATCACCGAGGAACGCCTCGACCAGGTCGAGCTTCAGGACCTGACCGGCCTCGCCAAGACCGACATAGACGACGTGCTCGACTACGTCCACGTGCCGACCGCGAAGATTCCCCCCTACCTGGAACTCTACGACCGTTACCTGCGCCAACGCTGGAACGTGAACGACTTGGATTTCACCCAGGATCGCGTCGACTGGACAGAGCGGATGAACGACGACTCGCGAAACTCGTTCCTGTCGATAGCGTCGGGATTCCACCACGGCGAGCGCCAGGTGGAAGCCGAGCTCGCACCGCTGTTCTTCGGCATCCCGGAGGACTACAAGGTGTTCCTCACCAGCCATCTCGAGGACGAAGCTCGCCATACCGTCTTCTTCGACCGCTTCTACCGAGACGTCGTCGGCCTTGAAGGCGACGGGATCATGGACGTTCTCGACGGATCGTGGGGTTACATCCAAGAGACCTTCGTCGGCCCGTTCGGTCTTCTCGCGTACCTCACCGACGACCTGAGGCGCGATCCGTACAACAAGCATCTGCAGATGAAGTACGCGACGACGTACATGATCTGGATCGAGGGAGTTCTCGCCCTGTCGGTGATGAAGATCACGCTCAACTACGCCCGGGACTTCAAGGTGCTACCTGCCTATTACACGGGTTTCACCGCCACGTGTCGCGACGAGGCTCGCCACGTGCAAGGTGGGATGCGCTTCGTGCGCCAGCTTTTGGACGAGGACCCGAACTATGTGACCGACATCCAC
>JAKCEB010000084.1:3563-10882 GCA_021838305.1 Actinomycetes bacterium | reverse complement strand
TCTGCCAGCTGACCTACAAGCTCGTTGACCAAGGTGTCGTGCTCGCCGCGTTCGGCTGACACCTGGCTCGAGTCGGCGAAGTTCGGGTCGTAGTCGAGTTGATGCCCGTAGCCGAGCTCGACCAGCTGCGAGCGGAGGCTCTCCCGCTCGCGCTCGAGCGCAAGTCGATGCTCGGAGGCCGGAGCGTCAGTGGACATGAGGCGTCATTGTAGGCGCTTCAAGGCGAGCGTGAGGCCGATGATCGACTTCGCGTCGACGATGTCGCCTTTTTCGATCATCACCTCGACATCGCCGAAAGGCAGTTCCACGACGCTCATGTGCTGCTCCTCGACGCCGTGGCGGTCGAGCGGCACGTCGGCTAGGCCCGACGCGAGGTAGAGGTATGCCATCTCGTCGCAGAAGCCGGGCGAGTTGTAGAAGCGTGCTAGGAGCTCGAGTTGGGCCGCCTTTTTCCCGATCTCCTCGGCGAGCTCCCGTACGGCGGTAACCTCCGGAGGCTCCCCGGCAACGTCGCGCTTGCCGGCGGGAACTTCGAGGAGCTCGCCGCCTACGGCCGCCCGGTACTGCCGGACTAGAACGAACGTCCCGGAGTCGGTCGCAGGCACGACCACCACGGCGCCCGGATGGCGGACCACCTCACGCTGGTACATTTCGCCGTCCGGTCCCTCGACACCCACATCCACGACCTGCACGAGCGGCCCCTGGTGCAGGACCCTTTCGGAGACGTTACGAAACTTCGGAGACATCGATCAGGTGCGGCAGGCGGCCCTCGGCGCGATCTGCGGCCGCCGCGACCAGCGCCACGAACAGAGGGTGGGGATGGTCGGGCCTGCTGCGAAACTCCGGGTGCGCCTGCGTCCCGACCCAAAACGGATGGCCCGGCAGCTCCACGTACTCCACCAGACGGTCGTCCGGCGACACCCCCGAGCAGACCAAGCCGCCAGCTTCGAGGCGGGACCGGTAGCGGGGGTTCACCTCGAAGCGGTGACGGTGACGCTCGTAGACCAACTCAGCACCGTAGGCGGCGGCCACAGCGCTTCCCGGCATAAGCTTCGCCGGGAACAGGCCGAGCCTCATGGTGCCGCCCATGTCGACCACCTCCCGCTGCTCGTCCATGAGGTCGATCACAAGGTGCGGGGAGCTCGCGTCGAACTCGCGTGAGTTCGCTTGCGCAAGGCCGGTCACGTTTCTCGCGTACTCGATGACCATCACCTGAAGCCCGAGGCAGAGGCCGAGGCAAGGAACGGCGGCTTCGCGGGCGTAGGTGGCGGCAGCGATTTTCCCTTCGACGCCGCGCTCGCCGAAACCGCCCGGTATGACGATCCCGTCGAGATCGGCGAGCCGTCCCGCGCCGAGAAGCCCTTCCACCTCCTCGGCTTGGATCCAGTCGATCTCCACTTTGACGCCTTGCACGAAACCGCCGTGGCGGAGAGCTTCGACCACCGACAGGTACGCGTCGGGAAGGTTCACGTATTTTCCGATGAGACCGACGCGGACGGGTCGCTCGGCGCTTTCCACCCTTCGCACGAGAGTCGCCCAGGCGCTCAGGTCGATCGGGTGCTCGTCGGCGTCGAAGCCGAGCAGTTCGCAGACGTAGTCGTCGAGGCCCTCTTCGTGAAGCGATATCGGTATCTCGTAGATGTTCGGAGAGTCCGTGCAGGACACGACCGCCTGGACGGGGACGTCACAGAGGAGCGACACTTTGCGTTTGAGACCCGCCGAGATGCTCCGGTCGCTGCGGCAGATGATCACGTCGGGCTGGATCCCGCGGCTTCGAAGTTCCGTCACGGAGTGCTGGGTCGGCTTGGTCTTCTGCTCACCCGACGGGCCTAGGTAGGGGACGAGCGTTACGTGGATGTAGCAGACGTTCTGGCGGCCGACGTCCTTTCGGAACTGGCGTATGGCTTCGAGAAAAGGAAGTATCTCGATGTCGCCGACCGTCCCGCCGACCTCGGTTATCACCACGTCGACGTCCTCGGTTGCGAGCCTTCGGATCCTGTCCTTGATCTCGTCGGTGACGTGCGGGATCACCTGCACGGTCCTACCGAGATAGGAACCGCGGCGCTCCTTTGCGATCACCGACTGGTAGATCGATCCGGCTGTCGCGTTCGAGTCGCGATGCAGGCTCTCGTCCACAAACCGTTCGTAGTGGCCGAGGTCCAGGTCGGTCTCGCCTCCGTCGTCGGTGACGAAAACCTCGCCGTGCTCGAAGGGGTTGAGGGTGCCGGGGTCGACGTTGATGTAAGGGTCGAGCTTTTGCATGGTCACTTTGAGACCACGGCTTTTCAGCAGCCGGCCGAGCGAAGAGGCCGTCAGGCCCTTGCCGAGGGAGCTCGACACTCCGCCCGTGACGAAGATGTGCTTCGCCAAATGAGTCCTCCACTCTGCTCGACGTTGGTTCACGGTGCGAGTCACCGCACGACGGTGATCCTACCTCGCGTGTGGGTCCGCTTTGCGCTACCGAGACGTCCGGCGTTTGGAGCGAAGAAGATCCTCTGCGTGACGACGAGCCGACGGGCTGTCGGGCTGGCCCGAGAGCATCCTCGCAAGCTCCACGACCCGCCGCTGGTCCTCGACTGCCGAGGCGCGGGCGATCGCCTGCTCGCCTTCGGGCGTCTCCACGAGGTGTTTTTCGACAGCGACCTGCTGATCGGCCAACGCCGCAACCTGGGCGAGGTGGGTCACCACCAGCACCTGACGGTCCTTCGAAAGCTCGGCCAGTGCCGCCCCCACGGCTGCTGCGGCCTCGCCTCCGACACCGGCGTCGACCTCGTCGAAGACGAGCGTCTCGGGTCCCGTGACCTCTGCGCCGGCCGAGGCGCCGTCGGAACGTCCGCCGCCCGTCGCACCCGAGGCGCCCGCGGAACGCAAGGCACGTCCGATCGCTATGCGCGTCGCCAGCATCACCCTCGCCAGTTCGCCTCCCGACGCTACCTTTGCCAAAGGCATCAGCGCCTGGCCCGGGTTCGCTGCGAACATCCACGCGACGGGCGTGCCGTCGCCTGTCTCTGAGACTTCGATGTCGAAGCGGGCTCTGGGCAGAGCTAGAGCGGCGAGCTCCGCCTCGACCGCCCGGGCGAGCTCCGGCGCAATCGAACGTCTCGCTTCGAGGACCCGCCGGTCGGCTTCACGAAGATCCTCCTCCGCTTCGGCGAGGAGGTCCTGGTGGAGCCGGACGGTCTCGTCGTGGGAGGCGAGCTCGTCGATCTGGGAGCGGACCTTCTTCGCGTAGTCGAGGACCTCCGACAGCGTCGCCCCGTATTTGCGACGGAGATCCCCCAGCTTCGCCAGCCGCTCCCCCACCTGGGCGAGCCTTCCGGGGTCCGCCTCGAGGCTCTCGGCGATTCGCCGCGCGTGGCTCGCGCAGTCGGCCGCCTCGTCTTGCAGGGCGTCGAGTCGTGCTTCGAGCTCCGACAGGGCCGGGTGACCGCTTGCGAGGGCGATTGCTGCGCCTATCGCTTCGTTGCTTCCCCCGTCGCCTGCGAGCGCCTCGTGGATACGCTGTGCCGCTTCGATCGTCCCGGTAGCGTCCGCGAGGGTCACCTGCTCGGCGAGGAGGGCAACCTCCTCGTCGGGGTCTTCGATACCCATCCGCTCGATCTCGCCTAGCTGGTATCGCAAAAGGTCGACCTGGCGGGCCCGGGCCGTCGGGTCACCCCCCAGGTCGCCGAGGACGCCACGAATGCGGCCGATCTCGCGGCGCAGGCTTCGGTTGGGGCTGGTGTCGACGTGTCCCGCCTGGTCGAGGATGTCTCGCTGTACCTGCGCGGAGAGGAGGTAGTGGAAGCCGTGCTGGCCGTTGATTTCGACCAGTTCCCTGACGACGTCGCCTAGCGCGGCGGCGCTGACCATCCGACCCTCCACGTAGCAGCGGCTGCGACCGGCGGACGGCACTACCCGCGAGACGACGATCTCGTCGTCGTCGCCGTCGCCGCTCGCCGTGCGCGTGGCGAATCGCCCTTCCACAAGCGTTTCCTGCGCACCCGGCCGGACAAGCCCAGGGTCGCTCGCACCTCCCGCCAAGAGCACGATGGCGTCCACGAGAAGCGTCTTGCCCGCCCCCGTCTCCCCGGTAAGGGCGCTGAGACCCGGCCCGAACACGATCGTCTCGTCCTCGATCACCCCGAGATTGCGCACCCGAAGCTCGACAAGCACCGCCTAGCGGTCCTTCAGGTCGAACTTCGCCTTCAATATCCGATGAAAGTCTCGACGCTCGAAGGTCACCAGCAGTGCGTCCTTCTCGCCTTTGCGGCACTGGACGCTCTGGCCGGGCTGAAGCGTAGCGGTCCGCCAGCCGTCGACGACCACCTCAACGGGTGACTCCCCCGACGCCGTGATCGCCACCTCGTCCTCCTCGCAGAGGATCATGGACCGGTCGAAGAGCATGTGCGGGGCGACAGGCGTGAGGACCGAAACCCGCGCTTTGGGTGAGACGATCGGACCCCGGGCCGAAAGGTTGTAGGCAGTCGAGCCGGTCGGCGTCGCGAGGATCAGCGAGTCCGACACGAAGTCGAGGAACGGCGTGCCGTTGACGGCAACTTTCGTGTGGATCGTGTGCCCGACGAGGGACCGTTGGAGAACGACGTCGTTGAGGGCGCTGCGCGATACTCTGCCGGCTTTACCGTTGCCTCCCGGCGGGGGTTCTCCGAGCGTCACGTCGAAAGTCATCCGCGATTCGACAGCAAACTCCCCGTCGAGGAAGCGAACCAGCGCTTGTTCGAGGCCGGCGGGCTCGACGACCGTGAGGTAGCCGAGGTGGCCGAGGTTGACTCCGAGTACCGGCACCTCCTGACTGCATACCAGGTCGACAGTACGAAGCATGGTGCCGTCGCCGCCGAGGCTCACCGCCAAGTCCAGGCCGTCGGGTGCACCCCCACGCTCCGAGTGCGGCGGTCCGGCGCTGAGAATCTGGGTCCTGTGGCCGTGCTCGATGAGCCATTGCGCCGTGTGCTCGGCGAGGCGCACCGCTTCGGAGCTGTTCGAGTTGAAGACGAAACCGATCGACCCCATCTATGCTCGCTCGACTTCGTTCGACGTCCGGTCGACTGTTACGGCGGCGGCCGTCGCGAGGGAGACGACGTCGTCGATCGCTGCGCCGCGGCCGTCCGGCAGGACCGCTACGCCTGTGGGCGCCGGGCCGGCCGTCGTCTTGAAGTGGGTGAGGAACTCGACGTTACCGCTGGTCCCCCGCAGCGGTGAAACCATCAGGTCGATCATGGTCGCCCCTGCGTCCTCCATGTGTCCGATCGCTGCGTCGAGCGTTGAACGCCACACGGCAGGATCTCGTATCACTCCCCTGGCGCGCGACGCGTCCACCCGCCCTGCTTCGAACTGCGGCTTCACGAGGATCACCATATCGGCGTCGGGGCGAGCGAAGCTCACCAATGAGCCCGCCACGGAACGAAGTCCTATAAACGACAGGTCGGCGACCACCATCGCAAAGCTTCCTCGAAGCTCGCCGAGGAGGTCCGAGCGAATGTCGGTCCGCTCGACGCATCGGACACGGGGGTCTTCTCGTAGCCGCTGGTGCAGCTGTCCCCTGCCGACGTCGACGGCCACCACCGAAGCGGCTCCGTTTCGCAGGAGGCAGTCCGTGAACCCGCCGGTCGAAGCCCCAGCGTCTAGGGCAGTTTTCCCGGTCGGATCCACCCCGAAGTGTTCCAGGGCGGATTGAAGCTTCTCGCCGCCGCGGCTGACAAACCTCGGGCCCTCGGCGACCAAGCGGATCGGCTCGCCCGGGGCTACGAGCCTCGACGCTTTGGTGGCCGGGGCTCCGCCGACTACGACAAGGCCGGCTTCGATCAACGCTGCAGCTTGGGTCCGGGAGCCAGCCAGGCGTAGGCCCACCAGGGCGGCGTCTAGGCGGCGGCGCTGCTGGGCCAGTTCAGCCTTCGTTCTTCTTGGAAGGCCGCGGACGGCTGCGGTTCGCAGGGCCCTTCGAGGCAGCCGGCTTCGTGGCACCTGAGCCGTCACTACCTGCCGGTCGGCTCGGGCCCGCAGGCCTCGACGCGGGCGCTTTGGCTGGGCGGGTGCCCGTCGCCTTGGCTACCCGTGCTGCGGGCTTGGGGGCGGGGGTGCTAGCTGCGGCGGGGGCGCTTGCTGCGGCGGGGGTGCCTGCTGCGGTGGAGGTGCCTGCTGCGGTGGAGGTGCCTGCTGCGGTGGAGGTGCTTTCGGTCCTCGTCGCGCGATCGGCCGGAGCCGCCTTGGCGAAGCGCTCGTCGATACGGCGCTCGAGGTCGGCGAGATCCTCCTTGGTGACCAACCCGAGGACACCGAGCTGGCGGGCGACCTCGCTGCGGATCACTTCGATCAGGCGGTCGGTCCCGCGTTTGCCTCCCTGGGCCAGATCGTCGAGAACCTCTTGGGCGCTCTCTCCCGAGCGGGACAGCTCCCGCAGGAACTCCTCGGCCTTCGAGCGCGCTAGTTCGAGTAGATCGAAACCCGCGTCGCGGGCTTTTTTTACCTTTTCATCTCGTGGCATACCACATCGTACCGCCAAAACCGCCATTGTGCTTGCATTAGTTAGCACCTTTGCCGTCGGGGTCTTGCTCCCGTGCGGTTGTTCAGGCGTTCGTTCCTCCAAGGATCGCGTCCACGGCTCGTGCCGCGTCGTCGCTAACGATCGCCGGCGTGGGCGTGACCGGCAGGTCCTCGCGCTTGGTGACGCCGCTGAGCACGAGGGCGAAAGGCGACCCGAGACGGGTCGCGAAGGCGCCGTCGGTCTTCGGGCTGTCACCGATGACGTAGTCGGGTACGCCGTAGCGTTCGACGACGAGGGACGCCGACGCAGCGTTCGGCTTGCCCGCGACCTCGGGACTACGCCCCGACGCGACCTCGATGAACGCGACCAAGGCTCCCGCCCCAGGTTCAAGGCCGGCCGGCGTCGGAAACGTCGCGTCGGTGTTGGTCGCGATGAACCTTGCTCCCCCCCGGATGGCGCTTGCGGCCAAGGAGAGTTGGGCGAAATCGAACTCGGCTGTCCTGCCGACCATCACGACGCCGGGGTCCGCGTCGAGCGGCACCACCTCAGCCTCGGTATCGGAGAGAGCCTCGGCAAGCCCGGGGCCTCCGAGCATTGCGACCCGGTCACCACGGCCGAGCAACGTCGCCGCCGCCTGCGCAGAGGTGGCCAGCTCTCCGGGATGCGCCTCGACTCCCGCACGTGCGAGCCGCTCGACATAGTCGGCGAGGGTCGGCGTCGAATTGTTGGTCACGAAGACCACCGACGACCCGGCCTTGCGGAGCCGTTCGATCGCTTGAGGCGAACCCTTTATCGGGGTACCGGCTAACCAGACGACGCCGTCGAGGTCGAACACGCA
>JAKCEB010000084.1:0-3463 GCA_021838305.1 Actinomycetes bacterium | reverse complement strand
CCCATGCCCAGCTTCAGTCCTTTTCCAGGCTTACGCTTCTCGCTGTCCCATGTTCGCTCCCTAGACGACGTCGTGTGCCCTCCATACGACGTCATCTCCGACGCCGAACGGGTATCTCTGGAGGCACGCAGCCCGTACAACGTGGTGAGGCTCGAGCTACCCCACGGCGGCGACGACCGCTACGAGGCAGCAAGAACCCTCCTCGACGCGTGGCGCGACGGCGGCGTCCTGCATCGCGACGCCGAGGCTGCCTTCTACGGGTACCGGATGAGCTTCCGCGACCCGACCGGCGGCCACCGCCAGACCTTGGGAGTGATCGGTGCCCTACACCTGGAGGCACCGGGCCGGGGGATCCTTCCCCACGAGGAGACAACCCCCAAAGCCAAGACCGACCGACTCGAGCTGCTTCGAGCGACCCGCTGCAACCTGTCGCCCATATGGTGCCTCTCCCCCACGCCTGGTCTGAGTGCCTTGCTTCAACCTCCGAACCACCCACTCGAGCGGGCGACCGACTCGGAGGGTGTCACCCACGAGGTGTGGCCGATCACCTCGCCCGACGCTGTCGCGAAGATCAGCGACGCGGTCGCAGCGAACCCGGTCCTTGTCGCCGATGGCCACCACCGATACGAGACCGCCCTCACTTTTCAAAGCGAGCTTGACGGCGACACTGCTGCAGCCGACGGGCCAGGCGCCGTTATGGCGCTTGTGGTGGAGCTCGCCGACGAACAGTTGACCGTTCAGGGCATCCACCGCCTTCTTGTCGGTCTGCCACATGGATTCGACTTGCCCGGCGCATTGGAGCCGTGGTTCGAGTTGGCACCGGGCGGACCCATCGACCGGTCGCTTCTCTCACGCATGGAGGAGGCCGGCGCTCTCGCAGTCCTCACCCCGGAGACGGCCTGGCTTGCGTGGCCGAAGGCGAACGTCACCGAGGCCGCCAAGCACGACCTTGACAGCAGCCGGCTCGACGTTGCCCTCGCAGCGCTCCCCGAACATGAGGTCGTCTACCAGCACGGGTGGGACAACGCCGCAGCTGCAGTCGTGTCCGGCGCCGCGTCGGCTGCAGTCCTTCTGCGTCCCGCAACCGTCGCGCAGATCGCCGCCATAAGCAGGGGGGCGACCCGGATGCCACCGAAGACGACCTTTTTCTGGCCGAAGCCCCGCACGGGAACGGTTATCCGCGAGCTCGAATGCTAGGGGCGCATACGCTCGGGGATGCACGCCTGCGGCGGGCACCTTGCGCCCCCTTTGGTCGTATTGATGCGGGTTGCGCCCTGTTCGGTCGGCCGGTCATGCCGGAAAACCGTCATTTTTGGCCAGGATCTCATCACGTGAAAAAACGCTTGTACCAAAAACGTCGGAAAAACGTTACTTTTGGTCAGGATTTCATTCGGCCCAAAACGTTTGTACCAAGAACGCCGGAAAAACGTCACTTTTGGTCAGGATTTCTCCTTGCAAAAAATCTTGTACCAGCCCTCGCTCGGAAAACGCACTTTTTGGTACAAGATTTTGTAGGCGTGAAGATCGTGTACCAAAAAGTGCGTTTTTCCGGCTCATAGTCACAGCTGCCCACGGCTAGCCACCGCTAGCGACCCCGAACGACCCGCTAGCGACGGCCGACAGCTCCTAGCGCCCCATCGGCGGCCGCCGTCCCTTCCCCCTAGCCGACGCTCCAGGTCGGCCCGGAAGTCAACAGCTTCGCGAGATCGCCAGGCCCTTTCGCCTCCACAGCCGCCGCTACCTGGGCGTTGACAAGCGACCCATACTCCGCCCGCTCCACCGCTCGAAAGACACCAACAGGAGTGGGGGCGTTCGCACCCGACGACAGGCGCGAAAGCGCGAAAGCGAGGCTCGGATCGCTTCGATGTGCGTCGTGTACGACCAGAGCGTCCTCCCCGACGTCCGCGACCTCGACCACCCTCGCGTGGCCGTCTTCGATTACCACGCCGTGCTCGGCCGCTGGCCCGAAGCGGATCGGCTCACCATGGCGCAACGGGATGAGCATGTTGGGCCGGGCGTCCTTGGCGAGGATCGCCTCGAAGGCGCCGTCGTTGAAGACATTGCAGTTCTGGTAGACCTCGACGAGGGCGGCACCTTTGTGCTCGTAGGCGGCTTTGAAGGTCTCCATCATGTGCTTGCGGTCCATGTCGTGGGTGCGCGCTACGAACGTCGCCTCCGCGCCGAGGGCGAGGGAGATCGGGTTGTACGGGTGGTCGAGACTTCCGAACGGGGTCGACTTGGTCACCTTGCCCGTCTCCGACGTCGGTGAGTACTGACCTTTCGTCAACCCGTAGATCTGGTTGTTAAACAAAATGATCGTCACATTCACGTTTCGCCTCAAAGCGTGAAGGAGGTGGTTGCCGCCGATCGACAAGGCGTCTCCATCGCCCGTGATCACCCACACGTGCAGATCCGGCCGGCTCACAGCAAGCCCCGTCGCGATCGCGGGCGCCCGACCGTGGATCGAGTGCATACCGTAGGTGTTCATGTAGTAGGGGAAGCGGGAACTGCAACCAATCCCCGACACGAACACGGTGTCATCCCGAGCGGCGCCAAGCTCCGGCATGAGCATCTGCACCGCAGTGAGGATGGAGTAGTCGCCGCATCCCGGGCACCAGCGGACCTCCTGGTCGGTCGCCCAGTCCTTCTTCACCGTCACAGGCACGGCGGAGGATCGTGGCTTGTCGCCCGCAGTCGGGGCCAGGGGCTCTGCAAGGTCGGTCATTGCTGGTTCGCTTTCATCTGCTGAGGGTCGTTGGCGTCCGGACCGTCGATTGCTTTGATTGCTTCGAGCATCGCCATCTCTATTTCTTCTGCCTGGAACGGCTTGCCGTACATCTTCGACAAGGACTTCGCGTTGACGAGGTACTCGGCGCGCACCAGCTTGACGAGCTGGCCGAGGTTGAGCTCGGGCACGAGAACGCGATCGTACGAGCCGAGGAGCTCGCCGAGGTTCGAAGGGAAGGGATGCAAGTGCCGCAACTGCGCATGGGCCACCTTCAGGCCGCGCTCTCTGATCCGCCGGGCTCCCGCAGCGATAGCGCCGTATGTCGATCCCCACCCGAGCACGAGCAGTCGAGCGTCCCCCGTCGGGTCGTCGACCTCGACGCGGGGGATGTCCCGGGCGATCCCCGCGACCTTCGCCACGCGCAGGCGGCTCATCAGGTCGTGGTTGGCTGCGTCGTAGGATACAGAACCCGACCCGTCGGCCTTTTCGAGGCCGCCTATGCGATGCGCAAGTCCTGGCGTCCCCGGTATCGCCCAGGGGCGCGCGAGGGTTTCGCTGTCTCGCAGGTAGGGCCAGAAGCTTTCGTTGCCGTCACTGTCGACGTGGTTCGCGGCGGTTGCGAACTCCGCGTCGATCTTCGGGAGTGCCGCCACGTCCGGTACCGGCCACGGCTCCGCCCCGTTCGCCAGATAGCCGTCGGAGAGTAGGAACACCGGCGTCCTGTACTTGACCGCG
>JAKCEB010000083.1 GCA_021838305.1 Actinomycetes bacterium | reverse complement strand
ACCCCGGTCGGCGGGTGGCAGGCTGTTCATCACCCCGGCACGGTTGGGCGCGGCGAAGGCTCCCATCCCCAGGCCGTTCAGGAACAAAAGCGCTCCGAACACCGGGTAGCTGAAGTCGATCGGGAGAGTCTCGAGGGCCAAGAAACTGACCGCCGCTGCGATCATCCCTCCCGTCGCGAACGGCCGGGCCCCGTAGCGATCCGAGAGATACCCCGACGCGGGTCCTGCCAGGAGGAATCCCAACGTGAGCGGCAGCATGTAGATCCCCGCCCACAGAGGCGTCTGCGTGAAGTTGTAGCCGTGCTCGGGAAGCCATATGCCCTGCAGCCAGATGATCAGCATGAACATCAAACCGCCCCTTCCAACCGCGGAGAGGAACGTCGACAGAGTTCCGAAGGTGAAAGCCTTGATGCGAAAGAGCGGCAGGCGGAACATCGGGTTCTCGGCGCGGCGCTCGACAAGCGCGAACGCAATGAGGGTGGCCACGCCGACCCCCAGTTCGATCTCGACACGCGGGCTGGTCCAGCCCATGGTGTGGCGGCCGTACGGTTCGATCCCGTAGGTGATCCCGACCATGACGAGGATGAGACCAACGGCGAAAGTCACGTTCCCCCACCAGTCGATCGAAGCGGGCTTCCTCAGGCCCGTGTCGCGCAGCTTGGTGTAGGCCCAGACCGTGCCGAGCGCCCCGATCGGGACGGAGATGAGAAACACGAGACGCCACTCGATCGGCCCTAGAAGCCCGCCGAGGATCAGCCCGATGAAAGAACCGCTGATACCCGCAATGTTGTTGATCCCGAGGGCGAGGCCCCGCTGGTTGGCCGGGAAGGCGTCCGTGAGGATCGCTGCGGAGTTGGCGATCACGAACGCAGCGCCGATCCCCTGCGCAATCCTGCCCACGATCAGCCATATCGCCCCGTCGGGGCCGGTCATCCAGTCGACCGTCAGGACCAGGGAGGACAAGGTATAGACGAGGAAGCCGAGGTTGTACATCTTCACCCGGCCGAACATGTCCCCGAGACGGCCGAGGCTGACGACCAGCACGCTGCTCACGACCAAGAAGCCGAGGATCATCCACAGGAGGTAGAAGCTGTTGGCCGGGACGAGGGGGTTCAGCTTGATACCTCTGAAGATGTCCGGCATGGCGATGAGCATGATCGACGAGTCGATCGTCGCCATCAGAACACCCAACGTAACGTTGAACAGGGCCACCCACTTGTAACCATCGTCGGTCGCAGCTCCGCCGCTCGTCGTATCGCCACCAGCCTTCGTCGTGGAGTTTGTCAAGGACAAGCTGCGCCTCTCGTTATTTTCCCTTGCTAACTACTTTACCGGGCTACCAACTCAACAGCCTCGTTGCTGTCGAAAGATCGACGGACTCCTCGGGGACGAACGGATGGGCCATCGCGCAGCTGATCATCTCCGCCGGGTTCGCTTCGCTGACAGGCGAGTCCGAGCCGGCCCGGACCTCCACGCCGGCGTCGAGCAACGACCGGATCCTGATGAGCCAGTTTCGCTCGATCTCGCTCAGCTCCCGCTCGTACTTGGCGCGCCGCCCGTGAAGAAACGACGGGTTCACTACCACTCGGGCACCGCTGCGGGCGATAGCCTCCACCTGTTCAGGTAGGCACAGAGCGTTGTGCTCGATGCGATCGGTCGAGCCCGCCGGGGGCGCCGACTTCGAGAAGGCGTCGAGGGTTACCTGGAGAGTTTCGACGTCGACGACGTGCACCGCGACGGGGAAGCCGGCATCGTGAGCCTTTGTGACCTCCGGCTCGACTTCATCGGTTCGCCCTGGCAGCGGCATCAACTTGACGTGGCCGACCGACACGGCGCCGCAAAGGGGCGTCCCGAACGGGGGGACCTCGTCAACGTGGGCGGACCCGACCATCATCTTTACGACTTGGACGACGACGCCGTCACGTGACCAGCGCGCCATCAGATCGAGCTCGCCAGGTCCGTTGGTGTGGGTTGCGTCTACGAAACCGTCGATTCTCTTGGCCGCCCAGCGCCTGCTCAGGGCTGCGGCTGCAGCGTCGAGCGTCGCTTGGTCGAGTCTCGGCACTCGACCGAGAAGGTCGTGGCGGTCGTAGAGGATACCGTCTGGATGCTCCTCGACGCCGAGTTCACGCAGGGCCGCCGTGTTGAGCACTGCTACGTGGCCGCTTCGATGATGAACCACCATGGGGCGACCTTTCGCGCTCACTCGATCCAGGTCATCCCGTGTCGGATGGCGTGCTTCGTCGAGGAGCGCGTCGTCGTATCCCCACCCACGTATCCAGCCGCCGGACACACCGCCTCGCCACCCTTTCACGTGCGCTCCAGAGAGACACTCGACGACTCCCGGGACGTTCCGAGCGCCCGACACGTCCACTGAGACGCTGGCGGCGACGCTCGACAGGAAATGCACGTGGTGGTCGACGTAGCCGTCGACGTAGCCGTCGACGGAGCCATCGTCGTCGCCGTCACGTCGTCGTCCGTTGGTGCTCAAAGGTCTGCTCAACCTATCAATGCCGGTAAGCTCGCTCAAGAGTCAGACGGTGAGCCAAATGTAGATATGGGTATTGGACACAGACATGTTGTTGAGTGGTGAGCGTTTCGCAGCGATAGTCCTTGCACTGGGCGCCGCCGCATCGTTTGCCGTTTCAAACGTGACCCAAATGTCGGCCATAGCCCGCCAGCCTGCGCCCGGCGACGGCGATCCTGCCGTCCCCGACTCGGGCGATGCCGACTCGGGGGATGCCGACGACGCGAACCGAGAATCCGCAGCCAAATCCGGACCGCCGCCAACCAAGGCGATAGACGGCGGCCTCCTGGTCCGAGTCGGACGGGACCCCGTGTGGCTGATCGGCCTCCTGGCGTCGGTCGCCGGTTTCGGCATGGAAGCTATCGCGCTCTCGATAGCACCCGTCGTACTTGTGCAGCCTTTGATCGTGGCAGAGCTCGCCTTCGCCATACCGTTGGCTGCGGTCGTCGCCAAACGAAGACTCGGCCAGGCGGAATGGACCGGCATCGCGCTTGTAAGCATCGGGTTGATGACGCTTCTGGTCGTCGTGCACCCCTCCAACACGCTGATAACCGCCACGCCCGGACGCTGGCTGATCCTGTTCGGTTCGGTGGCGGCGGTCGTCGCGGCGCTTCTCGCGTTCTCAAGAGGGGCTGGCAAGATCGTCAAGACAAGCCTTTTGGCGGCTGCCGCGGGGGTGACTTTCGGGCTGCTGTCGATCATCACGAAAGCCACGACTCACCAGGTTCAAGTGCACGGCATCGGCTTTCTCGCGACATGGCAGCCGTGGGTGCTTGCCGTCCTCGGGATCATAGGCATGACCCTGACGGTCAACACCTACCAGGCGGGCCCTCTGGCAGTGTCACTTCCGCTGCTCGACGTCGGCGAACCCGTCGCCGCTTCGCTCATTGCGACGATCGTATTCGGAGAGAGCGTGGGCCACATCGGCGTGTCCGGCGACGCTCTGCTCGCTGCGGGGATTCTCGCGATCATGGCGGGGGTTGCGTCATTGGACCGTTCGCCGATGGTCCGCTGTCAGGTCTCCTCCGCCGGACCGTCAGTGGCCGACACGAAGTCGATCAACGACTCGACTGCCCCGACGAGCGACGGCTCCAGGTCCACGTAACTTCCCACTCGGGCAACGAGGCTCCGCCACAGCCTTCCCGGGTCCGGCTCGCGCATAGCGGTGCAGATCCCCTCCTTCCAGGACTGTCCCTTCGGGATCGTCGGCCAGCGGTCGAGTCCTACAACGTGAGGCCGGATCGCCTGCCACACGTCGACGAACGGCGTGCCGCAGACTCGGACATGAGGACCTTCGAGCGCCGCGGCGATTCTCGACTCCTTGCTGCCCGCCACCAGATGGTCCACGAGGACGCCGAGCCGAGCGTCGGCCGCCGGGCGGAAGGCTTCGATGAAATCCTGCAGGTGGTCGATGCCGTCGAGGCGCTCCACCACTATCCCCTCGACTCTCAGGTCGTCACCCCACACCTTTTCGACGAGCTCAGCATCGTGGATTCCCTCGACCAGGATCCGGCTCGCCCTCGCCACCCTCGCCCGGGCGGGACCGGCATTAATCGAACCCGACCGCGTACGGTTGAGTGCCCCTCCGGCGGGCAACTTGGCGGAAGGGCGCTTCGGGACCACCAAAGTGACCGTCTCCCCACCGAGCGTGAACGCCGCCCGGTGCATCGCAAACAGGCGCTCCAAGCCGGTGTTGGTCGAGCGGACCACCACCGCAGCCTGATCGAAGCCGACGACTACCCCGGAAAAACGCGACCCGAGGTGCGTGACGACCAGCCCCGGTGTCGCCTCGACCTCCCTGTAGATGCGCCCGGGGCGCCATTCGCCGTCGATAGGGCCCGACAGGATGCCGCGGCCAGGTCGTCTCTCGGGCACGGTGCCAGACGTTACCCGACCGTCGGGACGCTACCCCGGCACATCGCGGGGAAGGCCGAGCACCCACTCCGCAACGATGTTGCGCTGCACCGCCCAAGTGCCTCCGCCGATGGTGAGCGCCGGGGAAAAAGTCCAGCCGTAATGCCACACGGGGTCGACTCCGCCGAGACCGCCCCGAGCCTTCATTTCGGTCGGGCCTGCTCGACGCCTCTCGGGTACCGTCCCGGTCGGGCCTGATCCTTGCAGCATCCCGGCGGCTCCCGCTAGTGACTTCGCGAGCGCCATCACGTGGCCGCCGTGCTCGTCGGCGAGAATCTTCTGCACCGACGCTTCGGGGCCCGGCGCAGCGCCCGACAGTCGCGCCGACAGCGTCCGGTAGCGCATGAGGGTCAGTATCCGCCCTTCGGCCCAGACGCGGGCCGTCTCCTGGCGTAGCACCGGGTCGGCGACACCTCCGCCGGCGCGCACCGCTTCGAGGAGGTCGTCGACGGTCGGTCCGCTCCCCCACAACACACCACCGCTCGACAGCGAAACGCGCTCGTTGGCGAGAGTCGCTTTCGCGAGACGCCATCCCTCACCCGGCTCGCCGACCAGGCAGTCGGCACCCAAGCGGACGTCGGTGAAGAACACTTGGTTAAAGGAGTGCGCCCCAGTCATGTCCACGATCGGCGCCATGGTGATCCCCGGCGTTCGCATCGGGCAGACGAAATACGAGATACCCCGCCGCTTCGGCGCGTCCGGATCCGTGCGGGCGAGCAGGATTCCGAAAGCCGAGCGGTGCGCACCGCTTGTCCAGATCTTCGAGCCGTTGAGCACCCACTCGTCACCGTCGCGAACTGCGCTGCATCGAAGTGACGCAAGATCCGACCCGGCGTCGGGCTCACTGAACAGCTGGCACCACACCTCCTCGCCCGACAGCGCCGGCCACAGGTAACGCTGCTTTTGGGCGTCGCTGCCGGCCATCAGAATCGTCGGCGCCGCCCAACCGATACCGATCGGGTTGACCGGCCGGGACACGCCTGCCTTTTGCAGCTCCTCGTCGACTATCAGCTGGTGAAGGGCGTCGGCGTCGTGGCCGTAGGGGGCAGGCCAGTGAGGGACCACCCATCCAGCCTCGGCGAGCTGGCGCCCGCTCGGGTTCGGATTCGCCGCTAGCCAGTCGCGTAGCGCTGCGCGCCTCGGATCGTCGTCGGGAGCCATGTCGAAGTCCATCCCTTGTAGTATGGCTTCGATGCGGCGTCTGCGACCATGCCGGACGTAGCCGAGCTGTGCTCTGACTTGGCAGCTGAGCAGTCCGACCTGCTCGGCGTGCTGTCAAAGGCCTCATCCGCCGACTGGGGGAAGCCGACGCCGGCCGCCGGTTGGGATGTCCGCGACAGCCTCAGCCACCTCTGTTTCTTCGAGGAGGCGGCCGTCACCTCTCTCGTCGACCCTGACCTCTTCGACGTGCAGCGCCGACAGCTCATGACCGACGCGGTCTCCGCTGTAGCAGCCGGAGCGCCGACACCCGACGTCGCACTCGGACGAACCCTTGGGGATCCTGCGGCACTCCTCGATCGTTGGAGGACAGCTACCGCTGCGTATACCACCGCTGCGACGAAGGCCGACTCGGCACGGCGCGTCGCGTGGTACGGGCCGGCGATGAGCCTGGCGAGTTTCACGACCGCCAGGCTGATGGAAGCGTGGGCTCACGGCGTCGACGTCAAAGATGCGCTCGGGTTGCGCACCCCGACCGGACCGCGCCTCCGCCACGTTTGCCATATCGGTTACGGCGCGCGCTCGTACGCTTTCGCGTCGCACGGGGTGACCGACCCTGGAGACCCGGTTCGCCTGGTTGTCGTCGCGCCCGACGGCGCGACGTGGTCGTGGGGGCCGGGCGACGCCGAAGACGTCATCAGCGGGCCGGCGCTCGACGTGGCTCTCGTGTTCACCCAACGCCGCCACCCAAGGCGCACGGCTGTCGTTGCTACAGGGCCGACCGCTACCGTATGGCTTTCTATAGCCCAAGCGTTCGCGGGACCCGGCACAGTCACAGCTCCAGACCGCTAGGCACCGCTCACCGGCTGACGCCGCCAACTCCCCCCAACTCCGGGCCGACGGGCGGTCAGCCCCGGCCGTCAGGGAGCAGTGAGCGCCGGTTCGTCGTCGCGTAGATCCCCGCCAGGATTGTCGACGCCTTCGATGTTCAGATGCGGGATCGCCTTGTCGAGCCAGGCAGGCAACCACCAGTTCGACTTGCCGAGCATGTGCATCACCGAAGGCACGAGCACCGTTCGTATCACGAAGGCGTCGACGAATATCGCCCCGGCGAGGCCTATCCCGAACTGTTTGATCACCACGTTGTTTCCGAGTGCGAACGAGGCGAAGACGAGGATCATGATCGTCGCTGCAGCCGTGATGACGCGGCCAGTCGCAGACTGGCCCACGGTCACGGCACGCGACGCGTCGCGGTGCGCCACCCACTCCTCGCGCATCCGGCTTACCAAGAACACCTCGTAGTCCATCGACAACCCGAAGAGGATTGACAGGAGGATCACCGGGAGGAACACTTCGACAGGGACTTTCGACGAGATCCGGAGCAGCGAGTGACCCCATCCCCACTCGAATACCGCGTTCAAGATACCGAGGGACGCCCCGACGGAGAGGATGTTCATCACCGACGCGACCAGCGGGACCACGAGACTCCGGAAGACCGCCATCAGCAGTATGAAACCGAGGATGACGACCGCTGCGACGAAATAGACCAGCTTCGAGGCGAGGATGTGCGCAAAGTCGGTTTGGATAGCCGTCTGACCCCCGACGAGCACGGTCAGACCGCTGCCGGTCTCAGCTTTCGGAATGACATCCGAACGTAGTTTGTCCACGAGGATGGTCGTTTGTGCTGCCTGCGGGCTGGTCGTCGGGTAGACCGTCGCGATCGCGACGGTCCGGGCCGGGTTGGTGATCACCGGGGCGACAGATACGATCCCGGGCACCTTAGCGACGCTGGAGGCAACTGCAGCAAATGCCGCCTCGTCGGCCGAGTTAGGGAGCTGCGCTACGAGGAGCAGCGGTCCGTTGAATCCCGGACCGAAGCCTCGGGCGAGGAGCTGGTAGGCCTGCAGCGTCGTCGATCCCGGTGGGTCGCTGCTCGCGTCGTCGAGACCGAGGCGCAATGTGAAAATGGGTAGTCCTATCGCCACCACTACCAGCAGCGCTACGACGGCCGGCAGCCCGGGGCGGCGCTCGATGAAGCTAGACCAGCGACTCCACAATCCAGATACGTGGTCCAATTCCGGGCCGCGCTCCGCCAGGCTGCGACGCTCGCGCCTGCTCAGCACTTTCGACCTGAAGAATCCGAGCAGCGCCGGCAGCAGCGTTATCGAGGCGAACATCGTCAGCAGCACGGTCACCGACGCTGAGATCGCCAGACCGTAGAGGAACGACAAGCCGAGCACGAACTGGCCCATGAGCGCAATGCACACCGTGATCCCCGCGAAGAACACGGCCCGACCGGAAGTGTTGATCGCCTCGACCGCTGCGTCCTCGATCGGTTTGCCGGCCTTGATTGCGCTGCGATGGCGCGTCAGGATGAACAGCGCGTAGTCGACTCCGACGCCCAATCCGATCAGCACGCCGAGGAGGGGCGCGAAGCTGGCGATCGACAGGACGTGGCTGAGAATTGTCGTGACGCTGGTGCCGATGCCGATCGCTATCAAGGCGGTGATGATCGGCAGCAGAGCGGAGAAAAGGGCGCCGAACGCCAGTCCGAGTACGATAAGAGCGAAGATGACACCGGCGATCGTGCTCGACGACCCTGCCTGACTGTTGAGCTGCTCTATATCCTGACCGCCGAGGGCCACTTGCAGCGTGGAGCTTCGAACCGCCTCAGCCGTCGACACGACACGGCGCACGTCGGCCGGCGAGTTACCGCCGACCTGGCCGTCGAAGATGACGGTGGCGAAGGCCACCTTGGCATCCTTGCTTATCTGCGCCTTGCCGGTCGCCTTGTATGGGCTGCTTACCGCCCGGACGTCGGGCAGTTGCGCTACAGCCGCGAGCATCTTCGACACCACCGACTCGACCGCCGGGTCGGTGACCGTCCCGGAGTCCACTGCCACGACGATCTGGTCGGAGCTTCCCGACGCCGCAGGGAAGTCCTTCTGGAGCAGGTTCAAGGCCTGCGCCGACTGCGTGTTCGGGAGTTGGAACTTGGTGGCGAAGTTGGACCCGAGCGCGCCGCTCGCCCCGCCCGTCACGACGAGCGCGATGAGCCAGATCGCCAGTACAAAACGCCGGTGCCTGAAGCACCACCGCGCAAGATCGGACATTCGCCTGCAATACCTCCGAGGTCGCGCTGTGACGGTGCGCACACGCTTTCTAACTTTCCCGATAGTACCGCGCCGACACGACGGGGCGTTGCGCGATCGGGAAGATAGTAGACGTCGGGAGTGTTGCCGTATGGACGATGCCGGAGACCCCCACCACCGCCGACTTGACGACCGACACCGACACGAGTCAGGGGCGACGGTCGCGCAACAACGCAGTCCTGGCCATCGCCTGCCTTGCTCAATTCATGGTCGTCCTCGACGTTTCGATCGTCAATGTCGCGCTACCCTCGATCGGCAGGGACCTCCATTACAGCGCTACCGGCCTCCAGTGGGTGGTCAACGCTTACGTGCTCACTTTCGCGGGCTTTCTGCTACTCGGCGGCCGAGCTGCGGACATCTTCGGCAGGCGCCGGGTCTATTTGGCCGGCCTCTGGCTGTTCACAGCGGCGAGCCTCGCAGGAGGACTCGCGACGAACTCGACGTGGCTCACCGTGGCTCGGGCCACGCAGGGAGTCGGTGGGGCGATCCTTTCGCCTGCGACGTTGACGATCCTGGTAACCACGTTCAAAGGTCGTGACCTCGCTCGTGCGATCGGGGTTTGGAGCGCCGTCGCTGGGGCGGGCGGCGCTGCTGGGTCGATCCTCGGCGGGATCCTGACAGCGGAGATCTCGTGGCGATGGGTTCTTTTTGTCAACATCCCTGTCGGAATAGCTGCGACCGTCGCTGCGCTCGCCTACCTCACCGAGACTAGGGGGCACCGCGAGGGCGGCCAACCGCGAGCGAAGCTCGACGTGGTAGGAGCGGTCGCTGTCACTGCCGGTCTGAGCGCGCTCGTCTATGCGATCGTCGGCACGGCGACGCGCCCGTGGACTTCCGCGGTGACGGTCGTCTTCCTTTCCGTGGCCGTCGTCGTCTTGGTCGGTTTCGGGATCTATGAGGCGAAAGGCGCTTCGAACCCGCTTGTTCCGCTCGACTTGTTCCGTTCCCGCTCCGTGTGGGGGGCAAACGTAGTTATGTTCCTCGTCGGTGCTGCTTTCTTCGCGATGTGGTACTTCCTCTCGTTGTACCTTCAAGACGTCCTCGGTTATGGCCCACTCCGGGCAGGGATGGCCTTCCTTCCGATGGCGCTGATCATCATCGGCGGAGCCCAGACAAGTTCGCGTCTACTCCCTCGCATCGGGGCGCTACCGCTTCTGCTGGCTGGAACGATCGCAGCGACGGTCGGGTTCTTCTGGCTCTCGGGCATAACCGTCCGGGGCAGCTACTGGGTCCACGTTTTAGGCCCCGGCTGCCTGATCTCGCTGGCTCTGGGCCTGCTCTTCACGCCGCTTGCTGCCACTGCGACCAGCGGCGTCGCGCAAAGCCAGGCGGGACTGGCATCGGGAGTGCTCAACACCTCGCGCCAGGTGGGCGGATCGCTTGGATTGGCGATCCTCGCCACCATCGCGACTGACCGGACAAGCTCGCTGCTGCGATCCGCACATGTCCAGGGCAGCACCCCTGCGCTCGCGACGCTGAAGGCGCTCGACTCCGGCTTCGTGCGGGCTTTCGAAGTCGCAGCAGTAGTCACAGCCGCCGGGTTCGTGGCGTCGTTTGTCGTGCCGCGGGCACGCAAGACCGACGCGGGCCGCGCCGACGGCGCGCTCGGCGCCGGTGCCGCCCACGCAAGCTAAGACGACACGGCCGCGAGCGCCACGTTTCAGGATGTTCTCAACGTCGTCCTAAGGCAGTCACAGCTGCAGGGCGCATTCTGGTGAACATGGCACCAAGCCAGGACCTACCGGAAGAGGACGATGACATGACACAGTTCCAAGGACAGCCTGATCCCGTGCAGATTCCGTCAGGGACCGAGTCGGAGATCCCGACGTACACGTATCCGCCGGCGGACGTACACACCCCGCGCAAATCTCATCGCACCCGTCCGGGGGTTGCGGCAGCCCTCGTTGTAGCTACGATCGGCGCCGGGACCGTAGCCGGTCACGTGCTGTGGCCTGCGTCCGCGACCCGCTCCGCCGCCGCTTCGCTCCCTTCAAGCAGCTCGGGTGCGAGTGGCAGCGGGATTTCGAGCGGCAGCGGCATATCGAGTGGCAGCGGGATTTCGAGCGGCAGCGGCATATCGAGCGGCAGCGGCATATCGAGCGGCAGCGCCTCGGGTGCGGCGAGCGGGTCCGGGACGTCGTCAGTTTCAGGG
>JAKCEB010000082.1 GCA_021838305.1 Actinomycetes bacterium | reverse complement strand
CCATGCGAGAGCCAACCCTTGTCCGGTGCCCTGCCCTACCGGCTTGGTGGTGAAGAACGGGCGGAAGATCTTGGGGAGAATCTCGGATGGGATCCCCGACCCGTTGTCGGTCACCTCAATTTGAGCTGCCGTCCCGTCTAAGGAGGTACGTATTAATATGAGCCCTCGACTGCCACGCTCTTGGATGGCGTGGCCGGCGTTGACCAACAAGTTGAGGATTACCTGGCTCATGGCGCCCCGGTAGCAGGACACGACCGGCATAGCGGCGAGGTCTGTAGAGACATCAGCGGCGTATTTAAGTTCGCTGCGTGCGACGGTTAGGGTATCTCGGATCATCTGGTTGATATCAGTCGGTTCGGGGTTGTCCTGATCGGGGTGTCCGAAGGCTTTCATGGCCTTTACGATGCTGGCGACCCGGCGCGTCCCTTCCTGGGACTGGTCAAGTGCGGTGGGAATCTCGGATTGGGCGTACTCCAGGTCGCCATCGGTGATCGCCGTCTCGAGAAGGCAAGCGACCTCTGCAGCGCTGGCTCCTTCCCGTAGACGTTGCACCGCCTGTGTAGCGGTATCGATCAGCCGGCTCTGACCATCCCACATCTCTGCGAGGAAGGAGAGGTTGTCAGATATGAACTGTGTAGGGGTATTGATCTCATGAGCGATTCCCGCCGCCAGACGACCCAAGGCGTCCATCTCCTGCGCGCGGCGAAGTTCTTCGTTGAGTCGAATCTGGTCAGTTACATCCGTGACTGTCGCTACGAGCACGCGATTGATGCCGTCATGCCCTGAGACGAGAACGTCACTGACGCGCGTCATGCGGACGCTTCCGTCAGGCCGACGGACCCGGCACATCACGGAATGCTCGCCTTTGATCTCGTTTGGAGGCTCCTGGATAGCATCCAGGTCATCGTCGCCGAGCTCGAATACCGAGTCTCTAAGCTTGCCCTGCAGCTCATCTGTCGATACACCCACTATTCGACAGAGCGCCGGATTAGCGTCGAGTATCCGGCCGCCCGAGTCGACGCGAAGTATGCCGACCGGGACCTGGTCGAAAATGCTGTGGAAGCGGGCTTCGTTCTCGGCCAACGCCAACTTCGCGCGATGACGGTCAGAGATGTCGAGGTGAGCCACGACGGCGCCCCCGGTCGCGGCAAGCGTCGACACATGGAGCACGAATCGCATCGTCACGTCTCCACTGGGGAAATCGTATTCGAAGTCAAACGACTTCAAGTCTCCTGCCAGGACCGCCCTTAAGCCCTGCGCTGCTATCGCAGCGTCACCGGAACCGAGGGCCCGAGAGCGGTCACAGACTGAGAGGTAGTTGACTCCGACGCCGCAGTTGGCGGCGTTCCCTCCGTTCCGCAAAGCGAAACGCTGCCATGCGAGGTTGGTTGCGACGATCTCACCAGTGGCGTCCACGACGCCGATCTCGGTTGGCAGCGAGTCGATAACCGCCCAGCTCAGATGGCTCGTCACCTGCGGGACGGGAAAGGTGACTGCAGAGCTGGAACGCGCCGACGCCGGTTGGATAGACGCGACGAGTGCCGGCAATTCCTGTGCCGAGACCGCTCCCGACCAGAGATAGCCCTGACCGAGGTCGCATTCCAGTTGGCGAAGCACATCCAGCTGGATGTCGTTCTCGACGCCTTCGGCGACAACTAGAAGCCCGAGGGTTCGAGTGAGCGACATGATACCGCGAACCAAGGCGGTCGAGTCGGCGTCGTCGCCGAGTCCTGCGACAAAACTTCGGTCAATCTTGACCGTGTCGACCGGAAAGTCCCTGAGGTAGCTCAGTGATGAAAATCCTGTGCCGAAGTCGTCGAGGGCTATTCGTATCCCTAGCCGGCGTACGCCCCGAAGGACTTCACGCGCAAGGATCGTGTCTTTCACCAGATCTCTCTCGGTCACCTCCAAGACGAGGCAGCCAGCGGCAACGTTGACGGCATCGAGCGCTCGTTTGATCGTGTCGGGGAAACTCAGGTCCAGCAAGTCAGCAGATGCAATGTTCAAAGACACACGAAACTGCGGGCCGACAGTCTCTTCTCGCTGCCAGATTGCAAGCTGGCGGCACACCTGTGCGAGGACGTGCTTCGTTATGTCACTCATCAACCCTGCCGCGGCGGCGGCGGGGAGGAAGGAGTCCGGCTTGATTGATCCGAGTTGCGGATGAGTCCAGCGCAGTAGAGCTTCCGCGGCGACGACCGAGCTGTCGTGAAGCGAGACGATCGGCTGGTATGCGACCGTAATGTCGCCGTTGACTAGGGCGATCTTTAGGTCACTGACTGAGATAGCGTCGCCGCCGTGATCCACACCTTACATGTCGGCATGTAGCGGAACTACCTAGATAGCAAAACGTCAAATTTAAATGACGGCAGTCGCACGATGTTAGCTCGATTGACTGTCAGATCTGCTATCTGGGCGCAGCTGGCATTTGTCAGGCTTTGGCTGGAGCACCGAGTGACTGCTCCAGCAGTTGCGCCACGTCCATCACGCGGACTGACTCCGGAGCGGCACCCTCTGCCTGGCGTGCCTTCGTGGCGTCGTCGAGCATGATCAGGCAATAGGGGCACGCAGTGGATATGACGTCCGCACCGGTGGCGAGCGCCTCGTCGGTGCGGTTCACGTTGATTCGAGTGCCGATGTTCTCTTCGAGCCACATCCTCGAACCGCCGGCGCCACAGCAGAAGCCTTTGTTGCGGCATCGGTGCATTTCCTCGACCTTGACTCCCGGGACATGGCTGAGCACACCACGCGGTTCGTCGTAGATCTCGTTGTGACGTCCCAGATAGCAGGGGTCGTGGTAAGTGACCTTCTGCTCGATGCGATTGATGGGCTGCAGCGATCCCGACGAGAGGAGCTTCTCGAGCAGTTGTGTGTGGTGGAACACCTCGAAGTTGCCTCCAAGCGACGGGTACTCCCTCGCTATCGAGTTGAAGCAGTGAGGGCAGCTTGCGACGATCTTGCGAACTCCGGCAGCTTTGAGAGTTTCGATGTTCGTTTGCGCTTGCGTCTGGAACAGGTACTCGTTGCCGAGGCGCCTTGCGGGGTCCCCGGTGCAAGACTCCTTCGGTCCGAGCACCGCGAACGTTATGCCTGCCTGATGCAAAAGTCGGGCGATTGCCTGCGTGGTGCGTCGCGCCCGCTCGTCGAGAGCCCCGGCGCAGCCGACCCAGAACAGGTACTCGACGTCGTCAGGAATGGCCGAGGACACAACGGGGACGTCGAAGTCGAGGCCCTCGGTCCACGCGAGGCGCTGACTCGACCCCAGGCCCCACGGGTCTCCACGGTTCTCGACGTTGCGAAGCATGAGGTTCGCCTCGCTCGGGAACTCCGCGTCGATCAGCACCTGGTAGCGGCGCATGTCGACGATCGTGTCGACGTGCTCGATGTCGACGGGACATTGTTCGACGCAGGCTCCGCAGGTGGTGCAGGACCAAAGCACGTCGGGTGCGATGACGTCGGGGACCAGAGGCTTAGTGGCGACCCCGCCGACGTTTGCCTTAGAGTTGGTGGCGTTACTGTCGGGGCCGGCTGTGACAGTGGCGGCAGCCTTTTTCCCCAAAAGTTCGCCGGCAGACGCGAAGAGGTGCTCGCGCAGGTCCATGATCACCAGCTTTGGCGATAGCGGCTTGTCGGTCGCCCAGGCGGGGCACTGGTCCTGGCAGCGTCCGCACTCGGTGCAGCTGATCAGGTCCAGGCGCTGCTTCCAAGTCAGGTGGCTGACCTGGCCGGTACCGAAGACCGTGTCCTCGGTCATGTTCTCCGGGTCCATGTCGGGGGTGGTGGCGAGCGGCCCCAGCGCCTTGGGCCGGCGCGAGAACAGTACGTTCGGCTCCGAAACGAAGATGTGGAGGTGCTTGGAGTTGAGCACGAACACGAAAAAGCCCCACAGGATGACGATCTGCGCCAGGATGAACGCCGTCTCCAAGTCGAGGTTCGTGCCTCGGCCGAGCCCCGAGAACGCCCCGCCGATCAGCCGTGAGGCGAACGGCCACCAGCTTTTGGAGTACGGGAAGTCGCCGGTGTTGACCTGAGCGCCCCGGTAGAGCAGCAGGGTGGCGATCACCCCGAAGATCATCGCGAGGGTGATCCACGCGGCGCGGGTGTGCGACCCGTAGAAGCGGCTTTTGCGGTCCTTTCGCGCCGGGCTGTTGCGTACCCGGATCACTGTGAAGGTGGCGAGGGCGAGGAGGACTGCTACGGCGAAGAAATCCTCGAGGAATCCGAGGCCGGGCCATGACGTGATGGCGAACGTCTTGGAAAAAAGGTCCCCGTAGGCTTCGATGATCGTCAGTGTGAGGACGATGAACCCCCAGAAAGTGAAGAAGTGGGCGAGGCCGGGGCCCGGCCGCTTCAGCAACTTGCGCTGGCCGAACACGTCCGCCAACTCCGCCTGTAGCGCCGCCTTGACGTCGGACGCCCTGCCCGGCGCGGGGGCGCCATCCGTGACCAGCCGGTACAGGAACAGTGCCCGTCGCAGGACGAGTGCTATACCGATAACTGTTACGGCAAGGCCTATAGCCAGTCGAACGTCTTGGTTCACAGGGGGCTGCCTCCGGGCGGAACTTCTCTAGGATCGGGTGACCCAGACCCTACCCGGCGTCAAGGGAAGATGCCTAAAGATGCCCTGGGGTCACGGCCCTGCGAGTGGCTACTAGCAGTTCGCTTGAGAAACAACGTTGGGGACCTGGGTCATGTCCAGAATCGGTCGATAGGCATGGCGTATAGGGGGTCTTCGACGTTGTAGGACCGGGTGCCGGTGTAGAGGACGACACCCGCAAGGAAGTTCGTCCCGGTGAGGGTTCGTAACGTTCGCAGAGGTCAGACAGTGAGGGGCGACAGGCGCCCCGTCAGGGCCTGGGCGGAACTGGGCAATGAGTCGTGGCGGGCCGAGCCAGCGAGAACGAACCGTCCGGGCTGACCATCGCGGTTGAGTTCGGATTTGATGGCGTCGAGAACAATCGGTGCCTTCTGGTATTCGTCGATGCACAGCGGTGCAGATGTCGCCACGAAGGTGGCCGGGTCAGTCCTCGGCGGGCGACGACGCCGGTCAGGGAGGCCATGATGGCGCCCTAGCATTAATACGAGATTTGGAGCCAAGTACGCATGAGAAATGGAGGAGTCTGAGTGAGAGATTTGGAGGGCAGCAACCAGGTCGGCTTGAACGGCCTCCGGCTGCTTCGGTCACGAGCCTTGCTTCTGCGCCGGAACCGCCCGTCAAGTCCCGGTGAATCTCAGCTAGTGGGAGACTGCTTTGCGATCCGCCTCGCGAAGCCGCGCCGCCATCGATGCCAGCAGCTTGCGCGATACCGCCGGCACCTGATCGAGCACGGCGAGGAATTCTCTTTGTCCCACTACGAGCACCTCGGCGGGGCCTTCGGTTGCGACCGTGGCGGAACGCGGCCCCCGGTCGAGCAATGCCAACTCTCCGAAGTAGTCGCCTTCAGCCAGCTCGGCGATCTTGCGGCCGCCTCGGCGCACGGTGGCCGTGCCGTCAAGGATGAGGTAGAACTCGTGGCCGAAGTCGCCTTCTTTGACCAGTTCGGTGCCCGGTGCGACGCTGACCACGTCAGACGCACGAGCCACGAGCGCCAGCTCCTTCTTATTGAGCGAGGAGAACATTCCTACGCGAGCGAGATGCTCCAGTTTGCGGTCGGCTGCCATGAAAAGAAACACTAGCCGGTGACATGACGGGCTGTCTCGTGCAAGCGGGTCGCCGTCTTCGGACCGGCCCGCATGAGCCGCACGCTAACTGCTTACCGTAATGTCTACGTTCGTGGATTTCGATACGATGTCTACGTGCGTAGATATCGTATCGGTAGTTCTGCGGCGGTGGGGGCTGCCGTAGCGTCGGCTCGACGAGAGCGCGGGCTCACGCAATCGGTGTTGGCAGAGCAGGCGGGAGTGTCGCGCGCTTGGCTGGCGAAGCTCGAGGCGGGGCATCGCGGAGCCGAGATCGGGCTGGTGATCGCCGTTCTTCGGGCGATGGGCCTGGAGTTTGCCGTCGAGGAGACCGCTTTTACATCCGCCCAACAAGAGGTGCTGGCCGCCTGGGAGCGAAGTCGTGGCTGAGCAACTCACGGTAGTTCTGTACGGGTCGGTTACGGGCCGGTTGTCTCGGGATGTTGGCACGGGTCGGTTGTCGTTCCGCTATGACGGCGAGTATCTGAACTCGCCCGTCCCGGTCCCGCTGTCTCTGCGTCTACCTCTCGACGAGGCCGTCTACGGGGCGCGCCGGATGGTGCCATATCTCGAGGGTTTGCTGCCCGAAGATCCGGGCACGCGGAGACGTTGGGCCGACATGTTGGGAGTCGACCGTCCCGACGCTTTCAACTTGCTTGCCGGCATGGGGGCGGACTGTCCAGGTGCGGTCCAGTTCGTGCCGGCGGGGAACGAGAAGTCGCTGACGGTCCGGAACGCCGGCCTCGTCGAGTTGGGCGAGACGGAAATCGCCGCTCGTCTGCGCCGCCTTGCTGCCGACCCAGCCTCGTGGGTGATGACTGGCGAGCACTGGTCGCTGGCGGGTCAGCAGTCGAAGTTTGCCCTCGCCCGCCACGACGGCCGGTGGTTTCAAGCGACGGGTTCGGCGCCAACCACGCACATTGTCAAGCCCGGCATCGGGCGCCTCCGCCACCAGGCGCTGGTCGAACACGCCACGATGAGAGCAGCGCGTGCTGCAGGAGTAGATGTGGCGCCCTGCGAACTTTGGAGATTTGAGGATCAAACCGCCGTGGTCGCAGAACGCTTCGACCGTGTCCGGGGAGCTGACGGTCGGATCCTGCGCGTGCATCAGGAGGACTTCTGCTCCGCTACCGGAAGGGTTCCCGACCAGAAATATGAAGCTGAGGGCGGACCGATGCTGCGAGACATGATGCGGGCGGTGGCGGCGTACTCGACGGCACCCAGCGACGACGCTCTCGCCATATTGGATTTTCTTGCTGTGAACTATCTGGCCGGGGCGCCGGACGGTCACTCGAAAAACATTGCTCTGCTGATCTTGCCAGGGCAAGTACGTGTGGCCCCGCTGTACGACCTGGCGACTGCCTTTCCCTACGACCGGAGAGGGCCGTTTCAGGTTGCGCAATCGATCGGTGGTAAACGCCGGATAGGTGAGGTGAAAGCCCGGCACTGGGAAAATGCCGCCTTGATACTCGGACTGCCCGGCGAACAAGTGCGACAGCGGGTGATCCATCTCGCTGAGGTGCTGCCGTTCGCGTTTTCGGATGCTCTCGCCGAGATTGGGACCCCGGCGGCGGGAGAGATTGCCGGGCGCAGCGTGGACAAGCTCGCCGCCCACTGCGGAGAGACCGCCGGTTCGCTCGCCCGTGCCGACGCGAAACCTCGGGTCAGGCGGGGTTCGCCCAGACGGTGACGTTGTCGTAGTAAATTAGAGGAGGCACCTCTTGGTCTGATGGTCGATGTTCCAGGCCTAGAGGGCTGTCGATTGGCAGGGAAGCCGAGAAAGGTGGGAGCAGTGTCGGTTGAGGGAATGGCCAGACGGTGCAGAGTCGCTGGTGTCTTCCTGACTGCTCGGCGGAACCTCGTCGTCTGCTGTGCTTCCATGGTTCTCATCCTCGCTTCATCCGGAGGGTCCTCGGCTAGTGCCGCGCCGGCTGGTTGGTCGCGTCCGCAAGCCGTCGTCGGGAACTACCGACTGTTTCGCCTGTCGTGCACTACTTCCCGCTACTGCGTCGGTTTAGGGGTTGCAGCAACAGGGTCTACTCCTGAGACGGTCGTCTGGAACGGCAAAACTTGGGGAAAACCGTTCCAAGCTCCTTCCAACAGTCCTGTTGCGCTGCAGCTCCTGTCGTGTGGGTCGGCCGGCTTTTGCGTGGCATCGGACGGCTCGACGGCTTGGGAATGGAACGGGCGATCCTGGAGTAAAGGTGTAGCCGTCATCGCCGACGGCCATGGAGCGCCGGGGGAGCAACTCGTCGGGCTTGCGTGCAGCGCCGGCGGCGTATGCGTGGCAGTCGACGGACAACGCAAGACCTTCGCGCTTCGAAGTGGTCACTGGACGGCGACGGGTTCGCTCGCGGTTCTGCCGCCCGGGGCGTCGACAGCGAGCGAATCGATCGGGGCTGGCGGGATCTCGTGTGGCTCGCCGACATCGTGCATGATCGTCGACGGCGAGGGGTTCGCGTACCACTGGAACGGCAAATCCTGGAAGACGCCGCTCGATGTCCTCCCACCCGGCAACGGATTTGTATCGTGCCCGACTGCCGGCTGGTGCATGGCGATGAACGCGCAGAGTTATGAGGTCGCGTGGAGTGCGAGTGGATGGGGAGCGTCTCCAACGTTCGTGGATCCTCGAAGCATGCAGCTATCGCAGCACTCCGGCAGGCGCGGGGTCGTTCGCTGGGGGCAAGGAGACTTCGGGGTCCTCGCACTGTCGTGCGGCTCCGCCTCGCTATGCGCAGCGATCGACGACGCCGGATACGCCGTGACCTACCGCAGCGGCCGCTGGTCCCTGCCAGCCGACATCGGACCAGCGCTCGATAATGTCGATACCGTCACATGCTCGGGTTCTCAGGCATGTTTCGCAGTTTCCGAGGGCAATGTTGCGTCTGCCAACTACTCGTAGAGGTGCCATCTGGATGGGCTGCGGCCAGTGCGCTGGAGGTTCTGGCCAGTGCCGGGATACTGGCACCCAGCGCCTCGCAGGATGGCCCACTGGAGTTATGCCGAACCGCGAGCGCCACGGTTTTCGAACCGATTCACGTCACGTCGGCCTGGCCCGGGCCAGCGCCATATCTGCGGCGTTCACCGCTTGTGTAGCCGCCCGGAGAGCGGCCTGCGCCTTCGAGGCCAGGATGGGCGTTGGGTCGTATTCGGCCTGGTGTTTGAGCGGGAGAACCTTCCGTAGGCTCTCGGCGCAGACACGGCCCTCAGCTCCCGCCGAGGCGACGTGATCGGCGGCCGCCAGGGTGGTTGCCCTTCCATCGGCTCTTGAGTCGCAGCGATGCCACCGCGTCGGATGCAGCGATGGTGGCGTGGATGGCGTTGCCGACAGCAGCGACGTAGTTGTTTCTTGCGATGGCGTCGTGGGCCGCGTCGAGGTACTCATGCGCCTTGCCGGCGAAGGCCACCGCGTCGGCCGTGGTGGCGACAACGGTCGAAGGGGAGTGGCGTTCAGCCATGTCGCCGGCCGACTTTGCGCCGAGTCATAAGGGCGGAGAGCGGCTCTCCCGCCAGCACTATGCCCTGTTCGGAGGCTTCTTGGAGCCAACCGGTCAGTCGCGCGGAAGTCGAGGCCAGCTCGTCGATCTCGACCTCGATGAGCTTGACGGGATTCCCGGCGATGGCTGTCGCAGTTGAGACCCAACGTCCCATGCTCTCCTCCCAAGATCCGGTATTTGTCCCTACGGGGTTGGTGGTGACGGCCACGACGTCTACATCACTGTCCCGATCGGCCGTACCTCGGGCGAACGACCCGAAGACTACCAGGCTGCACGGTGCCGGCCGGATGTCCCCAGCTGCTTCTCGCATGCCTTCGATGGCGTCGGATCGCAGATCGGCCGCCTGCTGTAGCAACTTGGCAACGACGTTGTCGGTGACCAGGCGGACCAGGACGGCCCCGGGCGTCTGGCGGCGTTCGACCAAGCCGAGGTCGGCCAGGTCGTCCACGATGTCGGCAGTGCGACTCCAGCTCACCCCGGCGTCCACCGACAACTGGCGTAGCGAGCGACTGAGTGTGTTGCTGGTGAGAGCTGAGAGCACCTGGCCTCGGGCGCCCGGAATGAGAGCCTCGATCGGGCGGAGGTAGTCCACCTCCTGAGTATATCGATAAATCGGGAGGATTCTCGGTTTATCGATATGACTCAGATAAGGAAGTCCTCGTCAGCGAGCAGTCAAAACCGGCTTCCGTCGAGAGCGTGGGAGTCGGGAAAGGTGGGAGCAGTGCTGGTCGAGGGGTGGCCGGACGGTACAGAGTCGCTGCTGTATCTTCTTGCGGCGCTACAGCTCCAGTCAACGTACCCCGGCCGAGAGAGGAACCTTCGAAGGGCATGGCTGGCGCAGTGCACAGGTCGTAGGCCGCTTCAGCTTCGTCAGTCAGCGCCTCCCCGATCTCGTGGTGAAGCCGGTCTGTGACCTCGATCAATTCACGCTTAGCACCGGCGTGCCCTCGTTGCGACGAGATCGCAAAAGATCCGCGTTTCAGCAGATGCGCATCGGGCTCAGTCCTCGTACCATCACTATCAGTGAGCACCGTGCGCACTCTGTTGAGGAAGGGGTACCGGCATGTGGTGGCCGTGGGGCTAACAGTCGAGTCGGACAGACGAATCCCTCTGATGTATCAGCAGTGAGAGTGTCATAACATTAGCCTTCCAAGCAATATGGGCTTTGAAGCAACTAAGTAGAGAAAGGGAAGAAAGACGAAGCTACAAACGATATGCAACCGTCCACGTAGAGACACGAAGTGGGTTCGACGAGTGATGGCTACGAGTGCTGCTGCGAGTCTCGTCCTGGTGGGCGGCTTATCGAGCACGGCGTACGCGACGGCGGGTCCTCGAAGCAACGGCGACGTCACGTATTACCTCAATGGACAAGCTACGACAGTTGACTACCAAACTGTTCAAGTCTCGTTTCCGTGCGGGGGATGGTATGCGGAAATAGTTGGTGGCCCATACACCTATTCAAGTAATAACTATGGCACTGGTTATCAGCCTTACTGTCTGTCGTACTCTCCTGCGTACTTCGATAACACTGTTACGTCGACGTCGTACAGCTACAGCATTACGGGTTCAGGTGGAGATAACGGTGGGGCTTCTGGATCCGTGACCTTCTACGTGTCGTGACTTGGATTGTGGGCAGTGTAAGCTGGAACTCCGTGGGCCGATCGGGACTTGAGAGACATGTTTAAGGATCATCGTCGGGTGTCTGCGTGCACGGTGGCTGCTGTTGGGATGTGTTTCGGGGTGATTGCCGCCTGCGGTTCTTCCAGGCAAGCGGTCGGTGGACCGCTGCCGAGCCCGACGTCACTGTCGCAGATTGAGACCATTGATTTGAAAGGCATGAGCGGGCCGTATAAGACGCCGCCAGTGA